>DATAAV010000388.1:0-2967 GCA_036259935.1 Geodermatophilus sp. | reverse complement strand
CGCGGCGGCATCGACCTGTCCGTCGGGGCGAACGTCTCCCTGACCAGCATGGTCTTCGGGTTCGCCTACGGACTGTGGGGCTGGCCGCTGTGGCTGGCCATCCTCCTGGCCGCGGCCTTCGGCGGCCTCCTCGGGGCCGTGAACGGGTTCCTGATCGCCTACATCGGCTATCCCGCGCTCATCACCACGCTGGCGACCTACTACGCCTTCTCCTCGCTGGCGGTCGTGGTGAACCAGCAGCAGCCGATCAGCACACCGCCGATCCAGCAGCTGTACTCCACGGCGCAGTCGGTGTCGGTGCTCGGACTCCCGGTGCCCCTGGGCACGCTCACCTTCCTGGTCCCGACGGCCGTGGTGGTGTGGCTGCTCCTCAACCGCACCACCTACGGACGGCGGCTGTACGCCATCGGGACCAACGACGTCGCCGCCCAGTGGACGGGGATCGACGTCCGGCGCTCCCGGTTCACCGCCTACCTGCTCGCCGGGGTGATCTCCGGTCTGGTGGCCGTGGTGACCGTGGCGCAGTTCGCCTCCGCCCGGCCGGACGCCGGTACCGCCGGCAACGGCATGGCGCTGCCGGCGATCACCATCGCGGTGCTCGGCGGGGTGGCGATCACCGGCGGCATCGGCCGGGTGGCGGGGGTCGTGCTGGCCACGCTGCTGGTGGTGTGGCTGAACGCCGGGATCCTCCTCGCCGTCCCGGGGAACGCCGGCTCGCAGTTCCAGCTCTTCGCGCTCGGCGCCGTCCTGGTCTTCGCGGCCCTGCTCAACGGCCTGACCACCCGGCGCTACGGAGCCCGCTAGCCCGATCCGGACCCGCCTCGCCCGGACGGCGAGACCCCGCTCCCGCGCTCGGGAGCCGGCTGACGAGGAGATCCCATGGCCATCACCCACGGCGTCCACGCGCTGGTGTGGACGGGAGGCTGGACCGCCGAGGAGGCACGCCACGCCATCGCCTCCTCCCGGGAGGCCGGCTACGACCTGATCGAGATCGCCCCGATCGACCCGACCGCGTTCGACCCCGGCATGACCGCGCGCCTGCTGGAGGAGCACGGCATGAAGGTCAGCGCGTCCCTCGGGTTGAGCGCGGACACCGACGTGTCCAGCGAGGACCCCGAGGTCGTGGCGCGCGGCAGGGAGCGGCTCAGCCGCGCGCTGGACGTCCTGCGCGACAGCGGCGGGGACGTGCTGTGCGGCGTCCTGTACTCCAAGCTCGGCAAGTACGCCGGCCCGGCCACCGAGCGCGGCCGGGCCAACTCGCAGGAGTCGATCGCCTGGCTCGCCGACAAGGCGGCGGCCTCGGGGATCACGCTGGCCCTCGAGTTCTGCAACCGGTACGAGACCAACGTCATGAACACGACCCAGGAGACCCTGGACTTCATCGCCGCTGTGGACCGGCCCAACGTGATGGCGCACCTGGACACGTACCACATGAACATCGAGGAGCACTCGTTCGCCGGAGCGGTGCGCGCGGCCGCGGCGGCCGGGCGGCTCGGCTACGTGCACGTGGGCGAGTCCCACCGCGGCGCCCTGGGCACGGGCTCGATCCCCTGGGGTGAGTTCTTCGGCGCGCTCACCGAGGTGGGCTACGACGGCATCGTGACGTTCGAGTCGTTCTCCTCGGAGGTCGTGCACCGGACCCTGTCGAACGACCTGGCCATCTGGCGCAACCTGTGGACCGACAACGCCGCCCTCGCCCGCGACGCCCTCGCCTTCACCAAGGCCGGGCTCCGGACAGCCGCCGAGCACGAGCCCTCGGCGGGCACCGGAGCGGTCGCCGGGCGTGGTGTCTGACACGATCCCCGGGCGTTCCCATCCCTGACCGCGACCGCCCACGAGGAGGGGTCCTGACCGCCAGCATCCGGGACGTCGCCGGCCGGGCCGGGGTGTCGGTCGGCACGGTGAGCAACGTCCTCAACCGGCCCGACGTGGTCAGCGAAGCCACCCGGACCAAGGTCCTCGACGCGATCGCCGCCCTCGGCTTCGTCCGCAACGAGTCGGCACGTCAGCTGCGCGCGGGCTCCAGCCGCACCGTCGGCCTGGTGGTGCTCGACATGGCCAACCCCTTCTTCACCGACGTCGCCCGCGGGGTCGAGGACGTCGTCAACGCGGCCGGCCTCGCGATGGTCCTGTGCAACTCCGACGACCGCCCGGAGAAGGAGGCCGCGCACCTGGGCCTGCTCGCCGAGCAGCGGGTGCACGGCGTCCTCATCACCCCGACCGCCGAGCTGACCCCACAGCTGGACGCGCTCCGCGACCGCGGCGTCCCGGTGGTCCTCGTCGACCGACGCGCGCCGGGCCCACACCAGTGCGCCGTCGCGACCGACGACGTCCTCGGCGGGCGGCTGGCCGCCGAGCACCTGCTCGAGCGCGGCCACCGCCGGATCGCCTTCGTCGGCGGGCACGCCGCCCTGCCGCAGATCCGGGAGCGCCACGCGGGCGTGGAGTCGGCGGTGCGCGAGGTCCCCGACGCGGAGCTGACCGTCCTGTCCCCCGGCGAGCTCAGCGTCGCCGGCGGTCGGGAGGCCGCGGCCCGGGTCATCGGCCTGCCGGCGTCCCGGCGTCCCACGGCGGCCGTGTGCGCCAACGACCTGCTGGCGCTCGGCGTGCTCCAGGAGATGGTGCGCCACGGGGTCCGGGTGCCCGACGAGTTCGCCATCGTGGGATATGACGACATCGACTTCGCCGCGGCGGCTGCCGTGCCGCTGAGCTCGGTGCGCAAGCCGCGGCAGGAACTCGGCCGGCGTGCGGCCGAGCTGCTCCTGGACGAGGGTCGGGAGGGTCACCGGCACGAGCAACCGGTGTTCGAGCCGGTGCTCGTCGTCCGGGAGTCGAGCATGGTGCGCCGCGACGTCGCGGCCGACCGGGAGGGAGCGGCATGAGGGTGGCGCTGTTCGCCACGTGTCTGGTGGACACGGTGGCGCCGCAGGTCGCGATGGCCACGGCGAGGCTGCTGGAGCGGCTGGG
>DATAAV010000387.1:0-2576 GCA_036259935.1 Geodermatophilus sp. | reverse complement strand
GACCGACGGGCGGCTCCTCCACGAGAGCGCGGTCAGAAGCGCGAGGTGCCGCACTCCTCGCAGCGCTTCCGGCGCGAGCGGGTCTCCCGCTGGCAGTTCGGGCAGGTCCAGGTGGACCTCTCGGTCGTGGTGACGGTGTTCATCTGCTCCCCCTCTCGGATCCGGATCGCCCTCGACGGTAGGCGGCCCGGATGACGGCAACGTGTCCTGCGCGTTGCCCTCG
This sequence comes from Geodermatophilus sp., assembly GCA_036259935.1. GTDB lineage: Bacteria > Actinomycetota > Actinomycetes > Mycobacteriales > Geodermatophilaceae > Geodermatophilus. The sequence continues at coordinate 2,353 of DATAAV010000387.1, read as the reverse complement.
TCCTCCCCCGGCGGGCGGACTTCAGCGGTTCTTCAGCGCCCCGGCCGACCGTCCTCGCATCGAGCCGAGCACGGCTCCCGACCGAGGAAGGCACCCGCCATGACCCGCACCCGCCTCGCCCGCACCCTCCTCCGCACCGCCGTCCCGACCGCCGCCGTCGCGCTGGCCCTGGCCACCGCCGGCCCGGCCTCGGCCGACACCCTCGACGTCGGCACCTACGACCTCGACGGCAACGGCTACGTGGACGCCTACGGCTTCGACGCCGACGGCGACGGCTTCGAGGACACCTGGGCCTTCGACTTCACCGAGGACGGCCTGCTCGAGCAGGTCGCCGTCGACACCGATGCCGACGGCCTCCCGGACGTCTGGGCCTTCGACGGCGACCAGGACGGCTACGTCGAGGAGGTCGGTCTGGACACCACCGTCAACGGCGCGCCCGACGTCTGGGGGGCGGACACCGACCTCGACGGCTACGTCGACGCGGTGGCCTACGACCTCGACGACGACGGCTACGCCGACTACTCGGAGAGCGCGTCGAGCTCCTCCTACGCGTACGAGTCGATCACCTACGTCTTCGCGGAGGCCGACGGCTGGACCTACTGGGAGGTGAGCTACGAGTACGGCTACGGCCTGCGGTCCACCGGCGAGGGCAGCGGAAGCGGCACGCTCACCGGCCAGGCGCCGACCACGCAGTCCGCCGTCGACGCCGCGGACCCGGTCGGCGACCTGCTGGACGTGCTGGCCGCCGCCTGACCCTCAGGCCGAACCGATCCCCAGGGCACGGGCCCGGGTTCCCAGGTCGGGGACCCGGGCCGGTCCGCTGTCGGGGACGCCGAGCCGCCGGCACAGCGCGGTGACCACGGCGTCGACCTCCGCGACGGGCAGGGCGAGGGCCTCGGCCAGCAGCTCCTCCGGCCGGCCGCCGCGGTACCCGCCGGCGGGAACGGCCAGGACGGCGTCGAGGACGGCGGCCTCCCGCGGGTCCAGCGCGCCGAGCAGCGCCGCCGGCGCCTCCGCCGTCGGCACGGTCGCCAACTCCGGCGGCGCGTCCCCGCGGGTCGCCGACCGGAACAGCAGCGCGGTCTCCCCCACCCGGACCACGGCGCCGTCGCGCAGCAGCCGCCGCCCGTGCACCGGCCGGCCGTCGACCAGCGAGCCGTTGCGGGACCCGTCGACCAGCACCCAGCCCAGCCGGCACCACTCCAGCGTCGCGTGCCTCCGGGAGACCTCCCGGTCCCACGGCAGCCGGACGGCGTTGTCCGCGCCCCGGCCCACCGTCACCGGCGAGCGCGCCCGGTCGAGGACGGCGACCCGCTGCTCGCCGGCGGCGTCCCGGAAGACGAGGAAGGGGCGCTCCTCCCGCTCGATGCCCCGCAGGTCCTCGGCGGCCAGCACCGCCCGCTCCAGGTCGCGCAGCTCGGGCCCGGGGTCGGCACCCAGCTCGTCGCGCAGCACCCGGCGGCCCTCGCGCAGCACGGTGAGCGCGTCGGCCGGCCGTCCGCTGCGGTAGAGCGCGAGCACCAGCAGCGCCCGCAGGTGCTCGTCCAGGGGTGTCGCGGCCACCAGCCCGGCCAGCTCGCCGATCAGCCCGGTGTGCCGGCTCTGCGCCAGGTGCGCCTCGGCCCGGGTGGCGACCGCGGCCAGCCGGCTCTCCTCCAGCGCGGTCAGCTCCGCGCGTAGCGCCGGCTCGTCGGCCAGGTCGGCCAGCGCCGGGCCCCGCCACAGGGCCAGGGCCTCGTCCAGCGCGGCGACCGCCTCGGCGGCGCGGCCCTCCCGCAGCGCCGTCCGGCCGCGGTCGACCCCGTCCCGGAAGCGCAGCAGGTCCAGCTGCCCCGGCTGCAGCGGGACCGCGTAGCCGGGCTCCCGGCGGACGATCTCCAGGCCGGCGCCGGCCCGCTGCAGCACCCGGCGCAGCGCGGAGACGTGCACCTGCAGGGTGTTGCGGACCCGGTCGCCGGCCTCCTCGCCCCACAGGACGTCGATGAGCCGGTCGTCGGAGACCGTCCGGCCGGCCGCCAGGAGCAGCACGGCCAGCAGCAGGCGCTGCTTGCGGCCGCCCAGCGGCAGCGGCCAGCCGCCGGCCGTCACCTCCAGCGGGCCGAGGACCCGGCACTCCACCCGGCTGCCCGTGCCCGCCCCGGTTCCTGCGTCCAGGCCTGCCGCCATCCCGGCATGGTCGGCGACCGGCGCGGCGGGCCGCTGCCCCCGATCGGCGCGGCCGCCGCGCGTCCGGACGCTGGGGTGTCCCAGCCTCACCCGGCGTGCCCGGGCGGACGAAGTTCCTCCCCGGAAAGTCGTGCTCTGCATGCCGGGTGCACGCAGAGCACGACCGTGCGCGGGACCCGGTGGCGGC
>DATAAV010000386.1:0-3122 GCA_036259935.1 Geodermatophilus sp. | reverse complement strand
GCTGCGTGCTGTTCCGCCCCAGCAACGGCCGCCCACTGGTGGCGCTCCCACCCGACGCCCCGGCCGAGGTCGGCGGCGGCCGCATCGTCGTCGGCGACCTCGCCGTGAGCGCCGCCGCCTGGTGGGACCCGCGCCCCCGGCTGCCCCGCCCCCGTCCGGCCCTGCTGCCCGAGGGCGTGCGCCAGCTGCGCAACGCGCTCTACGGCGAGGGCGTCCCGCACAGCGCGTTCACCCTCCCCGGCCTGCCGGCCGGCCCCGGTGGTCCGCTGGCCGCCCTGCGCGGCGCCGTCCGCCGGGCCGACCTCGACGCGGCGCTGCGCACGGCCACCCGGCTGATCGGCCTGGGCCCGGGGCTCACCCCGGCCGGGGACGACGTCATGGCCGGCACGATGGCCGGACTGGTGCTGCTGGGTCACCCCGCCGCCGAGCGGTTCGCCGCCGCGGTCTCCGCGCTGGCCGCCGGCCGGACGACGGAGCTCTCGCGGGCGCTGCTGCGGCACGCGGCCGCCGGCCGGGTCAGCGCCGAGTACGCCGCGGTGCTGCACGGGCTGGTCGGCGAGCGGCCGCTGGCGCCGGCGATCGACGGGCTGCTGGCGACCGGCGCCACCAGCGGCCGGGCGCTGGCGCTGGGGCTGTGCACCGCGATCGACCTGGTCGACCGCACCATGCGGGTCCGCTGAGGGAGGTCCGGTCCTCCTCACCGCTCGCGAGCTCGAGGCCGAGCAACGCGGGGGAGCCCCCGTCCACTCCGGGCGGGGGCTCTCGCGCGTCAGTCCACCGTGACCACCGGCGGCCGGGAACTGTGATCAGCGGCGGTGCGGTCCGGAGGACCGCGGTGTCACCGCGTCACAGCCGGCAGGCGTGGATGCTCGTGACGAGGATGGCGCGGGCGCCGAGCTCCCACAGCTCGTCCATCACCCGGTTGGTCTCGTGCTGCGCGACCATCGCCCGCACCGCCGACCAGCCCGCCGTCTGCAGCGGGCTGACCGTCGGGCCCTCGAGGCCGGGGGTCAGGGCGGTCGCCTTCTCGAGCAGGTCGTTGGGGCAGTCGTAGTCGAGCATCACGTACTGCCGGGCCACCAGGACCCCCCGCAGCCGGCGGCGCAGCTGGGCGACCGCGGGGATCTCCTCGGCCCCGGCCCGGCGCACCAGGACGGCCTCGCTGGTGAGCACCGGCTCGCCGATGATGTGCAACCCGGCGGCGCGCAGCGTCGTCCCGGTCTCCACCACGTCGCAGACGGCGTCGGCGACGCCGAGCCGGCACGCGGTCTCCACCGCGCCGTCGAGCTTGACCACCGAGGCGGCGATGCCCTGCTCGTCGAGGTAGCGCTGCAGCAGCACCGGGTAGGCCGTGGCGATGCGCTTGCCGGCCAGCTGCTCGACGGCCTCGATGCCGGACTCCAGCGGCGTGGCGAACCGGAACGAGGACCGGCCGAAGCCCAGCGGCATGACCTCGACCGCGGCGGCACCCTGGCCGACCGCCGGCGCGGTCTCGAGCAGCATGTCGCGGCCGGTGATGCCGACGTCCAGCGTGCCGGCGGCGACGTAGACGGCGATGTCGCGGGGGCGCAGGTAGAAGAACTCGGTGTCGCTGTCGGGGTCGTAGACGGCGAGGTCCTTGGTGCTGCGGCGCTGGCGGTAGCCGCTCTCGGTGAGCATCTCGGCGGCCGGCTCGCTCAGGACGCCCTTGTTGGGCACGGCGATGCGCAGCACGGACGGACTCCTTCGGTCGGGTTGGTCAGGGATGGTTCAGAGGTGGGCGTAGACGTCGTCGAGGGTCAGCCCGCGGGCGAGCATCAGGACCTGCACCCGGTAGAGGAGCTGGCTGACCTCCTCGGCGGTGCGCTCGGCCCCCTCGTGCTCGGCGGCCATCCAGGACTCGGCGGCCTCCTCGACGACCTTCTTGCCCGCGGCGTGCACGCCGTCACGGACCGCCGTGACCGTCCCCGACGCCGGGTCGCCGGCGGCGACCTTGGCCGAGAGCTCGGCGAACAACTGGTCGAAGGTCTTCACGCGCGGCTCCCGTCGGCCGGTCGGATCGAGAAGCCGGTCGACCGGGAGGGTCCGCGGAGGCCGCGGAGGGTCAGCGCGGTCGCGAGGGCCGCCACGGCCGCCTCCCAGCCCTTGTCCTCGGCCGAGCCGGGCAGTCCGGCCCGGTCGCGGGCCTGCTCCTCGGTGTCACAGGTGAGGACGCCGTTGCCGACCGGCTTCCCGGCGTCCAGCGCGACCCGCGTGAGTCCCGCGGTGACCGCGTCGCACACGTACTCGAAGTGCGGCGTCCCGCCGCGGACGACCACGCCCAGCGCGACGACGGCGTCGTGCCGCTCGGTGAGCGCCTGGGCGACCACCGGCAGCTCGACCGCGCCCGGCACCCGGACGACGGTCGGCTCGGGGACGCCACTGGCGACCGCGGCGGCGACCGCGCGGTCGAGCAGCGCCCCGGTGATCTCGGCGTGCCAGGTGGTGGCGACGATGCCGAGCGTGAGCCCGGCCGCATCCACCGCCGTCGCCTCAGGCGCACCCCTGCCGCTCACAGCTGCTGCTCCCGCTGCCGCAGCGGGACGTCGGTGCCGGGCACGGTCGCGGCGTCGGCGGGCCCGGACTCGGTCTCGGGCTCGATGATGTCGAGCAGGTGACCCATCCGGTCGCGCTTGGTGCGCAGGTAGGCCAGGTTCTCGGCGGTGACGTGGCTGGGCAGCGGCACCCGCCCGGTCACCTGGAGCCCGTAGCCCTCCAGCCCGGCGCGCTTGGCCGGGTTGTTGGTGAGCAGCCGCATGGTGTGCACGCCCAGATCGACGAGGATCTGCGCGCCGGTGCCGTAGTCGCGCGCGTCGGCGGGCAGGCCGAGGTCGAGGTTGGCGTCGACGGTGTCGATCCCCATGTCCTGGAGCTGGTAGGCCTGCAGCTTGTGCAGCAGGCCGATCCCCCGGCCCTCGTGCCCGCGGATGTAGAGCACGATGCCGCGCCCCTCCTGCGCCACCGCGGCGAGCGCGGCCTGCAGCTGCGGCCCGCAGTCGCAGCGCAGCGAGCCGAACACGTCGCCGGTGAGGCACTCGGAGTGCACCCGCACCAGCACGTCCTCGCCGTCGCCGATGTCGCCGTAGACGAAGGCGACGTGCTCG
>DATAAV010000385.1:0-11712 GCA_036259935.1 Geodermatophilus sp. | reverse complement strand
GCTCCGGCGGCGGGGCGAAGCCGTCCACCGCGTCGGAGGGGCGGGCGAAGGCGGCGTCGGGGATCTCGGCACCCGGCCGCTCCTCGCGCGCGGCGGTACCGGGCTCGGCCGAGGACGGCGAGGTGTCGGGCAGCGGGTCCTCCCCGGGCCTGCGGTCGCTGACGGTGCTCAGGGTGTCCTGCCCGGTGCGCCGGCCGGGACGGCGACGGGCGCGCCCGCCCGCATGCTGCGCACGAGCGGCGGAACCACTTCACTGCGCTGGTCCGGCGAGGACGGGCCGGCCACCGAGGGCGGCGGCGTCCGGTCGGGAACGGCGGTGGTGCCCGGCAGGCTCAGCGCCAGGGCCGTCACGCCGAGACCGAGCCCGACCAGGGTGCCGGTGACGCCGCGGCGCAGCCAGCGGGCCTGGTGGGCGCGTTCCTGCGGGGTCGGGCGCGGCGGGTCCAGCGGCATCGCCCAGGACCCGGAGGCGTCGCTGACGGTCAGCTGCCCAGGGCCGGCGGTCACCGTGCCGAGTCCGCCGCCCCCGGCGCCGGGGACGTCCGTGGTGAACGGGATCGCCCGCAGCCGGGACAGCAGGTCACCGGGGACGTCGACGTCGGCGCAGCGGTGCAGGGCCTCCTTGGCCTCCCGCTGGGCCTGCACGGCCAGCCGGCACTGCCCGCATCCGGACAGGTGCCGGGCGGCGCGGCGGGCCGGGCCGGGAGGGAGCTCGCCGTCGACGAGCGCGGCGATGGCCTCCTGCGCCAGATGGCTCTCCGGGATGCTCACGCCTCCTCCTCGATTCCGTGCGGCAGGGGGACGATCGCGGGCCCGTTCACGGCTCGCTCCGTTCCGCCAGCGCGATCCCCTCGGCGCCGGGACGCCGGGGGGCCAGGTGGGCCAGGGCGGAGCGCAGCTGAACGCGGCCGCGGTGGATGCGGCTGCGCACCGTGCCGAGCTTGATGCCCAGGGTGGCCGCGATCTCCTCGTAGGTCAGCCCCTCGATGTCGCAGAGGACGACGGCGACGCGGAACTCCGGCGGCAGCGCGTCGAGCGCCGCCTGCACCTGCGGGTCGAGGTGGGTGTCGGCGTAGACCTGCTCCGGGCTGGGCGCGGTGCCGGGCAGCCGCTCGGTGTCCTCGGGCAGCGCGTCGAACCGGATCCGCTGCCGCCGGCGGACCATGTCGAGGAACAGGTTGGTCGTGATGCGGTGCAGCCAGCCCTCGAACGTCCCGGGCGAGAAGTCGGCCAGCGACCGGAAAACCCGGACGAACGTCTCCTGCGTCAGGTCCTCGGCGTCCTGGGCGTTGCCCGAGAGGCGGTAGGCCAGCCGGTAGACCCGGGCGGAGTGCTCACGGACCACCTGCTCCCACGTGGGCGCCACCCAGCCGTCGCCGTCGACGGGCGCACCGGCGGGCAGGCCGGGGCCGGCCGTCGGGGTGGGCAGGGCGGGGTCGGGCACGCCTCTAGGATCGCAGACCGGGGCCGCCGTGACCTCCGGCGTGTCGGCAGGGCGGACAGCGGCGGCTCGCTTCAGGCGCACGTCCAGATCAACGGACCGCGCCCGAACGCGTGTTCCCGTTCACAGCGAGCTCACAGCTCCGTGCCGGGCCGTCAACGGCACGGGACCGGCCACTACCCTCGCCCGGTGATGAGCGTCGAGGGACCGCCGTCGGGCATCGGCAGCGCCGAGGGCGCCGCCTACGCCGACCGCTTCGCGACGGAGACGCCCGCGCTGGCGGCCGCCCGGTCACGGGCGGCGCAGCTCGGCGGGGCCGCGCCGGTCGAGCCGGCCGTCGGCGCCACCCTCGCCGTTCTTGCCGCCGCGGTCGGCGCCCGGGCGGTGGTGTCGATCGGCAGCGGCGGCGGCGTGGCCGGGCTGTGGTTGCTGCAGGGCATGCGGCCCGAGGGTGTCCTCACCGCGCTCGACGGCGACCCGGAGCAGCTGCGGGCCGCGCGCACGGCGTTCACCGAGGCGGGGGTCGCCTCCGGCCGCACCCGGCTGATCTTCGGCACGCCCGCCGAGGTCCTCCCGCGGCTCTCGCCGGGCGCCTACGACATGGTGGTGTGCGCCGGCCCGCCGACCGAGTACGCCGGCCATCTCCCAGCGCTGCTGGACCTGGTGCGCCTCGGCGGCACGCTGGCCTGCCACGGGCTGCTGGAGGGCGGCCGGATCGCCGACCGCTCGGCCCGTGACCCCCGGACGGTCACCTGGCGGGAACTGGCGCGCACCGTCCGGGAGGACGACACGCTGACCTCGGCGGTGCTGCCGATCGGCGCCGGCCTGCTGGTGGCGGCCAAGCGCCGCTGAGCTCAGCCGGCGGTTTCGAACGGGAACTCCGCCACCGGCTCCCAGGGCCCGCCCAGGTAGCGCCACAGGCCCAGCCCCCGCGCGGGCACCGTGGTCGGGGTGAAGCCGGCGGCCAGCCGGTCCCGCAGTGCCCGCGCCACCGCGGGGTCCACCTTGTTCTGCACGGTGACGTGCGGCGCGTGCCGCTGGCGGTCCTGCCGGGTCAGCCACGGCGCCCACGCGACCGCCAGCCGGTCGCGCAGTGCGGTCAGCTCGGCCGACTCCAGGGTGTAGGCCACTCCCCGGCCGAGCAGCCGCAGGCCGGTGACCGCGACGGGAAAGGCCGGCCGCGCGGCCGCCGCCGCCAGGTCGGCCGCCACCGCGTCCTCGTGCTCGCCGGGAAGGGCGTGGAAGAGCGTGACGTGGGCGGCCAGTCGAAACACCCCTTCCTCCCCACCCCTCGCACGCTCGGGGCGGGCCCCGGGAAGGGGCCGCGGCGGGAAGTGCTCGGCGCGCAGCCGGTCGAAGCGCCGCTGGGCCTCGTCGGCGAGCAGCAGCGTGACGACGAGCGGAGCGGTGGCCGGCGGCCGGTCCTCAGACGACGGCCCGCGCTCCCTTGCCCAGGACGGTCACGCCGCCCGCGCTGACGTGGTAGTGCTGCTTGTCGGCCTCGAGGTCGACGCCGATGCGGGCCCAGGCAGGCACGACGACGTTCTTGTCGAGGATGGCCCGCCGCACGTAGGCGCCCTCGCCGATCTGCACGCCGTCCATGAGGACGCTGTCCTCCACCCTGGCGCCGCGGTCGACGTACACGCCCGGCGAGACCACCGAGTTGTGCACCGACCCGCCGCCGATGATCGTCCCGGCGCTGACCATCGACTCCTCCGCGCGGCCGCCGAGCACGAACTTGGCCGGCGGCAGCTGGGGCGGCAGCGTGAGGATCGGCCAGCGGTCGTTGTAGAGGTTGAAGATCGGCGTCACGGACACCAGGTCCATGTGGGCGTCGAAGTAGGAGTCGATCGTCCCGACGTCGCGCCAGTAGCCGTGGTCGCGCTCGGTGGCCCCGGGAACGATGTTGGTCGAGAAGTCGTAGACCCACGCCTCCCCGGCGTCGGCGAGCATCGGCATGATCGAGCCGCCCATGTCGTGCGCGGAGTTCTCGTCCTCGGCGTCCGCGCGCAGAGCCTCCAGCAGGGTGTCGGTGCTGAAGACGTAGTTGCCCATGGAGGCGAAGCTCTCCTCCGGGGAGTCCGGCAGCCCCGGCGGATCGGCCGGCTTCTCCAGGAAGCCGCGCACCCTGCCCGCGGCGTCGGCGTCGATGACGCCGAACCCGGTGGCCTCGGCCCGCGGAACGCGCAGCCCGGCGATGGTGACCCCGGCCCCGGTCTGTCGGTGCTGGTCGATCATCTGCGTCGGGTCCATGCGGTAGACGTGGTCGGCGCCGAAGACCAGGACGATGTCGGGGCGGGCGTCGTAGATCAGGTTCAGGCTCTGGAAGATCGCGTCGGCGCTGCCGGTGTACCAGCGCGGACCGAGCCGCTGCTGGGCCGGCACCGGGGTGATGTAGTTGCCCAGCAGCTGCGACAGCCGCCACGTGGTGGTGATGTGCCGGTCCAGGCTGTGGCTCTTGTACTGCGTCAGGACGGCGATCTGCCGGACCTCGCCGTTCACCAGGTTGGACAGCACGAAGTCGATGAGCCGGTAGTTGCCGCCGAAGGGCACCGCCGGCTTGGCCCGGTCCTGGGTCAGCGGCGCCAGCCGCTTCCCCTCCCCGCCCGCCAGAACGATGCCGAGCACCCGAGGACCGCCACGCATGTCACGCAACGTAGCCGTAACCAGGGTCGTTCGCCGAACTTCGCTCCCCGCCCCCTCCCCCTAGGGTGACCAGCGTGCGCATCGGCATCGTGACCCGAGAGTGGCCCCCGGACGTCTACGGCGGCGCGGGGGTGCACGTCGAGCACCTCGTGGCCGCCCTGCGGTCGCTGCCGGCCGGTCCGGACATCGACGTCCACTGCTTCGGAGAGCCGCGTCCGGACGCGACCGGGCACGTCGTCCCCCCGGGGCTGCGCGGCGCCAACGGGGCGCTGCAGGCGCTCGGCGTCGACGTCGAGATCGCCGCGGCGCTGACCGGGGCCGACCTCGTGCACAGCCACACCTGGTACGCCAACGGGGCCGGGCTGCTCGCCTCCCTGGTCCACGGGACGCCACACGTGGTGACCGCGCACTCCCTGGAGCCGCGCCGGCCGTGGAAGGCCGACCAGCTCGCCGGCGGGTACCGCCTCTCCTCGTGGGTGGAGCGCACCGCCTACCTCGCCGCGGACGCGGTCATCGCCGTCAGCGCCGGCATGCGCGAGGACGTGCTGGCCGTCTATCCCGAGCTCGATCCGGCCCGGGTGCACGTGGTGCACAACGGCGTCGACGCCGAGGCCTACCGCCCGGTGGCCGCGCCGGAGGTGGTGCGGGGCCTCGGCGTGGACCCCGACCGGCCCTACGCCCTCTTCGTCGGCCGGATCACCCGGCAGAAGGGGCTGGCCCACCTGCTGGCCGCCGCCGCCCAGCTGCCCGACGACGCCGGGCTGGTGCTGTGCGCGGGCGCGGCGGACACCCCCGCCGAGCGCCAGGAGGTCGCCGACGCCGTCGCCGCGCTGCAGTCCCGCCGCGACGGCGTCGTGTGGATCGAGGCCATGCTGCCGCGCGAGCAGCTGGTGCCCCTGATCAGCGGGGCGACGGTCTTCATCTGCCCGTCGGTGTACGAGCCGCTGGGCATCGTGAACCTCGAGGCGGCCGCCTGCGGGACCGCCGTGGTCGCCAGCGCTGTCGGCGGGATCCCCGAGGTCGTCGACGACGGCCGCACCGGGCTGCTGGTCCCCTACGACCCCTCCGACGTGGCCGCCTTCGAGGCGGGCCTGGCCGCGGGGATCGCCGAGCTCCTGGCCGACCCGACCCGCGCCGCCGCGATGGGCGCCGCCGGGCGGGAGCGCGTGCTGGCCGAGTTCGGCTGGCCAGCGGTCGCCCAGCAGACCGCCGGGGTCTACTCCACCGTCCTCGACGGGCGGGGGTGAGCCCGGGCCCGTCCGGGCGCCCGTCGGCTGCCCCCGCAGCGGCCGTTGCCCCCCGCGGGGGATGATCGGGGGGTGACGATCGCCGAGCGCTTCACTGCCGCGGTCGTCGACGCGGCCGCCCCCGACCTCGCCGGGCCGGAGCTCCTTCCGGTACGGCTGGCCCGCGCGTCGGCCCGGGTGCTGCGGGTCGACGGCGCGGGGCTCAGCCTCACCGACGGATCCGGGCGGCGGATCCCGCTGGCCGCCAGTGGCCCGTACGCCACTCTCGCCGAGCGCCTGCAGTTCACCGTGGGCACCGGGCCGTGCACGGCCGCCGAGCAGTCGCGGGAACCGGTCTTCGCCGTGCTGGACGACCTCCGCCGCCGCTGGCCCGCCTTCGCCGACCTGCTGGCCGGCCGGACGCCCTACCGGGCCGTCGTCGCGCTGCCGTTGCCGCAGGCGCTCTCCGGGCGGGGTGCCCTGAATTTGTACTTCACCGACGAGTCCGCGGTGCCCGACCTCGACGTGTTCGAGGCGATGGCCGTCGGTGAGCTCGCGACCTCGGCGCTGAGCGAGGCGGCCGTCTGGTCGACGTGGCCGGCCGACCGCGGCCCGGCCTGGCTGCAGTCCCCGGCCGCGCGGCAGCGGGCGGAGGTCTGGAATGCGATCGCCCAACTGGGCTTCCTGTTCGAGGTCGACTACCCGGAGGCTCTCGCGCTGCTGCGGGCCTCTGCGTACGCGGCCGGGCGGTCCGTCGACGACCTGGCCGCGGATCTCCTGGCCGGGCGCGTGCATCCCCGGGAGCTGCGCCCCCAGGCCACCGACGGCCTCTCGTGACCATGGCCTCTAGCCCCTACCCCCGCATTGGGGGAGCCGTCCACCCCCCGCGGTCGGGCTGCGGCGCCCGGGCGCGTCGGCGACCCTGAGGAGGCATCGCTGCGAGGCCCGTGCACCTGGCGTCGACCCCGCACCTAGTTCCGCACCGTTCTGCCCACGACTCGGGTGACATGGGAGGTGACTGTGATCAAGGTTCTGCTCGCCGACGACCACGCGTTCGTCCGCGACGCCCTGGTCGACCTCTTCACCGCGAGCGGGGACGTCACCGTGGTGGCGGAGTGCGGCGACGGCGACGAGGTCGTCCCGGCGGTGGACGCCACCCAGCCGGACGTGATCCTGCTGGACGTGTCCATGCCCCGGGTGACCGGCCTGGAAGCGGCGCGCCAACTGCTCGCCGCCCACCCCGGGGCGCGCATCGTGCTGCTCACGGGGACGATGACGCCGGAGCTGGTACGGCAGGCCCAGGAACTCGGGCTGGCCGGCTACCTCCTCAAGGGTGACGACCCCGGAGACCTGCCCCGGCACGTGCGCACGGTGGCTGCCGGCGGGACGGCGTGGAGCCCGGCGGTCGTCGCGGCACAGGCCGGCACCCGATGACGACGGATTACTAGACCGCGGCTTCTCGCGCACGCTCCGTGCAGACCCGCCACGGGGTACCCAAAAGTCGTAGGGACTTTTGTCCTGTTCCTAATTGGACCCCTTTCCCCCCATGCGGTGGGTGGAGTCACATGGTCGTGCTTCCCCCGAAAGGAGGGGGACCCGATCGGTACGGGGGATCCCCTTGGCACTCGCTCAGCTGGACAAGGCCACCGACGTCCGCCAGGTGCGCGTGCTGGTCGTCGACGACCACCGCACCTTCGCCGAGCTGCTGTCCGGGGCGCTCGCTGCCGGCGGCATGCAGTCCCTCGGGACCGCCCACTCGGCCGCCCAGGCCGTCGCCATGGCCCAGGAACTGCAGCCCGACATCGTGGTGATGGACATCGAGATGCCGCGGCAGGACGGCCTGGCTGCCACCCGCCGCATCCGCGAGGTCGCGCCGGACGCCGTCGTGGCCGTCGTGACCGCCCACCGCGACCCCGACTGGGTCGTCCGGGCGGCGCAGGCCGGCGCCTCGGCGTTCATCCCGAAGGACGGCTCGCTCGCCGAGATGATCGACGTGCTGACCCGGGTCCAGCCCGGCCAGATGCTCGTCGCCCCGTCCACCTTCGCCGGCCGGTCCGCCACGGCACCCACCGCTCCCTCGACCGCGGACGCGCGCCCGCAGCTGACCCGCCGGGAGCAGGAGGTGCTCGACTGCCTCGGCCGCGGCATGCAGGTCAAGTCGATCGCCCGCGTCCTGGGCATCACCCTGGAGACCTGCCGCGGCTACGTGAAGTCCCTGCACGCCAAGCTCGGTGTCCGTTCGCAGTTGGAGGCGGTCGTCAAGGCCCAGCAGCTGGGGCTGCTGAGTTCCCTGGATGAGCGCTGAGTCCGATCCGGCCCCGACAGGGGCCGACCGCGGGCCGCCCCGCAAAGTCCGACGGTCCTCGGGGCTGCCACGCGAGCTGACCATCTTCCTTGCCGTCGCCCTGCTCGTCCTCGTCGCGGTGGCGACCGGCACGGTCCTCATCAGCGAGCGGATCGCTCGCGAGAACGCCCTCACCGAGGCGGCACGGACGGCCCAACGGCTGACCGACCTGCTCGTCGAGCCGGTGCTGCGCGACGCCCTGGCCGGCATCCCCGGCCGGTGGGAGGAGCTCGACCGCGACGTCACCAATCGGTTGAGCGACGGGTCGATCACGTCGCTGGTCGTGTGGACCGCCCGGGGGGAGGTCCTCTACGCCACGAAGGACGAGCTGGTGGGGCAGCAGTTCCCGCCGACCCGACAGCTGCTGGCCGCGACCAGCGGCGAGGTGGTCGCCGAGGTCGACGAGATGCCCGAGACGTCGTACCAGGGCGAGGCCGACACGCCGATGCTCGAGGTCTACGTGCCCCTGACCATCCGCGGCGAGACCCTGGCCGTCGAGACCTACTTCTCCTACGACAGCATCTACCGACAGGCGGCGCTCCTGCGCGGGCAGATCATCCCCATGGCGGTCGGCGCCCTCGTCCTGCTGCAGCTGGTGCAGATCCCGATCGCCACGTCGCTGGCCCGCCGGGTCCGCCGACAGGAGGCCGAGCGGACCGAACTCGTCGAGCGCACGCTCGTGGCCTCGGAACGGGAACGCCGCGCGATCGCCGCCGACATCCACGACGGCCCGGTGCAGGACCTCGCCGGGGTCAGCTACGCCCTCAGCGCGCTGCGTGCCAGCGTGCCCCCCGAGCGCCAGGCCACCGTGGACCGGCTGGTCGGGGCGATCCGCAACGCCGTCCAGTCGCTGCGCCGGCTGATGGTGGACATCTACCCGCCGGAACTGAGCGGCGCGGGGCTGGCCACCGCGATGCAGGACCTCACCGAGCCGCTGCGCACCCAGGGCGTCGAGGTGTCGGTCGACACCGGCCCCCTTCCGGAGATGAGCCCGAACGCCGCCGCGGTCCTGTACCGCACGGCGAAGGAGGCGCTCGTCAACGTGGCCAACCACGCCAAGGCCACGCGGGTCTGGGTGACCCTCGAGGAGACCCGGCACCAGGGGACGCCCGCCGTCCGTCTCGAGGTCGCCGACGACGGCGTCGGGTTCCCCGAGACGGGAACCGACCGCCGCAGCGAGGGCCACTTCGGTCTCAGCCTGGTGCACGACCGCATCCAGGACCAGGGGGGCTCGCTGCACCTCGGGCCGCGCGCCGGAGGGGGCGCCGTGCTGACCGCGGTGGTCCCCGTCGGCCACCGTGAGTAACGAAACTCTCTAGTCCCCCCTGGCGCACCCCCACATTTCGGGAGCCCGGCCACCCCCCGTGACGGCTGTGGCGGACGGGGCGATTTCGGGAGGGTTCTTCCTGCCGGCACCACTCGGCGGAAGTGAGGAGCCCTCGATGCACACGCCCAGCTTGAACCGTCGCGACATGCTCAAGGTGTCCGCGCTCGGGACTGCAGCGCTCGCCCTGCCGCTGCAGGTCACGCTGGCGGCCAAGGACGCCTCGGAGATCGACGAGAGCAAGCTGCCGCGGCCCTACACCACGCCGTTCACCGCGCCGCGAGTGCTCGCCCCGACCGCCAGCGACAACGTCGCCGGCGACACGTACGGCACGGTGCCGGGCACGGGCGCGCCGATCAAGGGCGCCCCCTACTCCGGCACCGACTACTACCGGATCTACCAGAAGCCCACGCAGGTCCAGATCCTGCCGGGCATCCAGACGACCATGTGGGGCTACAACGGCGAGGTCCCCGGCCCGACCATCCGCGTGGCCCAGAAGGGCGGGGCGACCCGTCGGGTCGTCATGCAGCAGATCAACAACCTGCCCGCCAGGCACCCCACGCTGGGGTACGTCCCGTGGACCTCCACCCACCTGCACGGATCGCCCACCAAGCCGCAGTACGACGGCTACGCCAGCGACGTGTCACAGCCCGGGGAGTGGAAGAACTACCAGTACCCGAACAACTGCACCCCCCGGACGCTCTGGTACCACGACCACGGCGTGCACCACACGGCCGAGAACGTCTACATGGGCCTGGCCGCCCAGTACCACATCGTCGACGACGCCCTCGAGCAGAAGCTGGGGATCCCGCGGTACAACCCCGCCCTCGGCAGCGCGGCGCCGGGACAGTACGAGGTCCCGCTGATCCTCAGCGACGTCATGTTCGCCCGGAACGGGCAGCTGATGTGGGACGACGACAGCGAGTCCGGCCTCTACGGCGACGTCATCCTGGTCAACGGCCGGCCGTGGCCGACCATGAAGGTCGAGCCGCGCAAGTACCGATTCCGCGTGCTGAACGGCTCCCAGGCCCGCGGCTACCGGCTGCGGCTGAGCAACGGCGGGCCGATGACGGTCATCGCCACCGACGGCGGCTTCATGCACCAGCCGCAGACGGTCACCCAGCTCACGCTCGGCATGGCCGAGCGCTGCGAGATCATCGTCGACTTCGCCCCGTACAAGGGCAGCAAGGTGCAGCTGGTCAACCTCGGCGTGAACAACGCCCGCGACTTCACCCACACCGGCAAGATCATGCAGTTCGAGGTCGGCAGCACGGTCACCAGCCAGAACGGCAACGGCCCGCTCGACCTCGCCGCGTTCGCCGCGCTCAAGCACCCGACCATGCAGCTGATCGAGGGGCAGTCCAGCGCCACCCGGCGCATGAACCTGGGTCGCACCAACAGCCTCTGGACGATCAACGACGAGACCTGGGACGACGTCGTCAAGAGCAACTACGAGCGCGTCTTCGCCAACCCGGCGCCCGGGGCGACCGAGATCTGGGAGGTCACCAACTCATCGGGCGGCTGGTTCCACCCGCTGCACGTCCACCTCGTCGACTTCCAGATCCTCAGCCGCAACGGCCAGCCGCCCCGGCCCGAGGAGCGCGGCCCCAAGGACGTCGCCTACGTCGGCGAGAACGAGACCGTGCGCCTGCTCATGCGCTTCGACCACGAGGAGGGGCGCTACATGATCCACTGCCACAACCTCTCCCACGAGGACCACGACATGATGACCCAGTTCCAGGTGGGCCATCACGACATCGACTGCGATCCCATCAACTCCGATCCGCCCAAGGAGGGCGACCCCGACGAGCTCAAGGTCCAGGACCCACCGGTCGTCGACGGGGGCGGCTCGGGGGGCGAGACCACCACTCCGACCACGACGTCGGAGAGCACCTCCTCGTCGTCCTCGTCCTCCTCGTCGTCCAGCTCGCCGACGACCTCGTCTCCGGCGCCGACGACGACCACCGCGCCCACCCGGACGCGGGGCAACGGCCGGGGAGGCCGGAAGTGAGCGCCGTCGCCGAGGCGCCGGTCGCGCCCGAGGTCCCCGCCGGCACCGACCGGGCCCTCGCCCGGTGGCGCTGGGTCGCCGCTCTCACGGCGGCGGCGGCCGGCGTCCTGCACGTGGTCGCCGCTGCCGACCACCTCGAGGTCGGCGAGCTCGCCGTCGGGTTCTTCCTGCTCACCGCGCTGGCCCAGGTCGGCTTCGCCGTCTGGCTGGTCGTGAGCTCTTGGGCCGGCAACCGGCCGGGTCGCGAGCTGGTCACCGTGGCACTCATCGGCACGGTGGGGCTGATCGCGCTGTACGTCGTCGCGCACACCACGGACCTGCTGTCCGCCTTCGCGTCGACCGACGGCGGCGGCGGGGGGCACGAGCACGACGTGGCCGGGCGCGAGACCACCCAGTTCGACCCGGTGACCGGGCTCGACTTCTCCCAGGGCATGCCGACCCAGTCAGAGGGACCGGTCGCGATGGGCGGGGACGCCGCCGCCGCGGGACACGCGCCGAGCCTCCTGGGCACGGTCACCGTCGCCACCGAGGTGCTCACCGTCGTCGCGCTCACGGCCCTGCTGCCCGGCTCCTGGCGCCGCCGGGCCGCCAATGCACTCCTCGCCCTCGGAGCACTCGCCTGGGTCCTGTGGTTCACCGGTCTCCTGGGATGAGATGAGCTCCCGCTCCCCCCGAGCCGCCGCCTCGGCCACCGACGCCCCCCGTCCCGGTGGCCGAGGC
>DATAAV010000384.1:0-1714 GCA_036259935.1 Geodermatophilus sp. | reverse complement strand
CGCCTCCACCTGGCGGGCGTTGCGCAGCCGGCCGGCGTAGATCCCGCGCATGCCCGGCAGCCGCCCGGCCAGCGCCTGCACGGTGTCGGTCGCCTCGCGCACGTCGCCGACGACCATGACGTCGCCGTCGAGGACCGGCCGCGACAGGTCCTCGAGCAGGACGGCGGACAGGTGATGGAAGGCGCCGACCACGTGGGAGTCGGGCAGCAGCGCGGCGGCCTGCTGGGCGACCGAACCCTCCGGGACGTCGAGGACGTAGGCGCCCTGCTTGTCGAAGCCCATCGGCACGACACAGTCGACGACGATCTTCCCGGCCAGCGGCGTCGCCAGCTCGGCGAGCGTGGCGGCGTGCCCGGCGAAGGGGACGGCGACGATGACCAGGTCGGCGGCGGCGGCGACCTCGGCGTTCGACCCGCCCTCCACCGACACCACCGCGCCGTCGGCGGCGATCCCGGCGGCCCGCTCGGCCACCTCCTTCGCGACCTCGCTCGCGCGGTCGGCATCGCGGGAGCCGAGCAGGATCCGCTGCCCGGCGGCGGCCAGGCGCACGGCCAGGCCCCGGCCCTGCGGACCGGTGCCACCGAGCACCCCCACCGTCAGGTGCGACACGTCCTGCGGGGACCGGTCGTCTCGGGAGTGCGGGGCGTGCTCGGGAGCGGACATGGCGGATCCTTCCTGGATGGGGGGACGCCGCCGCTGCGGCTGTCCGGGGGCTTGCGAGTGTCGGACATCGCTCCGGGCCCGGTCGCGATGCCCTTGGGTAATCAGCGTGCGGCCGACCGTCGCATGGACCACATCTGGGCCGGGCGCTCGAACTGCGTGGCGATCTCCCAGCTCACCGGCGTCGCCGTCTCCTTGCGGAAGTTGCCGACGGCCACGCGGGCCAGCTCCGGGTCGGCGGCCGCGCGGGCGGCCAGTTCCAGCGCGCGGTCCTCCACGGCGGCGTCGTCCACCGACTCCCACGCCAGCCCGAGCTCGACGGCCCGGGCGCCGTCGATCTCCTCGCCGAACAGCGCCATGGCCGCCGCGGCCTCGCGGCCGATCAGCCGGGAGAGGATCACGAAGTGGCCGCCCCCGGGGTGCATGCCGCGCTTGAGGAACCCGCACAGCAGCCGGGCGTCGTGGGCCACGATGCGCAGGTCCGCGGCGAGCAGCATGTTCATGCCGGCACCCACCGCCGAGCCCCGCACCGCCGCGATCGTCGGCACCGACACCTGCCCGAGCCGGAAGAAGCAGTCGTAGATCCGCCCCATGCCCTCGTAGGCCTCCGGAGCCGCCGGGTCGCTGCCGGCCGCGGTCAGCGTTGCGATGTCGCCGCCCGCGCAGAACGACCTGCCGACCGCCCGGACGACGAGCGCACCGACCTCCGGGCGCGCGTCGACCTCGTCGAAGGCGGCGATCAGGTCGTCGGCCATCGCCGGGGTCAAGGCGTTGCGCCGGTCCGGCGCGTTCAGCGTCACGGTGGCCACGCGGCCGTCGACGTCGAGCAGGACCTCACCGGACGAACTGGGCACTCTGTCTCCTCGAGGAGCGGAACGGGACGGACGGCGGTCGTCAGACGACACGGGTGAGGGCCGGCCAGAGCTGGTCGGGGCCGTCGGTGAGCAGGGCGACGGCGAGCACCCGTGACCAGGTGGCTTCCGAGCCGGCCTCGTCGCGCCAGGACCAGCAGCGGCGGGTGAGGTGGTGCAGCCGGTGTTCCTGGGTGAAGCCG
>DATAAV010000383.1:0-10503 GCA_036259935.1 Geodermatophilus sp. | reverse complement strand
CGACCGCCGTCCCCCATTCCGGGGACGGCGGTCGCCGTTCCTGCCAGACTGCAGTTCCTCGACGGCCGGAGGGGACGGCAGTGCAGACAGCGGCGGCGGGCAGGACGACGGCGGAGCCGACGGAGAGCTTCTCGGCCCCGGTGCGGCTCGCGCCGGTCCGGGAGGCCGCCCTGCGGCCCGCCCGCACGGTCGCCCGGTGGGGCGTCCGGCACGGGCTGCCGACGGTGCTCCTGGCGCGGGGTGCCCGCGGCGGGGACCCGCTCAGCCGGATGATCCGCGACCCGGGGCAGCGCGACGACCCGTACGAGGTGTACGAGGAACTGCGCGCCCGCGGTCCGCTCGTCGCAGGCGCCCTGGGCGTGGCCACCACGTCGCACGCCGTGGCGCAGGAGGTGCTCCGCTCCGAGCAGTTCGGCGTCGGCTGGGACCGGGCGGTCGCGCCCTGGCTGGTCCAGTGGGCGCTGCGGTTCGGTGATGATCCGGACGCCGCCGGGGTCGCCGAACCGCCGTCGATGATCGTGGTCGACCCGCCCGACCACACGCGCTTCCGCCGGCTGGTCAGCCGCGCCTTCACCCCCCGGGCCATCGCGGCGTTCGAGCCGCTGGTGCAGCGGACCGCCGACACCCTGGCCGACGCCCTCGAGCGACGGGACGGCGTCGACCTCGTCGAGACCTACGCCGCCCAGCTGCCGGTCCGGGTCATCGCCGACCTGCTCGGCGTCCCCGCGGAGAAGAGCCCGGACTTCCTGCGCTGGGGTGCGGCCGCGGCGGCCACGCTGGACGTCGGGATCCCGTTCCGCCGCCACCTCGCCGCCGAGCGGGCGATCCGGGCCATGAACGACTTCCTCCGCGGACACTTCGCCCGGTTGCGCCGCGAGCCGGGGGACGACCTCGTCAGCCGGCTGGTGACCCTGCCGGAGGAGGAGGCGCTCACCGACCGGGAGCTGCTGGTCACCGTGGGCCTCCTGCTCGGCGCGGGATTCGAGACCACGCTCAACCTGCTCGGCAACGCGGTGGTGCTGCTCGACCGCCACCGGGACGCCTGGGCGGGCCTCCGGGCCGACCCCTCGGGCTGGGAGAACGCCGTCGAGGAGTTGCTGCGCCTGGACAGCCCGGTGCAGATCACCGGCCGGTCCGTGAAGGCCGACGTGCCGCTGGCCGGGACGACGGTCCCGGCCGGGAGCCGGATCATCCTGCTGCTGGGCGCGGCCAACCGGGATCCGCAGGTCTTCCCCGACCCGGCACGGTTCGACCCCGGCCGCGCCAACGCCCGGGAGCACCTGGCCTTCTCCGGGGGCATCCACTACTGCCTGGGCGCCGGCCTGGCCCGGATGGAGGGGGTCATCGGGCTGCGGACCCTCTCCGAACGCTTCCCCGGGCTGCGGGTCACCGGTCGGCCGGTGCGGCGGGACCTGCAGTCCCTCCGCGGCTTCGAGCGGCTCCCCGTCACCCTGCGCTGACGCCGGACCTCAGCCGGCCGGCGTCAGCATCCCGGCGCCGACGGTGGCGTTGGTCGCCTCGTCGATCAGGATGAACCGGCCGGTCGCCCGGTTGCGGATGTAGTCGTCGACGAACAGCGGCTGGGTGGTGCGCAGCCGCACCCGGCCGATGTCGTTGAGGCCCAGCTCGGTGGCGTCGGGGTCGCGGTGCAGCGTGTTGACGTCGAGCCGGTAGGCGAGGTCCTTGACCATGCCCCGCACCGTCCGGGTGGTGTGCTTGACCGCCAGCCGCTGCCGGGGCCGCAGCGGCTCCTCGGCCATCCAGCAGACCAGCGCGTCGAGGTCCTGGGTCACCTGCGGGCTGTTCGACGGCCGGCAGATCAGGTCGCCCCGGGAGACGTCGAGGTCGTCGGCGAGCCGGACGGTGACCGACATCGGTGGGAACGCCTCGTCCACCGGCCCGCGGGGACCGTCGATCCCGACGATCGTCGTCGTCAGACCGCTGGGCAGCACCCGCACCTCGTCGCCGGTGCGCAGCACACCGCTGGCCACCGTGCCGGCGTAGCCGCGGTAGTCGTGGAAGGCGTCGGACTGCGGTCGGATCACGTACTGCACCGGGAACCGGGCGTCGACCAGGTTGCGGTCGCTGGCCACGTGCACGTGCTCCAGGTGGTGCAGCAGCGTCGGCCCCTCGTACCAGGGGGTGTTCGCCGAGTGCTTCACCACGTTGTCGCCGTGCAGCGCGGAGATCGGGATCACGGTGAGGTCGGGGACGCTGAGCTTGGTGGCGAACGCGCTGAACTCGTCGGCGATGGCGTCGAAGGTCTCCTCCGACCAGCCGACGAGGTCCATCTTGTTGACCGCGACCACCAGGTGCGGCACCCGCAGCAGCGAGGCGAGGAAGGCGTGCCGGCGGCTCTGCTCCAGCATGCCCTTGCGGGCGTCGACCAGCACGATCGCCAGGTCGGCGGTCGAGGCGCCGGTGACCATGTTCCGCGTGTACTGCACGTGACCGGGGGTGTCGGCCAGGATGAAGGTCCGCCGCGGGGTGGCGAAGTACCGGTAGGCGACGTCGATGGTGATGCCCTGCTCGCGCTCGGCCCGCAGCCCGTCGGTGAGCAGCGCCAGGTCGACGTAGTCGCCCTTGCTGGCCCGCTCGACCGCCTCGTACTGGTCCTCGAACACGGCCTTGCTGTCGTAGAGCAGCCGGCCGATCAGCGTGCTCTTGCCGTCGTCCACCGAGCCGGCGGTGGCGATCCGCAGGATGTCCTTGCGCGCCGTGGCGATCTCGGCCAGGTGCTCGGCGGTGGGCGAGTGGACGTCGACGGGGGCCTGCACGTCGGCGGCGCTGGTCGTCTCGGGAGCCATCAGAAGTAGCCCTCCTTCTTCCGGTCCTCCATGGCCGCGTCGCTGACCTTGTCGTCCCCGCGGGTCGCGCCGCGCTCGGTCATCCGGGTCACCGCGATCTCGGCGATGACCTCCTCGACGGTGGTCGCCTCCGACCGCACCGCGGCGGTCAGGTTGGCGTCGCCGACGGTGCGATAGCGCACCGTCTCGCGGAACACCCGCTCGCCGTCGCGGGGGCGGATGAACTCGTTGACCGCGTAGAGCATCCCCTGCCGCTCCACGACCTCCCGCTCCTGGGCGAGGTAGAGCGGCGGGATGGCGATCTCCTCCCGGGCGATGTACTGCCAGACGTCGAGCTCGGTCCAGTTCGACAGCGGGAAGACGCGGATGGACTCGCCCAGGTGGATCCGGCCGTTGTAGAGGTCCCACAGCTCGGGGCGCTGGTTCTTCGGGTCCCACTGGCCGAACTCGTCGCGGAAGGAGAACACCCGCTCCTTCGCGCGGGCCTTGTCCTCGTCGCGGCGCGCGCCGCCGAACAGCGCGGTGAAGCCGTGCTCCTCCACCGCGTCGAGCAGCACCGGCGTCTGGATCCGGTTGCGGGAGCCGTTGGGTTCCTCCTTGACCGTGCCGGCAGCGATCGCGTCGGGCACGGAGGCGACGATCAGCTGCACCCCCAGCTCGGCCACCCGCTTGTCGCGGAACTCCAGCACGTCGGGGAAGTTCAGGCCCGTGTCGACGTGCATCACCGGGAACGGGATGCGCGCCGGCGCGAACGCCTTGCGGGCCAGCTCCAGCATCACGATGGAGTCCTTGCCGCCGGAGAACAGGAGCACCGGGCGCTCCAGCTCGGCGACGACTTCGCGGATCACGTGGATGGACTCGGCCTCCAGCGTCTCCAGTTGGGAGAGCCGGTAGTCAGGGGTGGTCACGCTCTCGTGCTCCGTCGGTGGGGGGCGGGGTCGATCGGGAGGCGGGCCTCGAACCGGCATCAACCGCACCGGTTCGGGGGAGATTCCCCTCCAGTGTCCGCTATGTCGCCGATCCGACGGCGGCCAGCACCCGCTCGGTGAGCTCCGGACGGCAGACGAGCAGGTCGGGTAGCGCCGGAGCCGGCTGGTTGTACCGCAGGGGCGAGCCGTCCAGCCGGGTCGCGGTCAGGCCCGCCGCCCGGGCGACGGCGACCGGCGCGGCCGAGTCCCACTGGTACATCCCGCCCGCGTGCAGGTAGACGTCGACCTCGCCGCGGACGACGGCCGTCGTCTTGTACCCCGCCGACCCCATCGGCACGACCTCCGCGTCGAGGGCCGCCGCGGCGGCCCCGGCCACGGCCGGCGGACGGGTCCGGCTCACCGCGATGCGCAGCCGCCCGCCGTCGGATGCCGGAACGACCGGCGCCGGGTCTGTGACGAGAATCTCGCCGAGGGCCGGCAGGGCCACCGCCGCCGCGGACAGCTCTCCGCCTGCCCACAGCGCCACGTGCACCGCCCAGTCGGTGCGCGGAGGCTCGCCGTACTCCCGGGTGCCGTCGAGCGGATCGACGATCCACACCCGGTCGGCCGACAGCCGCCGCCGGTCGTCGACGGCCTCCTCGCTGAAGACGACGTCGTCCGGCCGCTGCTCGGCCAGCAGCGCGGTGATCGCCGCCTGCGCCGCGGCGTCGCCGACGTCGCCGAGCGCGCGGCCGGACAGCCGCCCGCAGGCCCGCAGCTCCACGAGCACGTCCGCGGCCGCGCGGGCCGCCGCAGCCGCCACCTCGACGTCGCTCACGCGTCCTCCCGCAGCGCCGTGGCGTCGGTCGGGCGCCCCGGCGGGGTGTGCCGGCCGGTGGCGTCGGTGATCGCGCCGAAGTAGTCGTCCTGCAGCTGCGGGCGCGGCATGACGAACACCCCGCGGCCCTCCACCAGGGTCCGGTCCGGCGCGTCGGCGCGGGCGATCGTGCCGGTCACGGCGGACTTCCGTCCCGCGCCCTCGGTCACGCGGGCGCGAAGCAGCAGCGGCGTCTCCAGCGGCACCGGACGGCGGTAGTCCAGCTCCAGCCGGACGGTCATCCCCCACAGCCCCGCCGCGATCGTCGCCGCGCCCAGCAGCTGGTCCATGAGCAGGGCGCTCATGCCGCCGTGGACGTAACCGGGCGGCCCCTCGTAGGCCACTCCGAGGGTGGCCTCGGCGACGACGCCGTCGCCTCCGTTGCGGACGACCAGCGGCGGGGCCAGCGCGCTGCCCACGCCGCTGACCGGGTTGTAGACGCGGCGGAAGGCGATGGGGTCGTCCAGGACCGGCAGCTGGGTCACAGGCCGCCGGGACGCGGCCAGCCGCGCGGTGATCGCCCGCGCCTCGGCCGCCGCGGACCGCAGCTCCTCCGCCGGCACCGTGGTGGTCACCGACGTCTCCACGAGCTCGCGCAGCGCCTCGCCCAGCTCGGTGACCGCGGCCATGAGGTCGGCGTCGAAGGGCTTCCCGCCGTCGTCGGTGTGCACCAGCGGACGGTAACCAGGCGCGGCGTCCGCTCAGCCGCCCACCCCGGCCGACGGCGGGCCGGAGCGCGGGAGCCGGACGGTGAACGTCGCTCCGTCGCCGGGCGCCGTGGTGAGGTCGACGGTGCCGCCGTGGGCGGCCACCAGCGAGGCGACGATGGCCAGGCCCAGGCCGGTGCCGCCGGCCTCCCGCGCGCGGGACGGATCGGCCCGGTAAAAGCGCTCGAAGACCCGCTCGGCGTCCTCGGCGGCCATGCCCGGACCCTCGTCGGCCACCCGCAGCACCACGACGCCGCCCTCGTCCTCGGGGCCGCCGAGCTCGTCGGACAGGGACACGGTGACCCGCGCGAGGACGGGCGTGTGCACCAGCACGTTGGTCACCAGGTTGCCGACCACCTGGCGCAGCCGCGCCTCGTCGCCGAGGACGACGGGCAGCTCGCTGAGCGAGTCGTCCAGAACGAGGCTGATCGGCCGCTCCGGCTGCAGGACCCGGGCGTCGTGGACGGCGTCGCCGGCGACCTCGGCGAGATCGACCGGCGTGATCGACAGCGGCCGGTGCTGGTCCAGCCGGGCCAGCTGCAGCAGGTCCTCCACGAGCAGCCCCATCCGCGCCCCCTCGGACTCGATGCGCTGCATCAGCCGCGTGGTCTCCTCGGGGGTGCGCACCGCGCCCTGGCGGTAGAGCTCGGCGAACCCGCGGATCGAGGTCAGCGGAGTGCGCAGCTCGTGGCTGGCGTCGGCGACGAAGCGGCGCATCCGGCTCTCCGAGGTGCGAGCCTGCTCCTCGGAGGTCTGCTGGGCGCGGAAGGCGCTCTCGATCCGCGACAGCATGCCGTTGAGCGCGGTCGACAGCCGGCCGACCTCGGTGCGCTCGTCGCCGGCCGGCACCCGCTGGGACAGGTCGCCGGCGGCGATCGCGCGGGCGGTGCGCTCGACCTCGGCCAGCGGCCGCAGGCTGTTGCGCACGAGCAGGTAGCCGGCGACGCCGAGGACGGCGAGCACGATCAGCCCGACGGTGATCTCGATGGCCACCAGCCGGCCGATGACGCCCTTGTCCCGCTCCAGGTCCGTGCCGACGACGACGGTGCTCCCGCCCGGCAGCGCGGCGGCGGCCACCCGCCAGTAGGTGTGACCGTCCTCGGACCGCACCGTCACCGGCCGGGAGCCGGCGTCGAGCACCTTCTCGGCATGCCGGCCGGTGAGGTCCGGCAGCGACGTCTCGCCCCGCATGGGCCCCTGTAGGACGATCGGCCCGGCGTCCCCCGGCGTCAGGCAGCCCACGTAGTAGGGGGCCGGCAGGTGGCGGTCGCTGCCGTGGAGGCAGGCCTCCCGCACCGCGGGGCTCCGCTCGGCCTCCTGCAGCACGGCCAGCAGCTGGTCGTCCTGCCGGCTCTCCAGGTAGCCGTGCAGCAGCGAGGCGGCGGCGGCGCCGGTCGCGGTCAGCGCGAGGGCGACCAGCGCCACGAGCAGCGCGACGAGGGTGACCCGCAGCGGGACCCGTGGCGCGCGGATGCCCGGCGCCCCTGCGCGGGCGCCGGGCGCGGACGCCGGAGCGGATGGGGTCACGTGCCGCGCGGCAGCCGCAGGGTGTAGCCGACCCCGCGGATGGTGTGCAGGAGGCGCGGCTCGGTGGTGTCGACCTTGCGCCGAAGGTAGGAGATGTAGGACTCCACGACGTTGGCCTCGCCGTTGAAGTCGTAGTTCCACACGTGGTCGAGGATCTGCGCCTTGGACAGCACCCGCCCGGCGTTGGCCATCAGGTAGCGCAGCAGCTTGAACTCGGTCGGCGACAGGCTCACCACCGTGCCGGCCTTGATGACCTCATGGGTCTCCTCGTCCAGCTCGATGTCGGCGAAGGTCAGCCGCGGGGCCTCGGCCGCCTGTCGGGGCCCGGCGGTGCGGCGCAGCACCGCGCGGATCCGGGCGACCACCTCGTCGAGGCTGAACGGCTTGGTCACGTAGTCGTCCCCGCCCAGCGTCAGGCCGGAGATCTTGTCCTCGGCCGCGTCGCGGGCGGTGAGGAACAGCACCGGCGTGTGCCGGCCGCTCTCCCGCAGCCGGCGGACGACGGCGAACCCGTCGAGGCCCGGCATCATCACGTCGAGGACGAGCAGGTCGGGGCGGAACGACGCGGCGAGGGCCAGGGCCTGCTGGCCGTCGGCGGCGGTGGCCACCTCGAACCCCGCGTAGCGCAGGCTGGCCGAGAGCAGCTCGCGGATGTTCGGTTCGTCGTCGACCACGAGCAGCCGGGCCTCTGGCCCGTTCCCCGTGCCGCGGCTCCCGGACACGGCGCCTCCCGTCGAACGCGCGGATGCCGTCGTCGTCATGGGCCCAGCGTGCGCCCGCCGGCTGGGCCGGTACTGGACGCTACCTGTGAACCGGCTGGACGCCGGTCGGCCGCCCGCGTTCGCTGCGATGCTCCCTCGCTGTCGGCTCGGTTCCTCGCTGCGATGCTCCCGGTGCTGTCAGCCGGCCGGCGACATTGCCCGGCCGCGCCGCCAGTAGCCGATCGCGTGGTGCTGGGCCCGGCCGAGGCCCCATCGGCCGCGCAGGTCGGCGCGGATCGCCCGCACGGTGGCCGACTCGGCCGCCACCCAGGCGAAGACGTCCTCGCCCTCCGGCCTGTCCAGCGCCGCCACCGCGTCGACCAGCAGACGGCTCTCCCCCGGAGCGGTGCCGCCGCGGTGCAGCCAGCGGACCGCCACCCCCGCGGGCGCCGGCAGCGGCTGCTCCTCCGCGGCGTCGGCCACCTCGACCAGCGCCAGCCCGCGGGTGGCGGGCGCCGCCTCGGCCAGGATCCGGCTGATCGCCGGCAGCGCGGTCTCGTCCCCGACCAGGAGCACGTTTCCGGCCGGACGCACGCCCAGGGGACCGCCGCCGGCCACGGCGATCACCGCACCGGGCGTGGCGGCCGTGGCCCAGGCCGCCGCCGGGCCGTCCCCGTGCAGGACGAAGTCGATCTCGACCTCCCCGCGTGCCGGTTCCTGCCGGCGGGCGGTGTAGCTGCGCAGGCTCACCCCGTGCGCCCCCGCCGGCCAGACGATGCGCCCGTCCCGGGCCACCTGCGGCCACCGGGGCGCCGGATCGCCCACCCGGGGGACCAGGAGGTTGACCGTGGGCCCGGCGCCGGCCACCGCCTCCGAGGTGCCGGAGAGCACCACGCGGCGCACCGTGGGGGTGACGTCGGCCACCGAGAGGACGGTGAGGACGTCAACCGCGCGCGGGCCGTCGGGATCGGTCACGTCCTCCGAGCGTAGGAGGGGGCCGCGGTCCGCCGGAAAGGGGCCGACCCGGCCGACCCCGGGGGAATGGAGTCGACCGGGCCGGCGATCGAGGACGGTCACGTCACCGTGGGTAGTCGCTGCGTCCCCCCGGCCAGGGGAGATGCCGGCGGACCTGCCGTCGCCCGGAACGCTACGTGAGCGGAGCCCTCCTGCCAGTGCCCTTACCGGGTGACGCGGGCTCCCCAACGGGTGATGTGTGTGCCCGGCCCGGCGCGGGCAGGGGCAGGGGGACAGCGTCCGAGAGCCGGTGCAGCAGCCGACGCCTGCCCGAGGACCGATCCACGCACAGACAGGAGGCGACCGTGAGCGAGACCGGAGACCAGTTCGCCGGAGCGGCGCAGCGCAGCACCAAGCACAACCCGCGTCTCGACGAGGAGATGGAGCACGAGGTCCAGGGGATGCTCAAGGCCGAGCGGGCCACGCGCGCCGAGGAGTGGCGCGAGGTCGAGCCCGTGGCCGAGGGCGACCCGGACATCGATGCCGTGCCCAACGGCACGCTGGTCGGCGGCACGCCGGTGGGCATGGACGCCGACGCGGTCGTCGTCCGCGCCGAGCTGGCCCGCTGGCTGGCCCGCGCCGACTTCCCCAACTCCGGGCCGGGGCTGGTCGAGGCGGCGATGGACCACCAGGCGCCGGACGCCGTGGTCGCCGAGCTGCGGCGGCTGCCGGAGGGCGAGACCTACGAGCGGATCGGGGACGTCGTCCGCGCGCTCGGGTACCCGACCGAGACCTGAGAACCGAGCGGGTCAGGCGCCAGCACCCTCCGGCGCCTGACCCGACCCGTTCCGCCGGCCGGAGTCGGGGCGGCCGGTCCGGCTGGCCGGTGCCCGGTCGGCGGAGACCACCCGGTCCGGGTGCGCCCGGCCGTTGGACCGGGCATGGTCCCCCTCCGCGTCGTCGTCCTGCGCGTCGTCGGCGATCTCTCCGGCGATCTCCTCGGCGCCGCGACGGCGGAACAGCCTCGAGCCGGGGAAGCCCTTCACGATGTGCCGCAGGTCCTGCATGGTGTCGAGCAGGTTGTGCACGTCGCTGCCCACGTTGTCGAGGGACTCCAGCACCGGCAGCACGCTCTCGTCCAGGTGGGTCACCAGCCCCGGCAGGCGGTCGACCAGCGTGACCATCGCCTCGATCTCGTGCGGCTCCAGCGTCTCGGCCAGCCGGCGGACCGAGGGGGCCAGCTCCTGCAGCGGCCCCTCGTAGTCGGCCATCAGCGGCTCGAGTCGGCCCACCAGCGCCGCCGCCTGGGTGACCGCGCCGTCGGACCGGGTGATCGTGGCGCCGACGGCCTCGATGGCGTCGTCGGCCTTGGCCCGGGTGCGGCCGACGGCGCCGATCGCCTCCTCCGCGTCGGCGACCGTGCTCTCGGCGCGGTCGACCAGGCCCTCGATGCGGGACATCACCGTCGTGACCCGGTCGAGCAGCGACTCCACCCGGCCGACCACCGTTCCCAGCCGGCCCACCAGGGCCAATGCCTCGCTCACGCCGTCGCGGATCCCGCCCACGGCGGCGAGGACGTCGGACGGACCGGGGATCGTCGGCAGCCTCACCGGCCCGACGCTACGGCCGGTCGCGGCCCGCCGCCCGGCGATCTCCGCGCGTCGGAGGGAGATGCGCCGCCGCGCCCGTATCGTGGAAGGCCGCCGCGGCAGGCGCGGGTGCCGGCGCCCGCCTGGGTGCGGGCAAGGACGGCAGGGGGCCCATGACGACACGGGCCATGACGATGGGAAGTCGACACCGGTGGGGGACAGGCGGACGCGGAACGGCGCCGGCGACGACCGGGCTCGGGGCCGTTTCCTCCGCGGCCGGCGCGGCCCGCAGCCTTCCGAGGACACCCCGGACGCCGCGGCGCCGGAGCGCGCCCGCTCCGATGAGCCCCCGCAGCACCCGGAGCCGCCCAGCGGCCCGGTGACCGTCGAGCAGCTGATCGCCCGCGGCGGCGGCCGCACCGGCCGCCGCCGG
>DATAAV010000382.1:0-14029 GCA_036259935.1 Geodermatophilus sp. | reverse complement strand
GGCCGACTTCTACGCCACCTTCCTGCGCACCCCCGACGACGGCGCGCAGGCCATCTCCTGCTTCCACCTCACCCCCGACCTGCCCGGCCTCGGCGCCGCCCGGCCCGAGGAGAAGATGGGGCTCACCGCCTCCACCACCGCCGCGATGCGTCTGGACGACGTGCCGATCCCCGCCGACCGGCTGATCGGCGAGCGCGGCCGCGGGCTGGGCATCGCCCTGGCCGCGCTGGACTCCGGACGGCTCGGCGTCAGCGCGGTCGCCGTCGGGCTGGCCCAGTCCGCCCTCGACGTCGCCGTCGCCTACGCCCTCGAGCGGGAGACCTTCGGCAAGCCGATCGTCGAGCACCAGGGCCTGGCCTTCCTGCTCGCCGACATGGCCGCCGCCGTCGAGTCCGCCCGCGCCACCTACCTGGCCGCCGCCCGGCGCAAGGACGCCGGCAAGCCCTACTCCCGCCAGGCCAGCATCGCCAAGCTGGTGGCCACCGACGCCGCCATGAAGGTCACCACCGACGCCGTCCAGGTGCTCGGCGGCGCCGGCTACACCCGCGAGTACCCCGTCGAGCGGTACATGCGGGAGGCCAAGGTCATGCAGATCTTCGAGGGCACCAACCAGATCCAGCGCATGGTCATCGGCCGGCACCTCGCCCGCGAGGCCGCGCCCGCGGCCGGCTGAGGTCGTCCGGGACCCGTTCTGTCGGTCGCCGCGGGCATGCTGCGGCCATGACCTCCTTCGCTGACGTCGAGGCCGAGGAACCGGAGTTCGCCGCCCGCGTGCGGGCCGCGTTCGACAAGCACGGGCACAAGATCCTCGCCACGCTGCGCGCCGACGGAGCTCCCCGGGTGAGCGGCATCGAGATGCACTTCGTCGAGGGCGAGCCGTGGCTGGCCGGCATGCCGGACTCGGTGAAGTTCACCGACCTCCGGCGCGATCCCCGCTTCGCGCTGCACAGCGGCAGCGACGAACCCGATCAGTTCACCGCCGACGCGAAGCTCTCCGGGCGGGCGTACGAGGTGACCGACCCGGAGGAGCGGCGGCGCTACGCGGCGGCAGCGAAGATCCCGGAAGGGGAGATCGGCTTCGACCTGTTCCGCGTCGACCTCGACCAGGTGGTGCTCACCGCGGTCAACGAGGAGAAGACCGCGCTGGTCATCTCCTCCTGGCGGCCCGGGCGCGGCCTGACCAGCACCTCCCGGGCCTGAGGCGCTCCTCCGCGCAGCGCGGACGCGGCCCGGCCGGTGGACCCGCGGCCCGCGGCGGAAGAGACTGGACTCCCCGTCCAGGAGAGCCGCGATGCCCCAGCCCCATCTGCGCGCGTCCGACGCCGACCGCACCGCGGTCGCGAACCAGCTCGGCCAGCACATGGCCGCCGGCCGGCTGACCGTCGACGAGTACGAGGAGCGGCTGGTCCGCGCCTATGCCGCGCGCACCTACGGCGAACTCGACGAGCTGACCGCGGACCTGCCCGCCCTGCGCCCGGCCGGGCACACCGACGCCGCGCCCGCACCGGCGCACCCCTACGCCGCCGCGCACTGGAGCGGCCCGTGGCCCGGCGGTGCCACCCACCACGCGGCCTGGCGCAGCTGGCTGGGCACGGCCGTGCTCGTGCTGACCATCTGGCTGGCGACCTCGGTCGCGGCCGGCGAGCTGCAGTACTTCTGGCCGATCTGGGTGATCGGCCCGTGGGGAGCGGTGCTGCTGCTCCGGACACTCGCCGGGAGGCGGGACGACGGCGACGGCAGCGGGCCGCGCCGGCTGCAGGTCTGAGACGGGAGGAACGCGTGAGCGACGACGGGTCCATCGGGCGGCCGCGACTGGTGGTGGGGGACGACGGGTCCCCGCCCTCCGACGTCGTGTGGCTCTGGGTGAACAACCACCCGTGGCCGGGCTGGCGGATCTCCGTGGTGAACGCCCATCCGGTCACGGCCGGGCCGCCACCGGGCGAACGGGCGCGCCTGCACCCCGTGCCGCCGTTCCCGGGCCGGCAGCTGTTCACCGCCGACCCCACGACGACCGTCGAGTACCTGGCCGCCGACGCCGACCCGCGGCTGGTGCTCGACAGCTGCACCGACGCCACGCTCATGGCGGTCGGCCCGCGCGGCCGGGGCTTCCTCAAGCGGCTGCACCTGGGCAGCACCGTCGGCTGGCTGCTGTCGGCCCACCGCCCGCTGACGCCGCTGATCATCGTGCGGTCCGCGCGACCGACCCGGCACGTCGTCCTCTGCGTGGACGGCTCCGAGCACGCCCAGGCCGCGGCCGAGACGCTGGGCCGGCTGCCCTGGATCGGCTCCTGCCGGGTCACCGTGCTCGGCGTCTGCGAGCGGGGGCACGACCCCGAGCAGGCGGTGGCGACGGCGACCGCGGCGCTGAGTCCCACCGGCGCCGACGTCGTCCCGCGGGTCACCGAGCCGGGCGGGGACCTCAACGACCGGATCCTGGGGACCCTCCTCGAGGAGCGCCCGGACATCGCCGCGCTGGGCATCCGGGGCCGCGGCGGCCTGCCCCGCCGGACCATCGGCTCGACCACCAACGCGATCACCGAGCACGCGGAGTGCTCGGTGCTCGTCGTCCGCAAGCCCGAGCCGGAGGAGCTGGAGGAGCGGCGGACCGAGGCCGCCGAAGCGCTCACCTGACCGCGACGCCGGCCACCGCGCACCTGCCCCGCGTGTCGGAGTCCCTTCCGCGGTCGGTGACCGGGGTGGGACCGTCCGTGCCAGGACCCTCCCCGGAGAGGACGGCGCATGATCACGTCCGGCGACGTGACCCACCTCGACGTCGACGTCTACGAGGCGGCCTTCCTGGCCGGCGGCCCCGCGCGCGTGGTCGACACGGCGGTCGTGGCGCTGGTCCGCGCCGGACGGGTACGCGTGCACTCCCCTGGCCAACTGGCGACGGCGGAGCCGACCCGGCGTCATCCCGTCGAGGCCGCCGTGCTCGACGGGATCGGCCCGGTCGGGCACCGGTCGGTCGACACGATCCGCTGGCGGCTGGCCGACGATCCGCGGATCGACGACGTCGAGCGTCGGCTGCGGCAGGAGGGACTGCTCCGGCGTAGCGTCACCGTGGTCCGGCACGTCGCGGTGCTCGCGTCAGTGAGCCGGTCGGGCCGCCGGCTGCTCACTCGGCTGCGGAACGAGCGCGGGGCCACCGACGACGTCTGGCGGGTCGCCCTCGGCGGCCGTGCGGCCATGCAGGACGAGCGGCTGCGGGCCGCGATCTTCGAGCCGCCGCGCACCGAGTACGACGTGAGCCGGCGCAGCATCCGTGCGGCCCGCAGGGAGCTCGCCGCCCAGGACCCGAGCCTTGCGGCGCGGCACACGTTCGGGACCGCGGTGGGAGGCGCCACCGTGATCGGTCTGTCCCACGGCGGCGACGGCTTCAGCGGCTTGGCTGACGGTGGCGGCGGCGACGGCGGGGGCGGCTGAACCCGGCCGGAGTTGCCGCCCCGGCCCGTGGGCGGCGCACCTCACACTTCTCCGGGACCTAGGGCCCTGGAACGGATTCGGATCGACTCCGACCGTGGTTGGTGTGAGTCAAGAAGCGGCCCACGACCGCTGGCCCCGGCCCGACCCGCGCACGGGGGCCGGCCGGGTCGAACGGGAGAACTGGACGGTCGGCGCCGATGCGGTCGCACCCCGCCCCTGGGGGCAGGAGTGGGTGGACCTGCCCGCCGGCCGCCTGCACGCGGTCAGCGGGCACGGACTCGTCGCCGGCCGGGCGGTCTGCCTGGCGCCGGTGATGCTGCTCGACCCGGCCGACTGGACCTGGCCCGACGACGGCGACCAGGAGTGGCCGCTGTGCTGGATCTGCCTCGCCCTGACCTGCTGACGACAGCTTGCCCGGCACCGGGCGACGAGGTCCGGCGCAGCACGTGACGCGGCACCCGACGCAGCGGGCGCCAGGCCGTTCGCCGGACATCCCGACCGACACCTGACCACCAACGACAACGGGCGCCCTCGCGGGCGCCCGTTCGTGTCAGCACGATGCGACGGAAGCCTCATCGCATCGGAGTGAGTGGGCAAGGGGGGAGTTGAACCCCCACGTCCTTCCGGACACACGGACCTGAACCGTGCGCGTCTGCCATTCCGCCACTTGCCCTGGCGATCGAGAACACTAGCAGCCTCGTGCCGTGACCCGGCACGGGGTCCCTCGTTCTCCGTCCGGACGCGCCGCCGCACCGGTCGACGCCGAGGTCCGGCGGGGTGTTCCACCCCTCTGTGCCGGGGTGAGGGCCGAGGTCGCGCGGGGCGTCGTGAGTTGCTGGCCGGTCGGGGGTGTTGGGCCCGGCTACGATCAGCGGTGGCACGCAGGGACGTCAGGGCGAGCGCAAGGGAGCGACTGTGGGTGTGCTGCAGCGCTTCGAGCGACGACTCGAGGGCATGGTCGGGCTCGCCTTCGCCCGTCTGTTCAAGGGCAAGGTCCACCCCGCGGAGATCGCCAAGGCGCTGACCCGCGAGGCCGACGAGCAGCGTTCGGTCCTCGGAGAGGGCCGCGTGCTCGCGCCCAACCTCTACGACGTCCGTCTCGGCCCGGTCGACTACGACAACCTGGCGGAGTGGTCCGAGCAACTGGCCACCGAGCTCGCCGACATGGTCGCCGAGCACGTCCTGGCCGAGGGCTACCAGGTGTTCGACGCGATCCAGGTCCGGCTGGAACGCGACGAGGACCTGCCCACCGGGGTCTTCGAGGTCAGCTCGCACGTCGCCGACCCGGCCCGGCCGGCCCCGCGGCCCGAGCCCGTCCCCGCCGCCCCGGCGGGGGCCGGCCCGCCGTTCACCGGCTCGGCCGCGGTGCCCCCGCTGCCGCCGCTGCGCGGGCGGGTGGCCACCGACACGGGCCGGCAGACGCCCGGCGTCGTCGGCCGTGCCGGCTCCCGACCCGGGACCACGCACGTGCTCGTCGTCGACGGTCCCGGCACCCGGCACGAGCTCTCCGCCGGCCGGAACGTGATCGGCCGCGGCACCGACGCCGACATCCGGCTGCCCGACACCGGGGTCAGCCGCAAGCACGTCGACATCGTCCTGGAGAACGGCACCGCGGTCGCCGAGGATCTCGGCTCGACCAACGGCACGCTGGTCAACGGCCGGCGGATCAGCCGCCAGGCGCTCTCGGACGGCGACGTCATCCGCATCGGCCACTCGGTGCTGGTCTACCGGCAGGAAGGCACGTGATCGAGCTGGCGGGATCACGTAGAAGCGCAGCACCCTCGGGCTCGCGGCCGGCGCGCGTCAGCGAGGGGGCGGCGTGACCGCCGAGATCGTCCTCCAGGTCTTCCGCTTCGGCTTCCTCCTGCTGTTGTGGTTGTTCATCTTCGCCGCCTTCCGCGTGGTCCGGGCCGACCTGTTCGGCGGCCGTGCCGGCCGGGTCGCCTCGGTGCCGCCGCGTGCGGCCGCGGCCGGGAAGAAGAAGAACCGCGGGCCCAAGACGCTCGTCGTCACGGCCGGGCCGCTCACCGGGACGAAGATCACCCTGGGCGAACAGCCGATCCTCATCGGCCGTGCCGACGACTCCACACTGGTGCTGACCGACGACTTCGCCAGCTCCCGGCACGCGCGACTGACCAACCGTGGCGGACAGTGGTACGTCGAGGACCTCGGTTCCACCAACGGGACCTACCTCGACCAGCAGCGCGTGCAGGGGCCGCTGCTGGTGGCCCCGGGCCAGCCGATCCGCATCGGCCAGACGGTCCTGGAGCTGCGGTCATGACCGGCACAGGGAGCAGCAGCACAGACGTGAGCAGGACCCGATGAGCCTCGCGCTGCGCTACGCGGCCCGCTCCGACCGCGGCCTGGTCCGCGGCAACAACCAGGACTCGGTCTACGCCGGGCCCCGGCTGCTGGCCGTCGCCGACGGCATGGGCGGCCACGCCGCCGGGGACGTCGCCAGCAAGGTGGTCATCGCCGCGCTCGAGCACCTCGACGACGACGCACCGCCCAGCGACATGCTGCAGGCCCTGCGTCAGGCGGTCTTCGAGGGCAGCGAGCACCTGCGGGAGGTGATCCGCGAGTCCCCGCACCTGGAGGGCATGGGGACGACGCTGACCGCGATCCTCTTCGCCGGCGGCCGCCTGGCCCTCTGCCACGTCGGCGACTCCCGCGCCTACCTGCTGCGCGACGGCGTCCTCACCCAGATCACGCACGACGACACGTTCGTCCAGACGCTGATCGACGACGGGCGGATCACGCCCGAGGAGGCCAACCACCATCCGCAGCGGTCGCTGCTGCTGCGCGCGCTCAACGGTCAGGACGTCGACCCCGACCTGTCGATGCGGGAGGCCCGCGAGGGCGACCGCTACCTGCTCTGCTCCGACGGCCTGTCCGGCGTCGTCAGCGAGGAGACCCTCGCCGAGGCGCTCAAGGACCCCGACCCGCATTCGACGGCCGACCGGCTCATCGAGCTGGCGCTGCGCAGCGGCGGCCCGGACAACATCACCGTGATCGTCGCCGACGTCGTGGAGGACAGCGGGCAGGGCACGACCGACATGCACCCGGTCGTGGACGGCGCTGCCGGGGACAACATCGGCCAGCGCCAGGTCGACCCGGGCTCGGCCGCCGGCCGGGCCGCCCTGGCCGACCCTCCTGCGCCGCCTCCGCCGGCGCCGATGACCTCCTCCCCGCCGGTCTCCCGGCGTCCGCGCCGCCGGCTGCTCCTGGCCCTGGGCACGGCGCTGCTGCTGGTCGCCGCCACCGCTGTCGGCACCTACGCGTGGGTGCTGGCGCACTGGTTCGTCGGCGTCGAGTCCGCCGCCGGCCAGGACGAGCGGGTGGCGGTGTTCCGCGGCATCAACGCCTCGCTGCTGGGCCTGGACCTCTACCGGGTCGAGGAGGTCACCGACCTCGCCGTCACGGACCTGAACTCGGTGGCCCGGAACAAGGCCCACGGCGGCATCCCGGCCGACGACGCCGGCGAGGCCGACCGGATCGTCGAGATGCTCTGGGACGAGCGCCTGCCCCCGTGCCCGAGGCCCGACGACGCCACCGGCAACGGCACCCCCTCGCTTCCGGAGGCGTCGCCGACCACGGAGGGCACGCCGGTCCCCGGTGAGCCCACCTTCCAGGCGCCGACCCCCGAGGCGACGACCGAGGCGCCCCCGACGTCGGACCGGCCGACGCAGCGGGCCGAGCCGGGAGTGGACTGCCGGGAGGAGTCGTGATGTCGGGCCCGTCCACCGATCCCCGCGCGGTCACGACGGGCGCGCCCATGCCCACGCGGCGCGGCACGGAGCTGGCCATGCTGGGCTTTGCCGTCGTCATCACGCTGGCCGCCAACTCGATCGTCGACCTGACGATCACCGGCTCCCTGCGTCCCGACATGGCCGCGTTCGGTGCCTGGTTCGCCGGCCTCTGGCTGGTCGTGCACCTCGTCGTCCGCAAGACCGCCCCGTACGCCGATCCGCTGCTGCTGCCCTCGGTGGCCCTCCTCGTCGGGCTGGGCCTGGCGGTCATCCACCGTCTGGACCTCGCCGCCGAGCAGGTGGACAGCACCGTGACCCGCGAGGACGCCCCCGTCCAGCTGGTGTGGGCCACCCTGGGCGTGGTCCTGTTCGTCGCGGTGCTGTTCGTGCTGCGCGACCACCGGCTGCTGTCCCGGTTCGCCTACACCTTCGCCCTGGTCGGGCTGGTGCTGCTCGCGCTGCCGGCGCTGCTGCCCTCGTCGATCTCCGAGGTCAACGGGGCCAAGATCTGGATCCGGCTCGCCGGCTTCAGCATCCAGCCCGGCGAGTTCGCCAAGATCTGCCTGATCGTCTTCTTCGCCGCCTACCTGGTCGACAAGCGGGACGTCCTGGCGTTGGCCAGCCGCCGGGTGATGGGCCTGGAGCTGCCCCGCGGGCGCGACCTCGGACCGGTGCTGGTCGCCTGGGCCCTGTCGATCCTGGTGCTGGTCTTCGAGCGCGACCTGGGCAGCTCGCTGCTGCTGTTCGGCATCTTCATGGTGATGCTCTACATCGCCACCGAGCGGGCCAGCTGGCTGCTGATCGGGCTGGGGCTGTTCGCCGGCGGCGCGTTCCTCGCCTACCAGATCTTCGGCCACGTGCAGGCCCGCGTGGACACCTGGCTGGACCCGTTCGCCTACCGGGACGGCGCGGGCTACCAGCTGGTCCAGTCGCTGTTCGGGCTGGGCACCGGCGGCCTGTTCGGCGCCGGGCTCGGCGGCGGCCGCCCCGACCAGGTGCCGGTGGCCAAGAGCGACTTCATCGCCGCGGCCATCGGCGAGGAGCTGGGCCTCTTCGGCCTGGTCGCGGTGATCATCCTCTACCTGATCCTGGTCGAGCGCGGGCTGCGCACCTCGCTGATCGTGCGCGACGCCTTCGGCAAGCTGCTGGCCGCCGGCCTGGCGTTCGCCATCGCGTGGCAGGTGTTCGTCGTCCTGGGCGGGGTCACCGGGTTGCTGCCGCTGACCGGCCTCACCATGCCGTTCCTGGCCTACGGCGGGTCGTCGCTGGTCGCGAACTTCGTGCTGGTCGCCGTCCTCGTGCGGATCAGCGACGCCGCGCGCCGTCCGGCCGCCCCCGCCCCGCCGCCCAAGCCGGCCCTCGGTGAGGCGCCGACCGAGGTCGTGAAGCAGTGAACGCGCCGCTGCGCCGGGTGGCGATCAGCGTGCTGGTGCTCTTCACGCTGCTGATCATCAACGTCAACTACATCCAGGTCGTCCGCTCCGACGAGCTGCGGGGGGACCCGGCCAACACCCGCGTGCTGGCCGAGGAGTACGACCGCGAACGCGGCTCGATCGTCGTCGCCGGCACCGAGATCGCCATGTCGGTGCCCACCGACGACCGGCTGACCTACCTGCGCCAGTACCCGCAGGGCCCGGTGTACGCCCCGGTGACCGGCTACTACTCGCTGGTCTACGGCAACACCCAGCTGGAGCGGGCCACCAACGAGGTGCTGGCCGGCTCGGACCCGCGGCTGTTCGTCCGCCGGCTGGCCGACCTGTTCACCGGCCGGGACCCGGCCGGCGGCGACGTCGTCCTGACCCTCGACCCGGCCGTGCAGGAGACGGCGATGGCCGAGCTGGAGGGGGTGACCGGTGCCGTCGTGGCCCTGGACCCCTCGACCGGGGCGGTGCTCGGTATGGCCAGCACCCCGACCTACGACCCCAACCAGCTCTCCAGCCACGACCCCCAGGCCATTCGGGACTACGCCGCCCAGCTGGAGGAGGCCGAGCGCGACCCGCGGCTGAACCGGGCGATCAACGACAACTTCCCGCCGGGGTCGGTGTTCAAGGTCATCGTCTCGGCGGCGGCGCTCAGCGACGGCTACACCCCCGAGACCGTCATCCCGGCGCCGGACGTGCTGACCCTGCCCGGCACGTCGACGCAGCTGGAGAACTTCGGCGGGTCGTCCTGCAGCGGCAGCGGTCAGCAGCCGCTCATCGACGCGCTCACCGTCTCCTGCAACACCGCCTTCGCCCAGCTGGGTATGGACCTCGGCGAGGACCGGGTCCGGGAGATGGCCGAGGCGTTCGGCATGGACGGCGAGGAGCGGCAGATCCCCCTGCAGGTCGCGGGCAGCAGCATGGGCGACCCGCAGAACGACGCCGAGCTCGGGGTCGCCTCGATCGGCCAGCAGGACGTGCGGATGACCCCGCTGCAGGCGGCGATGATCGCCGCCGGGGTCGCCAACGACGGCACACTGATGACCCCCTACCTGGTCGACCAGCTGCG
Organism: Geodermatophilus sp.; assembly: GCA_036259935.1. Lineage (GTDB taxonomy): Bacteria > Actinomycetota > Actinomycetes > Mycobacteriales > Geodermatophilaceae > Geodermatophilus. Next base: position 4,367 of record DATAAV010000382.1, on the reverse strand, counting down.
CGCGCCCGACCTGAGCGTCATCGACCAGACCGACCCCGAGGAGTTCGGCGAGCCGATCAGCCCCGAGGTGGCCGACCAGCTCACCGAGATGATGATCAGCGTCGTGGCCAACGGCAGTGGCCGGGCGGCCCGGATCTCCGGCATCGAGGTGGCGGGGAAGACCGGGACCGCGGAGGTCGCCCAAGGCGTGCCCGACCACAACTGGTTCATCGGCTTCGCGCCCGCCGACGACCCCCAGATCGCCGTCGCGGTCTTCGTCGCCAACGGCGGGGGTACGGGTGGGGACGTGTCGGCACCCATTGCGCGCCAGGTCATGCAGGCCTACCTCGAGGGGCAGGGCGGCTGATGGCCCTCTCCACCGGCACCCTCCTCGCCGGCCGCTACGAGATCACCGCCCCCATCGCCACCGGCGGGATGGGCGAGGTGTGGCGCGCCCGGGACCGCGTGCTCGACCGCGTCGTCGCGGCGAAGGTGCTGCGCAGCGAGTTCAGCGGCGACCCGAGCTTCCTGGCCCGCTTCCGCAACGAGGCGCGGCACACCGCGGCGCTGTCGCACCCCAACATCGCCTCGGTCTACGACTACGGCGAGACGACCGAGGACGAGCGCTTCCCCGGCCAGCGGCTGGCGTTCCTGGTGATGGAGCTGGTCGAGGGCAAGCCGCTGGTGACGATCCTCCACGAGGAGGGCCGGCTGCCGGTCGACTGGACGATGCACGTGCTCGGCCAGGCCGCCGACGGGCTGTCCGCGGCGCACCAGGCCGGCGTGGTCCACCGCGACATCAAGCCGGGCAACCTCATCGTGCGGCCCGACGGCGTGGTCAAGCTGACCGACTTCGGCATCGCCCGCGCCCGCGACGCCACCCCGCTGACCCGCACCGGCATGGTGGTCGGCACCGCCCAGTACCTCTCCCCCGAGCAGGCACAGGGCTTCGACGTCACGGCCGCCTCCGACGTCTACTCCCTCGGCGTGGTCGGCTACGAGTGCCTGACCGGCGTCCGACCCTTCGACGGCGCCTCGCAGGTGGCGATCGCGCTGGCGCACATCAACCGGCCGCCCCCGCCGCTGCCCGGCGACATCCCGCCCGCGGTGCGGGTGCTCGTCGAGCGGGCCCTCGCCAAGGACCCCGCCGACCGGTTCCCGGACGGCGGGGCGTTCGCCGCCGCCATCCGATCCGTGGCCAACGGGGGCACCCTCGCCGCCGGAACGGCCACCGGGCTCGCCGGCGCGGCCACCGAGGTGGTCGGCCCGCCGGCCGAGGGGCGGACCGAGGTGCTCGGCGTGCCGATGACCGGCAGCGCCGGCGCGGCCGCCGCGGGAGCGGCGACGGCGGCCGGGGCGGCCACGGGCGGCCACACGACCCCGCGTGCGATGCCGCCCCTGCAGGGGCCGCCGGCCGACGACGAGTCCTGGGACGACGAGGCGCAGCCCGAGCCGGAGCGGCGCCGCCGCAACCGCTGGGCCTGGCTGGCCGCCGCGCTGCTGCTGGTACTGCTGCTGGCCGGCGGCGCGTGGCTGCTGTTCTCCGGCGAGGACCGCGACGCCACCGCGCCCGGCACGACCACCGCGCCGGCGACCACCACCGCGGCGACCTCGGCCGCGGGCACCTTCTTCGTGGACACCCGCAGCTACATCGGGCAGGACGGCGACGACGTCCAGCAGTTCCTGGAGGAGGCCGGGCTGACGGTGGAGCAGCGCGCCGTCGGCGGGGACCAGGTGACCCAGCACGGCGTCGCGCTGGAGCAGGGCGACGTCGTCGGCTCCGAGCCCGCCGATCAGGAGGTGCCCCTGGGCTCCCTGGTCGTGCTGCTCGTGGCGGAGGAGGACTACACCCCCGAGGACAACGGGGGCGACGGCACCGCCCCGGAGCCGCCGCCGACGACCAGCTCGGCACCGGTCCCGACGACGACCGCGCCGCCGCCCACCGGCAACGGCAACGACCCCGGCACCGGCAACGAGCCCGGCAACGATCAGGACCAGGGCGACCCGGGCACGGAGCCCGAGCAGCCCGCGGACGAGCTCCCCGGCGACCCGGTGCCGGAAGAGGAGCCCGCACCGCAGCCGCCGGCCGAGGAGGAGGAGTCACCGGTCGACGAGCCGCAGCCGGGGCAGGGCCCGGTCGTGCTGGATGAGGGCCAGGCCGGGTGATCCGGCTCGCCCGCGCCGCCCGGGGACGAGCGGTCTCAGCGGTTAGGCTGCCCGCCGGCCCCCGCGTCCGCAACGCCTCGCTGCGCGTGGGATCGCCGTGGACGCAGCACCGCACCGCCCGAGAGGACCTCCGATGACCATCCCGCAGGTGCTCGGTGAGCGCTACGAGATCGGCGGGGTCCTCGGCCGCGGCGGTATGGCCGAGGTGCACCGCGGCCGCGACCTCCGGCTGGGCCGCGAGGTGGCCGTCAAGGTCCTGCGCAGCGACCTGGCCCGGGACCCGTCCTTCCAGGTCCGGTTCCGGCGGGAGGCGCAGGCAGCCGCCTCGCTGAACCACCCGTCGATCGTCGCGGTCTACGACACCGGGGAGGACCGCACCTCGACGGGGGCGACCCCCTACATCGTCATGGAGTACGTCGAGGGCGAGACGCTGCGCGACGTGCTGCGCCGGGAAGGCGTGCTCTCCCCCGAGCGGGCGATGAGCCTGGCCGCCGACATCTGCGGCGCCCTGGACTTCAGCCACCGCAACGGCATCGTCCACCGGGACGTGAAGCCCGGGAACGTGATGATCACGCCGCAGGGCACGGTCAAGGTGATGGACTTCGGCATCGCCCGCGCCGTCTCCGACTCCGCCGCGACGATGACCTCCACCGCCGCGGTCATCGGCACGGCGCAGTACCTCTCCCCGGAGCAGGCCCGCGGCGAGGGCGTGGACGCCCGCTCCGACGTCTACTCGGTCGGGTGCCTGCTCTACGAGCTGGTCACCGGCGCCCCGCCGTTCACCGGCGACTCACCGGTCGCCGTCGCCTACCAGCACGTGCGCGAGGACCCCCGCCTGCCGTCCTCGGTCAACCCGGCGATCCCGCCGGAGCTCGACGCCATCCTGCTCAAGGCGCTGAGCAAGAACCCGGCCAACCGCTACCAGTCGGCCGCGGACATGCGCAGCGACATGCTCCGGGCGCTGGCGGGGCAGCCTGTCGAGGCGACCCCGGTCATGGGCGACGAGGAGAAGACCACCATCCTCAACGGCTACGCCGGCGGGGGCTGGGAGGACGACGAGGCCGCCCGCAAGCGGCGCCGGGCGCGGATCCTCGCCCTGGTGGCCGCGGCCGTGCTCCTGCTGGGCGGGGTGATCACCGCTGCCCTCCTCCTCGGCTCGGACGGCGACGAGCCGCCCCCGGTGCAGCAGGTGGCCGTGCCCGACGTCGTGAACCTCCTCGAGGAGGAGGCCCGCACCGCGCTGACCGAAGCGGGCCTGGCGGTGGGCGAGGTGACCCGCGAGGAGAGCAGCGAGGAGCAGGCCGGCCGGGTGCTGCGCTCGGACCCGGCCAGCGGCGCGCAGGTCGACGCCGACACCGAGGTGGACCTCGTCGTCGGGCAGGGGCCGGGCACGCTGACCGTTCCGCCGGTGGTCAACCTCGCCGTCGACGACGCGCGCACCGCCCTCTCGAACGCCGGATTCACCAGCATCAACACCGAGCAGGTCGACTCCGCCGAGCCCGAGGGCACGGTCGTCGGCGTCGACCCACGGCAGGGCAGCCAGGTCGCCCCGAACACCCCGATCACCCTGCAGGTGTCCGACGGCGACGTCGAGGTGCCCGACGTGCGCGGCCTGGACCAGGCCACCGCGCAGCAGGCGCTCCGGGAGGCCGGCTTCGTCAACGTCGTCGTGCAGAACGTCGAGACCGGGGAGGTGGCCGAAGGCGAGGCGGTGGGCACCGAGCCCGGCGCGGGCAACCAGGCCGCCGCGGACGACGAGATCACCCTGCTGATCGCCGTCCCGGTCCCGCCGGAGGAGACCACGCCGCCGCCCACCACCACCCCGCCGACCACGACCCCGCCGGCCACTCCCGGCGACAACGGGGGCGAGGACGACGGCGAGGGCGAGGGGCCCGGACCGGGCGTCGGCGGCGGCCTGGTGGACCCGAACCAGTAGCAGAGCGACGAGGGGCTCCTCCCGAGCGGGAGGAGCCCCTCGTCGTGTTCGGGGTCAGACCGCGGCGGTGGACAGCCGCCGGGCACCGGCCGAGGCCGCCTCGACGACGGCCGGGTCCGGCGCCAGGCCGCAGGCGGCGAGCCACGTGGCCAGCATCCGGTGCCCGCCCTCGGTGAGCACCGACTCGGGGTGGAACTGCACGCCCTCGATGGGCAGCTCGCGGTGCCGCAGCGCCATGACGATGCCCGAGGGTGTGGTCCCGGTGATCTCGAGCTCCGCGGGCACG
>DATAAV010000381.1:0-2917 GCA_036259935.1 Geodermatophilus sp. | reverse complement strand
GCGGGACCGCCGTCGCGGGACGGCGGCCCCGGCGCCCGGTGCCGGACCCCGCGGGCGCCGGTCAGGACGTCGGCGGCTCGTCCTTGCCGGCCTCCTCGGCCTCGTCGGCCTCCTCCTTGGTCTTGTGCACCGCGCCGTCGGCGTGCTCCGGCGGGCCGTAGACGGTGTAGAGGATCAGCGGGTTCTCGCCGGTGTTGACGAAGTTGTGCTTGGTGCCGGCCGGGACGACGACCAGGTCGCCCTGCGCCACCTTCTTGGTGCTGCCGGAGATCCGCGCCTCGCCGGTGCCGCTGACGAACGTGAGGATCTGGTCGATGTCCTCGTGGACCTCCTCGCCGATCTCCCCGCCCGGCGGGATGGTCATGATCACCAACTGGGTGTACTCGCCGGTCCACAGCACGCGGCGGAAGTCCGGGCTCTTCTCGGCCTCGGTGGCGATGGTGTAGTGGATGACGGACGCCATCGACGGCGCTCCTCTCGTCGGTCTGCGGGCTGCGTCCGGGCGCCGGGGAACCGGGCCGGACGACGGACACCGCTGCTCCTGCCCCCGACCTGCGCCGAGTAGTCGTCGCCGCGGCGGAAGGGGCGGCCGCAGCCGCGGTCAGGGCCGGCGTTCGAGCAGGCCGACCAGCACGGCCGTGGCCGCGTCGGCGTCCTCGGTCACGCGGTAGGCCTCGCCGTGCTCCACGCGCGCCAGCATCAGTTCGTTGATGCCCCCGACGGCGGCGACCATCAGCTCCCGGCCGACCGGGCGCACCTCGTCGGGGTGCCGCTCGGCGAACTCGCCGGCCAGCTCGGTGAGCAGGGCGACCCAGCGGTCGATGACGTCGCGGCGCAGGGCCAGCGCGGCCCGCCCCGCCGCCTGGACCTCCACCAGGGCCGCCCAGGCCACGGCCGGCCAGGCGGCGAGCACGTCGACGTAGGCGCAGACCGCGGCGCGTACCTGGTCGCGCCACGGCAGCCCGGCCACCGAGGCCTCCTGCTGGGCCCGGCGCACCGTGTCGAGCACCCGGTCGGTGGCCCGGGAGTACAGCTCGAGCAGGCAGTGCTCCTTGTCCCGGAAGTGCGCGTAGACGACGGTCTTCGAGACCCGGGCCACGCGGGCGATGTCGGCGACGGTGGTCGCGCGGTAGCCCTTCTCGGCCATGCACGCGGCCAGGGCGGCCAGGATCCGGCCGCGCCGGTGCCCGTCCTCCACGGCCGGGGAGAGCTCGGGGGAGAGGAGGCCGCCCATCGGCGGAACTCTATCGGCGTGGAGCCGCCCGGTGAGCGATCTCACCGCGGGAGGGCGGAACAACCGGCCGCCGCGCGGTGTCGGGTACGGAGTGACGACGACGACCGCCCGCCCGACGGCCCGCGCGTACATCGTCTGGTTGGTCGCCCTCACCGCCTACGGGGTCGCCGTCTTCCACCGCGCCTCCCTCGGAGTGGCCGGGGTGCAGGCGCAGGAGCGGTTCTCCGCCGGCGCCTCGGCGATCTCGCTGTTCGTGGTGCTGCAGCTGGCGGTCTACGCCGCCCTGCAGGTGCCGGTCGGCGTGGCCCTGGACCGGTTCGGTTCCCGGCGGCTGATCCTCGCCGGGGCGCTCACGATGGCCGCCGGTCAGGCCGTGCTCGCCCTGGCCGGCGACGTGCCGACCGCCGTGGCCGCGCGGATCCTGGTCGGGGCCGGCGACGCCATGACGTTCGTCAGCGTGCTCCGGGTGATCGGCTTCTGGTTCCCCGGGCCCTCGGTGCCGCTGTTCACCCAGCTGACCGGCATGCTCGGCCAGTTCGGTCAGATCGTCGCGGCCTATCCGCTGGTGGCCCTGCTGCACGCGGGCTCGTGGGAGAGCACGTTCCTGGGCGCCGCGGCGGTCGGCGTCCTGGTCGCCGTCCTCGTCCTCGTGGCCCTGCGCGACACGCCGGAGGGTGCGGCGCCCCTGTCCACCTCCGGGCTCGCCGAGGTGCGCCGCAGCCTCGCCCTCACCTGGCGGGAGCCGGGCACCCGCATCGGCCTGTACACGCACCTGGTCACCCAGTTCTCCGGCACGGTCTTCGCGCTGCTGTGGGGCTATCCGTTCCTCGTGGTCGGCCAGGGGCTCAGTCCGGCGACCGCGGCCGGGCTGCTCACCCTGCTCGTCGTGGTGGCCATCGGGGTCGGGCCGCTGCTCGGCCGGCTCTGCGGCCGGTGGCCGCTGCGCCGCTCGGTGCTGGTGTTCGGCGTCCTCGCCCTCACGGCCGCGGCCTGGACGCTGGTGCTGCTCTGGCCGGGGCGGGCTCCGCTGCCCGTGCTCGTCCTGCTCGTGGTCGTGCTGGGCACCAACGGCCCCGGCTCGATGATCGGCTTCGACTTCGCCCGGACGTGGAACCCCGCCGAGCGGCAGGGCAGCGCGAGCGGGGTGGTCAACGTCGGGGGCTTCGTCGCCTCGCTGCTCACCATCCTCGCCGTCGGGGCGGTGCTGGACGTGCTCACGCCCGGCGCCTCGACCGCGTACTCGCTCGACGCCTTCCGCGCCGCCTTCGCCGTCCAGTACCTCTTCTGGGCCGTCGGGCTGGTCGGCGTGGTGCGGCACCGGCGGCAGCTGCGGGCCCGGCTGGCCGGCGACGGCGTCGTCCTCGCGCCGCTGCACGTCGCCGTCGGCGCCCGCCTGCGCGGCACCTCCGCCTACCGCTGACCCGCCCCGCGGCCGCCGGCCGCCAGGGGGTGACGAGGCGTAGCCGTTCCGGTACGCCCGGGCAAACTACGCCGGTGTGCTCTTCCGGGCGCGCGGCGCCGCGCCGGGCCGGCCCCGGGCTCTGGCATCGTCCGAAACCCCTGGCCCCGTCGCAGGGGTCTCCGGACGCGCGGCCGGCGGCCGCCCTCCTGGGCGGACGGCGGGCCCAGAAGGGAGCCCTGGATGATCCGTCGTGCCCCCACCCTTCCCGCCGAAGGCGGTCG
>DATAAV010000380.1:0-11340 GCA_036259935.1 Geodermatophilus sp. | reverse complement strand
CAGAGCGTAGAAGTCGGGGTCACGAACCCCAGGTCAACGTGGGTGTCCGGCGCCGTCAGCGTGGTCGGGCGGCCACGTCCGTGTGGGCTGGCCGCCACAGACCCATGCGGACCGGCGACGGCTCCGGACCGGTGCTGGGGACGCCGCGCACCGCGGCGCCGATCCCACCACCGAGAGGACCCGCGATGTCCCGCACGAACCCCACCCGCATGCTCCAGGACGTGGAGACCGAGGAGGTCCTCCACGTCCTCACGCCGAAGGTCAGGTGCCACCGGCAGCCGTTCACGATGATCTTCTGCGACGCGCTCCTGGCGCTCCTGTGCACCGTCGGCCGGCGCCACGAGGACGACGACCCCATGCGTCCCGTGCACTGGCGGGTGCTGCTGTACCTGCTTGCCAGCGCCGAGTACAAGAACCGGCTCGACAGGTTCGTCACCGAGATCGCCGACGAGCTCAACAACGATCGCAGCACCGTCAGCAAGGCCCTCGACCTCCTCGAGGAGCGCGAGTCCCGTCGTCCGTTGCTCACCACCGCGGCGACACCGGTCATCGCGTCGAGCAGCTGCTGCACGCCGGGCCGGATCCGCTGCGGCGCCGGGCGCCGCACCCGGGTATGCGGTGAGCTGTTGGCGGGCCGGGCCAGGTCGAACAGGTGCTGGGTCCCGGCCTCGTCCAGCTCCAGGACGCGGGCGACCGCGTGCAGGACGCTGTCGGAGACACCGGTCAGGTTGCCGCGCTCGAGGCGGGCGTAGTCCTCGGCGCTCACGCCGCTGAGGGTGGCCACTTCTTCGCGGCGCAGGCCGGGCACGCGGCGGTGGCCGTAGCTGGTCACCCCGGCCTGCTGGGGGCCCGGGCGCGGCGGGACGCGAGGAAGTCGCGGACCTCGGGCCGATTGCGGTCGCTCACGCTTCGAGGCACGAGACACGCGTGAGACTTCTGGGGCTCAGCAGCCCGGTCTGAGGCTACCGCCCGGGCCTGACCGGTCCAGCGCGGTCCGCAGAGGGCGGCCGGCCCGTCGTCGCAGCAACAGGTGCGGCGACGCGCTCGTCGAAGCCGGACGGCTGTCGCCTCCGTCCGTCCAACCCGTCGGAGGGCAGCGTCCCGCGCGCCTCCTGACCGGCCGCGTGCTTGATGAGGCCGCTCCGACGTCAGTCCCGACCGCCGCGCTGGACCTCGTCGACCAAGTCTGCGGCGATGTCGCGCAGCTTGCGGTTGTTCAGCTGGGACTCCTTCGACAGGAGATCGAAGGCCGCGTCGGCGGACATGCCGCGGTGGCGGGCCATGAGGATGCCCTTCGCCTGGTCGATGACCGCCCGCGAGTCCAGGGCGCGCTGCAGGTTGGCTGCCAGGGTCGCGGTGCTGGCGTAGACGCCGGCATTGGCCACCGCCACCGCCGCGTAGGAGGCGAACGCGGTGGCCAGCTCCTGCTTCGCCTCGTCGAACGGGGTGTCGTCGGTGCCGTAGACGTTGAGCGCCCCGATGGTCTGGCGCTGCACGGGTAGCCCGATCGACATCGTGTGCCGGACGCCCTTGCGGGCGGCCGCGCGGGCGAAGTCGGGATAGGTGGGGCTGTGGGCGGTGTCGTCGATGGTGATGGTCGTGCCGGAGGTCGCGGCGTCCATGCAGGGGCCGAACCCGGACTCGTACTGGCGCTCGTCGAGCTGGGCGGACAGCGGTCCGGTGAAGGCCGCGCTGGCCACCTCGCCGTCCTGCAGGAGGGTGACCGACACGTCGGCGGCGCCGGGGATGGTCTGCTTGGCCAGCTCGGCCACCCGCTCGAGGGTCGCCGACAGCGGCTGCTCACCGAGCATGATCTTGCTCAGCTCGGCGAAGGCGGCGCGGGGATCGCGCGGCGGTTCGACGTCGGCGGGATCAGGCATGGACACGGCGGTCTCTGCTCTACGACGGACTGCGGGTGACACCTCGCGACAGTCCAAGATTGGCGTTCCCGGTCGTCCACGAGAGGACGACGGGGACGAAGAACCGGCGCCGAGTCCTGCAGCGTCCGGGGTCCGGTCATCGGTACGGCGCCGACTCGCCGTGATCGTGTGACCGCCTGGTCCTCACACTGTACGCGCACGCGGTGCATGAACGTCCGCACCGGTGTCGCCTGATCACCGTGTCCGATGAAGACGTCGAGGACTGGTCCCGAGCCGCAGCACAGCGCACACTGGCTACACGAGCTGCTGCCCGGCCGCGCGGCAGCGAGGAGGATCCACGGCCCAACAGCAGGCCTCGGCTCACCCCATCCCGCCGGCGCAGCGCCCCTCGGTGCACCGACGACCCGACGAACTCGAGGTTCCCGGTGCCCACCCCCATCGCGCCCGCCAGCCCACTGACCGTCATCGCCTGGCGGCTGGGTGCCCTCACCATCATCGACCTGTGGTGGCGCTACACCGAGCTGGGCGGGAACCGGCCTCGTGCCGCGCTCCTCAACTACCTCGCCGGCACCACCGCCTGGCCGGCCTGCGAGCATAACGCCCTCACCCAGGCCCTCAACGAATCCCTGTGGGAGCTCGGTCACCCGAGCATGGCGCCCTACCGGGACCTGCCGAACGACCGGCCCTCGGCTGCCTCGCGGATCGAGGGATCGGCTGAGACCCCGTAGCTCGTCCAGTGCCGCCGCCACCAGGTGCCGGCATCGGCACCGGTGACCGCGCCCACCTGAGCGGGCGCCCGGCGGAGCGGCTGTCGGCCCGATCAGGCCATGACCATGCGGTCGAGTGTGCGCAGCTTCCGACCGGGGTACCTGGCCGACCGCAGGGCCGGTCCTGTTCCTCAGCGGGTTGGCGTTGACCCTTGCGGCCGGCCGCGGTGGCCGAGGCAGTCGTCCGCCGGTTCCCGTCCTGGCCCGCGCTCGCGCCCTGCCGGTGACGCCACTCACGTGGGCTGTCGCGAGGCACATCCAGCCGTCCACGTCGATCCCCGAGGGATCGAGGCAGGTCATGAAACCGTCCGGTAAGCAGCCCGCCGGCCGCTCATCCGCCCAACTCGGCCTCCGCCGGTGAGCGCCGCAGGCGCTGACGAGGACGGGACCCGAGCCCACGACCGACAACGTGAGCACGCCGGATCCCGCATCGCAGATCCGACGGCACCGGCATGAGCGGGGCGTGGGGGCAACGGCCGCGGCCGGAACCGGGGCCCGGTCCCGTGATCGGGCGCTGGGTGCCGGCCGGCCCGGCCGACCTGACCGCCGACCGGCGACAGCTCGCCGCCGCTCTGCACGACGGCGCCCGCCCGCCCGGCGCCGAGGAGGGCGCGGTCGAGCGCCTGCTGCTGGCCTACGAGGAACTGGCCTCGAACGCGGTGCGACACGGCCGCAGCCCGGTCGAGGTCACCGTGACCAGCAGCGATACGTCCTGGCTGCTCGAGGTCAGCGACGCCGCAGCCGACCGGCCGCCCAGCCCCGCCATCGGCCGTGACCCGGCGAGGGGCGGCCTCGGTCTGTACCTGGTCGCACGGCTGTGCGACGCACACGGCTGGACGACCGACGGGCACCGCAAGACCGTGTGGGCTCGCATCGACCACACCCGGACCGAGATCTGGACAACCGCGCGCCAGGGGAGAGCCCAGCCGCGGGGCTCCCGGGGACCGGACAACTGACCCCGGTCAGCCTCTCGGCTGCCCGCCGGTGCTGGGCACGGCTGCTGGCGGCCTGAACTCGACGCACGGGCGGACCACTCTGCGCACCTCCGGTGTCGGCGTGCAGGTCACCCTGGTGCTCTCCGCGACCGGGCTGGTCGGCCTGGCCGGTGCGCTGGCCGCGCAGCGCGCCGGCCGGCTGCACGACGGCGGCTGGTCGGTGGGCGGCGCCGGCACCGGCGCCGGCCCGGCGCTCGCGCTGGCGACATCTTCCTGTCTGGGGCGACGCCCCCGGCCAACACGGCCTCAAGGTGGACGTCGGCGGCCTCGTCGACACCGGGCTCGCTCTCTGCAACTGAACACCCGTCCGGTCCGCTCCGTGCCCGACGATGCCGGTCGGGCGGCGCGGCTCGCCGAGGCGGTCGCCGGAGCGGTCGCGACAGGTCAGGCGCCCCCCAGGAACACGTCGAGGGGCCGGCTGCTGGTGCAACCGGCCCCTCGAGGACTACCGCCTACTCGCCCTCCCTCCGACCCGGGAGGCGGCGCGTGGCCTCGCGGACGTGCGAGTCGTCCCCGCGGGGCTTGTGGATGTAGGTGTCCGTGGTGGTGCTCAGCTTCGCGTGGCCGAGCCACTCCTGGACGCGGGTGGGGTTGATCCCGTAGCCGCCGTCCGACTCCGGGGCGAGCGACCAGGACGCCCACCCGTGCCGGAGCCAGTGGAAGCCCCTCCACTGCCACCCGCACCGCGTGCGGGCCGCGCCGGCGAGCTTGCCGGCCTGGTCCGCCCACTTCTTCTCGGAGCGGTGGCGCGGGAACAGCCAGCCGTGGTCGGGGCCCTCCCGCTCCACCGCGTCCTCGATCAGGCTGGCCGCGACGTCGCGGTAGCAGGACCACAGCTGCGTCGTCCGCGGCTTGTTCCCCTTCGGCAGCGCGAGGGCCGGCCAGGCCTGGTAGCGGTCGAGCTGCCAGTCGACGGCAACGCTCAGCGTGTCCAGGTCGATCGAGTCCCACCGCAGCGCGAGCGCCTCGTTGATCCGCAGACCCGTGCCGAAGGTCAGGTGGACCAGCCGGGCGCCGTAGCCGGGGTACTCCTCCTCGAAGGCCGCCGCGTACTTGTCGACGTCGACGGCCGCGGGGCACTCGTCGAGGTGGATCCGCGTCTCCGTGCGCGCCCGGTTCTGCCGGGCCGCGGTCGCGCGGGCGCCGGCGACCGCCGCCCTCCGCAGGTCCGGACCCCCGAACGGCTGCCCACCCGGGAAGTACCCGTTGAGGACGCCGAACTTGATCACCACCGCGCCGAGGGTCCGGGCCACCGCGTCGATGACCTGCTCGGAGGCCTGCTTCTCGTTGAGCTGGTTGAAGATCGCGGTGTAGTGCGAGATGTCGACCTCGCGGCAGGGGATGGCGCCGATCTCCGACGGGACGTGCGTGTTCCAGTCCGACCGGTACTGCTGGATGGTGCCGGTCGGGTGGCCGACCTTCCTCCAGTGCTGCACCGCGGCCCGCATCAGGTCGTCGAGGGTGGCGTTCGCCTTCGGCGCCGGCCGGTGGAGGAGCAGCTGCTTGCGCAGCTCCGTCGCGCGCAGCTCGGCCGCTTCCCGGCTGCCGCACCCGCTGGACCTTGCGGTCGCCCACACCCGGCGCGCCGCCGGTCCAGTGGGCGATGCGGCCGTCGTCGTAGACGCGCACCGGGTCGTCGTCTCGGCGGCGCGTCAGCTTCCGCTTCCTAGACACGCCCCGGCCCCTTCCGGTTCGGGCGGGTGGGGCCGGCCGGCGGCCGGGTCGGGCCGCCGTCGGCGACCCAGCGCCGGATGACGTCGGGGCTCCAGCGCGGCTTGCTGCCGATCATCCGCGGCGGCGGGAACGTCTCGTCCTCGCGCCGGATGTTGCGGACGTGCCGCTCGCTGACGTCGAGGTAGTGGGCGATGTGCTTCGGTCCCCAGGACGTGTCGTCCGGGGGCCTCGTGGTGTTGTTGGACATGGCCTGACTCGTCCGCGGGCGCCACCCGCTTGTCAGTCGACCCGGGGACCGAGGCGCCGAGAGGCGCGCCACGGCACCGCCGGTGTGACACCTGTGTGACGGCCCGGGAAGAACGGCCAGGTCACCAGGGGGAGTCGGGGGCTGAGGTCCTAGACCACCCAGATCTACGAGGGCACCAACCAGATCCAGCGCATGGTGATCGCCCGATCCCTGTTGCGCTGAGACCGGGCCGGCGTGTGTTCAGCAGTCCGCGCCGGCCTGCCCCAGCTGGCGGCGCACGAGGCCGCGGTCGATCTCGTAGACGGTGGCGTCGGCGTTCGCGAAGACGATCCTCAGCGCGGGGTTGCCGTCGAGGCCCTCCAGGCCCGGGGCCGTGCGGAACAGCGGGTCCTCGATCCAGTCGCCCGGGTCCCCGCCCGCGCCGATGACCGGCACCGTCCGGGAGACGAACACGTGCGTGACGTCGTAGCGCTCGACCAGGCAGTTCACCCGGGGATCGCTGCCCAGCTCGCGGAAGCGCTCCAGCAGCTCCACGCCCCACATGGCGCGGCTGGAGCCGAGCGTCGCGTAGTTGACCAGCGGCAGGTCGTAGTAGACGTAGCCGTACGTGGACCCGTCGTTGGCGTTGTTCATGATCCGGCCGACGGCCTCCCGCCGGTCGGCGAGGAAGCGCAGGGCCTCCAGGTCGCCGGGCGTCAGGCGCAGCAGCTCGTGCGGGTCCCGCAGTTCGGGCCGGGAGTAGCTGCTGGCGATCAGCCAGTCGTTGCGCGGCATGTAGTCCCGGACGCCGGCCACCCAGTAGAGGGCCGCGGCGACGAGCGCTCCCGCCGCGACCAGCACCCGGCCGCGGCGGCGGACGGCGGCAGGCCGGCGGTGCAGCGCCCGCTCCATCAGCAGCACCACCCCGGCACCGGCGACCGCCGGGGCGAACAACCACGGCAGCCCGGCGATGCGGTTGAGTGACCCGTAGAAGATCCGGCTCAGCTCGGTCACCCCGGGCACCGGGGCGTTGCCGCCGTAGGCGACGAAGAAGAAGCCCCAGAACGCGACCACGGCGAGCAGCGGCCACGCCCGGCGGCGCCCCAGGCAGCCGATCAGCCCGACGTAGAAGACCGCGGCCAGGGCCAGGCTGTAGATGCTGTACGTGGTGTCGGTGAAGCCGCCGTGGGCGAACAGCAGCAGCCGCCCCAGGCCGTCGCCCAGCGGCCAGTCCGGTGAGGTCTCCGGGAACTCCAGGACGAACGAGGCCGACGCCAGCGACGCCGCGAGGATCGGCGCGCTGAGGACGAGCGCGACGGCGCCGGCCGCGACGACGGGCCCGACGTCGCGCACCGCCGTCCGCCACGCCGGCCGGCGCACCGCGAGGTCGACCGCCACGGCCAGCCCCATGCTCACCACGAGGACGGCGATCGCGGAGGTGTGCACCGCCAGCACGCCGGCGATCGCCAGGGCGAGCAGCCCGACGTCGCGCGGACGGACCCGGCCGAACGGCGGGGCGACGGCGAGCACGGCCGGCACCAGGCTGATGCTGGCGGCGAAGCTGAGGATCCCCGCGTCGTGGGAGAGTTCGTACAGCGGCCGGTAGGCGGTGGCAGCGACCAGGGCGGCCAGGCCGCCGGCGGGGGCGCGGAAGCGCGCCGAGGTCAGCCGGGAGGCCAGCGCGTACACGCCCACCTGGGCCACCAGGCAGACGACGACCACGTACGTGGCGTTCAGCGCGGCGACCGGGCCGGCCCCGGCGTCGGCGGTCAGCGCCGAGAGGCCGTGCAGCCCCGCTGGGTAGAACTCGGTGACCGACGGGTCGTAGTAGTCGCGCGGCGCCACCTGCCACGGTGCCGCCCGCCCGGTGCGCGCGATGAACGCGGTGATGAGCGTGTGCTGGACGGTGTCGTGCTCCTGGGACGGCGTGGCCAGCCCGCCGAGCCCGCGCAGCCACGACCACGCCGTCGAGGCCACCGCCAGCGCCAGCAGCAGCAGGCCCGCCGCGCCGGTGACGGTCGGCCGCGGGCGCGGCCCGGCCAGGGGCCGCAGCGCCGGCCGGCCGGTCAGCAGGTACAGCAGGGCACCGACGACGGCGGTCGTGGCCGCGAAGGGCAGCAGGCCGAACCGGATGCCGGCGATCCCCGTGCCGAGCGCGGTCAGCGACGCCAACCCCGCGGACACGGCCGGCGCCAGCGCGACCGCCGTCGTCCACCCGCGGGAGGCGGAACAGATCCGGGCGAGCAGCAGGCCGGGGAGGTAGAGCACCGCGACGGCGAGGGCCAGGGTGGCGACGTCGGTCAACGGCCCTCCAGGACGCTCGGGCACCGGTGGCCCCGGCATCCTCGCAGGAGCCCGGCGGAGACCGCCCGGTCAGCGGTCCTCGAGCAGCCGGGACACCCCGCTGGTCCGCGCGTCGCCGGACATGGCCGCCAGCCAGGCCGCCCAGCCCGGCCGGGCCCGCATGGCCTCCAGCGCGCCGCGGGCGGCCTCCCGGTCACCGCGCTGCGAGGCGGCCAGCGCCGCGTAGAGATCACGGGCGCCCTGCGGGGCGAACAGCGCGAGGGTCTCGTAGTCGCGCTCGTCGTAGGCCCGCTGCAGGTTGCGCAGCATCCGCAGCTGGGCCACCGGGTCGCCGGAGTCGTCGACGCGCAGGTCCATCCGCACGCCGTCGTCGTCCTCGGTGGGCCGCGTGCCGCTGACCACCAGCAGCGCCGCGGACTGCCGGCCGCGCAGGTCCCCGCCGGCGTCCTGCCCGGCGGTCAGCGCCGCGAGCAGCCGGTCGGGGAGGTCCCCGCGGGCCGCGGCGAAGGCCTGGGCCATCGCCGGCAGCACCTCCGGGGAGGCGAGCATGTTGCCCTGCACGCTGACACCGTCGCCGATCAGGTGGCCGCTGACCGGGAAGGACCCGGGCCCGGTGTCGGCCGCGACCGCGCCGGAGGCGTCGAGCACGGCCACCTGCCGCTCGGCGTCCTCGGCCGCGTGCGCCGCCCGCCGGACCAGGGCCGCCGGGGAGACGCCTTCCTCGAGTCCGGCGAGCAGCGCGGCGCCCAGCCCGCGCCGGCTGCGGGCCTGCACGGCGACCACCCCGACCCCTGGCCGAGCGCTGGGCACCGCCCGGCCGACCGCGAGGATGCACGAGGAGACGGCGATCCCGAGGTTGCCCGTCGCCGGGTCCCGGGCGACGACGGAGAAGGTCACACGCCGGCCGGCAGCGCCATGGTCGGAACGGAGTCGGGGACGCTGACCGGGGCGCCGGTGGCGGCGAGGACCTCGTCGACGGTGACGCCGGGAGCCGTCTCGCGCAGGGCGAAACCGTTCTCGGTGATGTCGATGACCGCCAGGTCGGTGATCACCCGGTCGACGCAGGCCTTGCCGGTCAGCGGCAGGGTGCACTCCTCCACCAGCTTGGGAGAACCGTCGCGGGCGACGTGCTCCATCATGATGATCACCTTGCGGGCGCCGTGGACCAGGTCCATCGCCCCGCCCATGCCGTTGACCATCTTGCCGGGGATGAGCCAGTTGGCGAGATCCCCGCGCGGGTTGACCTGCATGGCCCCCAGCACCGCGAGGTCCAGGTGGCCGCCGCGGATCATCGCGAAGGACAGCGCGGAGTCGAAGAAGGACGCCCCCGGCAGGATCGTCACGGTCTCCTTGCCGGCGTTGATCAGGTCCGGGTCCTCCTCGCCCTCGACGGGGTAGGGGCCCACGCCGAGGATGCCGTTCTCCGAGTGCAGCACCACGTGCACGCCCTCGGGCACGTGGTTGGGGACGAGGGTCGGCATGCCGATGCCCAGGTTGACGTAGGCACCGTCCTCCAGCTCGGCGGCGACACGGGCGGCCAGCTGGTCGCGGTTCAGGGCCATCAGGCGCGGCTCTCCTCGGGGTCGGTGTCGGCGGACTCGGGGCCGACCTCCTCACCGGCGGCGGCCAGGGGCGCGGCGGCGGCGGTGCGGGGCCGGGTGGTGCGCTTCTCGATCTTCTTGCCCTCGGGGCCGACCACGACGACCCGGTCGACGAACACCCCGGGCAGGTGCACGTCCTCGGGGCGGATCTCCCCGGGCTCGACCAGTTCCTCGATCTCGGCGATGGTGATCCGCCCGGCCATGCCGGCCAGCGGGTTGAAGTTGCGCGCCGACTCGTGGAACACCAGGTTGCCGTGCCGGTCGCCGACCGAGGCCCGGACCAGGGCGAAGTCGGCGGTCAGCGCCGTCTCCAGCACGTACTCCTGGCCGTCGAAGACCCGCACCTCCTTGGGCGAGCTCACCTCGGCGACGTCCCCGTCGGCGGTGTAGCGCACCGGGATGCCGCCCTCGGCGACCAGCGTGCCGGTGCCGGTGGGGGTGTAGAACGCCGGGATGCCGGACCCGCCGGCGCGCAGCCGCTCGGCCAGCGTGCCCTGCGGGGTCAGCTCCACCTCCAGCTCGCCGGACAGGTACAGCCGGGCCAGCTCCTTGTTACCGCCCACGAAGGAGGAGATCGTGCGCTTGATCCGGCCGGCGTACAGCAGCACACCGAGCGCCTGGTCGTCCACGCCGCAGTTGTTGCTGATCGTCGTCAGGCCGCTGGAGCCCTGCTCCAGCAGCGCGTCGATCAACCGGATCGGGACCCCGCACAACCCGAACCCGCCCACCGCCAGCACCGCGCCGTCGGGCACGTCGGCCACCGCCGCGCCAGCACTCGGGAAGACCTTGTCCATGCAGCAACCACCGTCCGTCCGGGCGGCTGGGAACACGCTGCGTCAGGCAGGTCGGCCCAGCTCGCGAATGCCCTCGATCGTGCACCCGAGCGTAGCGGTGACCCGCTCGGCGGCGGCACGGCGGACCTGGAGGCCGGGGTCGGGGTGGCGGCACAGCACGATCGAGGCGCCGGCGGCCATCGGAGCCAGCAGCCAGGCGACCGGGCCGGCCTCGGCGGCGGGCCGCTCGTCGACCAGGATGCGGTCGCCGGCGGCGATCCCGAGCCGGTCGGCCAGCTCGGCGGCGGCCTCCACCAGCGCGCCGAGGCCGAGCTCGAGCTCCCCGACGAGCAGGCCGGGGGTGGCGGGGTCCAGCGGCTGCCAGGGGGTGAACACGTCCCCGTGGGCGCGGACCTCCAGCGCGAAGTCCCGGGCCGGGCCGGCGTAGCCGGTCATCCCCAGGCCGAGCGGGTGCAGCGACAGGCCCAGCAGCTCCGGGAGGTCCTGCTCCTCGAGCGGGGCCAGCCGGTCCTGGGCGGCGAGGACGACGTCGGTCCCCGCCAGCCGCCCGTCGTCCTCCGCGGCGGTGTCCAGCACGGTCGCGCCGCAGCTCCACACCGCGAGCAGGACCGCGGCGGTCTGCCAGTGCACCGGCAGGGCGACGGCCACCGTGCTGCCCGGGCCGACGTCGAACTCCTCCTGCAGCAGGTTGGCCGTCTTGGCCACCCAGTTGGCCAGCGTCGCGCCGGAGAGCTCCACCCGCTCGCCGGTGGCGTCGTCGTAGAAGGTCACCAGGGGTGCCGCGGCGTCGCGCCGCAGCGCCGCCGCGAGCAGGTCCGCCGGGGTGGCCGCCATCAGTTGATGCAGGTCGTGTCGTCGGCCGTGCGGGCGTCCTCGCCCTCCACCGGGGTGGTGGGCTCGGGCGCGTCGACGGCCTGGCCGATCCCGTTGAAGTCCGAGCCGAGGACCAGCTGCACCGTCCCGGCGGCGGCGTCGGCGCTCTCGACCGACACGGCGCCGGGGACCGCCGCGGCGACGGTCGCGGCCAGCGCCTCGTCGCCGGCGGCGTACCGGACCTCGGTCGTCGTGTAGTCCGAGGAGTCGGCGTTGCCGGTGCTGG
>DATAAV010000379.1:0-9558 GCA_036259935.1 Geodermatophilus sp. | reverse complement strand
CCCCCCCCACGGCCGTTCTGCGTAGAAGCTCATCGGAGCGGACCTGTCACTTGATGGCCAGCGGGTTGACCGGGGAGCCGGTGGCCCGGTGCACCTTCAGCGGCGCGGCGGCGTAGAGGAACGTGTACTGCCGGTCCTCGGCGCAGTCGGCGGCCAGCTTCTCCAGATCGCAGATCTCGGTGAGGGCCACCCCGAGATTGCGCATCAGCGAGCAGTGCAGCGGCAGCGCCGTTCCGTTGTTGGGGTCGTAGGTGACCTCGTTGGCGATGGTGTCGGTGGCCAGGTTGGGGATCTCCATCTCCTGGAACCAGCGCACCAGCTCGGGGCTGTAGACCAGGCCCGGCTCGTTGAAGCCCTCGTAGAACTTCTCGCCCAGGTCGTAGAACAGCTGCAGGAAGTTCGTCCGGATGACCAGGACGTCGTGCTTCTCGATCTTGGTGCCCTGGGCCTCGGCGCACGCCATGAGGTCCTCGTGGGTGAAGGTCTCACCCTTGTCGAGGCTGTTCTTCCCGCGGAAGCGGGCCATGTCGAGGAGGATGCCGCGGCCGACGACGCCGCGCTGGGCGATCGGTTCGACGCTGGCCTTGTCCATGCCGCCGACGGTCGTGCGCGCGTCGTAGCCGTTCCAGATCTGCCCGCCGTACCAGACGTGCCCGAGCGCGTCGTACTGCGTGGAGCCCTGCAGGAAGGCGTTGATCTTGTCGTCGGCGTAGTGGAGGCCGCCGGGGAACTGGGGGGCGTCGGGGGAGTCCCAGCTCGCCTCGTCGAGGATCTGGGTCCGTTCGGCCGGCGTGCGGCCGGGCCACACCGGGTCTCCCTTGGGATCGCCGATCAGTCGTTGCAGCGTGAAGACCTTGCCCTGCTTGACGTGCTGGATGCCGCGCATGACCTCGTCGGCGGTCAGGTAGTTCAGTGAGCCGACCTCGTCGTCCGGACCCCACTTGCCCCAGTTGGTGGGAGAGTCGGCCAGGACCTCGGTCATGTCCGGGACCCGGGCGGGCTCGGTGGGGGCGAGCTCCTCGGCCTTCTCGGCGGCGTTGGCCATCGTGGAAACCGTCCTCTCGGCGTTGAGTGACGCCCGGCGCCCGAACGGTCTCGCCGGGGGTGTCCACCGTCACAGTCGGCGGTTGTGTCTGGCAAGCGTTCGGTCCGGATCGGACGGCGACGCTGCAACCTCCGCGCAACCTCGGCCAGGCGCCCTCCGGCGGGCGGGGCATGTCCCGGTGAGCGCGATCGTTTCGCAATGTGTAGGGGGAGAGGACAGTGGACACCCATCAGGCAGGGCGCCGGCGCCCGGTCCTGAGCGGGGGGACCGGTGCCGACCGGGGTCGGTGGGCCGAGGAGTGAGCGTCCGTGGTGGAGCCGGGTCGGCGCAGCCTGGGTGAGCGCTACGAGCTCGACCGGCTCATCGCCGCCGGCGGCATGGGTCAGGTGTGGCGCGGCACCGACACGCTGCTGGGCCGGCCGGTGGCGGTCAAGGTGCTGCGCAGCGAGTACACCGGTGATCCCACGTTCCTCGCCCGGTTCCGCGCCGAGGCCCAGCACGCGGCGGCGCTGAGCCACCCCAACATCGCCGCCGTCTTCGACTACGGCGAGACCGTCGCCGGGGACACCGGGGAGACCCTCGCCTACCTGGTGATGGAGCTGGTCGAGGGCGAGCCGCTGTCGGCGGCGCTCCGGCGGGAGGGCCGGCTGGACCCCGGGACCACCCTCTCGGTGCTCGAGCAGACCGCCGCCGCGCTGGCCGAGGCCCACCGGGTGGGCCTGGTGCACCGCGACGTCAAGCCCGGCAACATCCTGGTCCGCGCCGACGGCAGCGTGAAGATCACCGACTTCGGGATCGCGTGGTCGGCCGGGAGCGTGCCGCTCACCCGGACCGGCCAGGTCATCGGCACCCCGCAGTACATCTCCCCCGAGCAGGCCGAGGGCCACCTGGCCACGCCCGCCAGCGACGTCTACGCCCTGGGCCTGGTGGGCTACGAGTGCCTCACCGGGCATCCGGCCTTCGAGGGCGACAACCCGGTGACGATCGCGCTCAAGCAGGTCCGGCAGGACCCCGAGCCGCTCCCCGCCGACCTGCCGAGCGGCCTGTCCCTGCTCATCCGCCGGGCGCTGTCGAAGGACCCGTCCACCCGCATGCCGGACGGCGCGGCGTTCGTCGCCGCGATCGAGGCCCTCCGCGCCGGCCGCCCGCTGCCCGGCGAGCACGAGGAGGCCGCCGGGGACCCCGCCACCCGCGCCGTTCCCGTTCCCGTCCCGGCGCTGGCGGTGCCGGCCGCGGCCGTGCCCGCGGCGGCCATCGCCGCGCCCTCCGCAGCACCTCCGCCCGGCGCCGCCCTCCCCGTGGCGCAGCCCGCCCCGGCGGGAGGGGACGCCGTCCCGGCGCCGGTGACCCCGCCGCACGGCACGCCGCACACGGTGGGCCCCCCGCCGCCGCGCCGGCACCGGCTCGCCGCGGTGCTCGTGCCGCTGGTCGCGCTGCTGCTCGGTGCCGGGGCGGCCGGAGCGGTGTTCGTGGCCGTCTCCGACCCCGCCCCGTCCACCCCGGCCCCGGCGGCGGACACCCGGGACAGGGACAGCGTCCTGATCGACGCCCAGGACTACATCGGCCGGCCGGTCGACGAGGTCGCCCTCCAGCTGTCCTCCCTCGGCCTCACCGTGCTGCGCCGGGAGGAGGTCACCGCCGCCGCCGTCCCCGGGATGGTGACCGCCGTCGAGCCGGCCGGCGTGCGCCTGGAGCCGGGCGACGAGGTCACCGTCGTCTTCGCCGTCGCGCCCGAGGAGGCCCCGAGCCCGGCCGGGCCCCCGGCGGTGGCCACCGGCGCCGCGGTCGAGGAGCGGACGGTGACCGCGCAGGATGAGGCGCCGGCGAGCCCGACGACCCCGGCGGCCGAGCCGACGCCGACCGAGGAACCGCAGGTGCAGACCCAGGAGGAGCCGGCGACGTCGACCGCCCCGGCTTCCGACGCCACCACCTCCGCGCCGCCGAGCGAGCCCCCTGCGACGACGACCACGGCTCCGTCGACCGCGACGACGTCCTCCGCGCCGCCGGTGGACGAGGAGGCCGGGGAGGACGGCGAGGACTGAGCGGTTCCCATCCGCTCGGGTGAACGCGACGTTCCGGCGGGTCGCAGGGCGCTCGCGGTGGCACCCTGGGAACCCGCTGGACGTCCGAGGGCGCGGGAGGCACGGGTGGTGGAACCGGGGCGGCGCACGCTCGGCTCCCGCTACGAGCTGCGCAGCCTGCTGGCCACCGGCGGCATGGGACAGGTGTGGCGGGGTCACGACCGCCTCCTCGGCCGCTCGGTGGCGGTCAAGGTGCTGCGCAGCGAGTACACCGGTGACCCCACGTTCCTCGCCCGGTTCCGCGCCGAGGCCCAGCACGCGGCGGCGCTGAGCCACCCCAACATCGCCGCGCTCTACGACTACGGCGAGACCGTCGCCGGGGACACCGGGGAGACCCTCGCCTACCTGGTGATGGAGCTGGTCGAGGGCGAGCCGCTGTCGGACGTGCTGGCCCGCCACCCTCGGCTGGACCCCGGGCGGGTGCTCGACATCGTGGGGCAGACGGCGGCTGCGCTCGCCGCCGCCCACGCCGCCGGCGTTGTGCACCGGGACGTCAAGCCCGGCAACGTGCTGGTGGGCGACGACGGCGTCGTGAAGATCACCGACTTCGGCATCGCCTGGTCGGCCTCCAGCGTGCCGCTCACGCAGACCGGCCAGGTCGTCGGCACCGCCCACTATCTCTCCCCGGAACAGGCCGCGGGCGCCAAGGCCGGCCCGGCCAGCGACGTCTACGCCCTCGGCATGATCGCCTACGAGTGCCTCGCCGGCCGGCGGGCGTTCGACGGCGAGAGCCCCGTGCAGATCGCCCTGCAGCAGCTGCGCGACGAGCCCGATCCGCTGCCCGACGACGTCCCCGCCAACGTGGTCACGCTGGTGGCCCGCGCGCTGGTCAAGGACCCCGTGCAGCGGTTCCCGGACGGCGCGGCGTTCCGCGACGCGGTCACCGACGTCCTCGCCGGGCGGACGCTGCCGCCGGTGCCCCCGCCGCCGACGGCGCCGATCGCGCTGCCGGATCCCGCCGTCCCGCCGGCCGGCGGGAGGGCCCGCCGCGGCTCCCGGCTGCTCGTCCCGCTGGCCGCGCTGCTGGCCGGCACGGCGATCGGCATGGGCGCCTTCCAGCTGCTCGGCGCCGAGGACCGGCCCGCGCCGGCGGCGGTCGCCGACACGGCCGTCCCGGGGGTGCTCGTCGTCCCCGGCGACCACCTCGGGCGTCCGGTCGACGAGGTCGAGGCCGACCTGATCGGGCTGGGGCTGCGCGTGGAACGGGCTCCCGAGGAGACCGGCTCGGTGCCCGCCGGGCAGGTCACCGGCCTCACACCGGTGGGGGAGCTGCGCCGCGGGGACCTGGTGACCGTCGCCTACGCCGTCGCTCCCGAGGAGGAGCCGGCGCCGGAGACGGTGGTGCCCGTTCCGGAGCCGGCCACCCGGACCGTCGTGGTGCCCTCGCCGAGCCCGGTGCCCATCCCCGTGCCCGCACCGCCGCCGGCCCCCGTGCCGGCCGCGGAGCCCGACGACGAGGGCGAGGACGACGGCGGCGGGGACGACGGCGAGGACCGGGGCCGCGGCGGCGACGACGACGAGGACAACTCCGGCTCCGGGAACGGCGGCGGAAGCGGCGGCGGCCGGGGCCGCGGCAACGGCGACTGACGGCTCGCCGTCCGTCCGGGACGGGGCCGGGGCGCGTTCCGCGTGGCAGACTTCCGCCGCGTGGACGAGCGGCCGGAGGCGGGCGGGCGAACCTCGGCCACCGGCCGCGCCACCGCCTGGCCGGGGACCGACTACGCCGCCGTCTTCCGGGCGATGCCCACGCCCTACGTGGTCATGACGCCTGACCTGGTGATCGCCGACGCCAACCCCGCCTACCTGGCGACCACCGGCCGCACCCTCGAGGAGCTCGTCGGCCGGCCGGTCTTCGAGGCCTTTCCCGGCAATCCCAACGACATCGACGCCGACGGCGGGGTGGCCCGGGTGCGGGCGTCGTTCGAGCGGGCCCGCGACACCGGCCGGATCGACGTCATGCCGCCGCAGGAGTACGACATCCCGGACGGCCGGGGCGGCTTCTCCAAGCGGTACTGGAGCCTGATCAGCGTCCCGGTCCTCGACGACGCCGGCGCCTGCCGCTACGTCATCCAGCGCGCCGAGGACATCACCGACTACGTCCTCGAGCAGCCGAGGGCCGAGCGGGAGCCGAGCGGCGACGACGGGTGGCGCCGGCGGGTACTGGAGGTGGAGAGCGATCTCTACGCCCGCGGGCTGGAGCTCGAGACCTCCCGCGAGGCGGAGGCGGCGACCGCCCGTCGGCTGGCCGCTCTCGCCGGGGTGGCCCTCGACCTGGTCGCGGCCGAGAACGTCGAGGACCTCACCCGGATCATCACGGTCGGGGGCCTGGAGGCGCTGGGCGCCAGCCGGGGCGCGGTGGCGGTGCGCCCCGACGACGGCGGCGACATGCTGGTCGTCACCGCGAGCGGTCCGCAGGCCGACCCCCGTTCCCGGGCCGAGCCGCTGGACACACCACTGCCGGCCTCCGTCGCGGCGCGCACCGGCCGGCCGGTGATCCTCCCCGACCGGGCGGCGTGCGAGGCCTTCTCCCCCGAGCTGGCCGCCCTCGTGCGGACGACGGGCTCGCAGGCCTGGCTCGCGCTTCCGCTGCAGGCCGGCGGCCGGGTGCTGGGGGCGCTGGCCGTCGGCTGGGAGGAGCCGCAGGACTTCACGGCGGAGGACGTCGAACTGCTCGAGGCGTTCGCCGCGCAGTGCGCGCAGGCCCTGGACCGGATCCGGACCCGGCAGGCCGAGCGGACGGCGCACGCGCAGGTGCAGGGCATGGCCGAGGCCCTGCAGCGCAGCCTGCTGACCGAGCCTCCCGAGCTCGAGCAGGCCGAGATCGTCGTGCGCTACGTGCCCGCGGCGGAGCAGGCCCAGATCGGCGGCGACTGGTACGACGCCTTCCGGGTCGGCGACGGGACGACGATGGTGGTGATCGGCGACGTCACCGGGCACGACCGGCACGCGGCGGCGGCGATGGCACAGGTGCGCAACGTGCTGCGAGGGGTGGCGCACGGCCGGCCGGAGTCCCCGGCGGAGGTTCTCACGGCGCTCGACGGCGCGCTGCGCGACTTCGCCGTGGGAACTCTCGCCACCGCCGTCCTCGCCCGGGTGGAGCGCCCGGCGCCGGACGGCTCCCGGCTGTTGCGCTGGTCGAACGCGGGCCATCCGCCGGCGCTGCTCATCGCCCCGGACGGGGCGGTCACGGTGCTCGACCGGCGTCCCGACCGCCTGCTCGGGGTGGGCCTGGAGTGCGTCCGCCATGAGCACGAGGTGCTGCTGCCGGACGGCGCGACGCTGCTGCTCTACACCGACGGGCTGATCGAGCGCCGAGGCGCGTCCCTGGACGACGGCACCGCCTGGCTGGTGCAGGCGGTCGGGGAGCTGGCCGGGCTGCCGCTGGGCGAGCTGTGCGACCGGCTGCTGGCCGAACTCCCGGCCGCGCTGGACGACGACGTGGCGCTGCTGGCGCTGCGCGCCCGGCGGTGACGCCGGGGTAGCCGGCGGTCAGGCCCCGCGACGGGCCGGGGCGATCCAGAGCGCGGCACCGAGCGCGGCCAGCGCGGCGGTGAGGACGAATCCGCGGTCGCTGTCGACCCGCGGCAGCACCACGAGCACCCAGAAGACGGCCACCCCGGTGAGCCCGCCCGCGGCGACCTTCCAGGCCGCGCCCGGCCGCAGCGAGCTGCGCCGCAGCAGGTGGGCGGCGAACGGCAGCAGCCCGAGCAGCGTGGCGAGCGTGGCGAAGCCCGACCAGAGCGGCACCGCCGCCCAGTAGGACTCGCTGCCGAACCGCAGCGCGAGCCCGAGTTCGAGCAGCACCAGGGAGAGCAGCGCCAGCCCGGCGCCGAGGAGGGCGGCCCGGTCCTGCGGGGTGCGCCGCCGGGGCGTGACCGTGGCGGCCGGCGGTGGCGGTGCGCCGGCGCCGGGCAGGCCGGGCACGAGGTCGACCGGGCCGGTGGACGGCACGGCCTGCTGCGGTGCGGGCGTCGTGCGGGGGAGCTGCTGGGTCTGCCCGGCGCTGCCCCCCGGCGGCGCCACGACGGGGATCTCCTGGGTGCCCGGGCGGCTGGGGGACCCCGGCGGGGCCGGCTGGGGGGTGACGGGCGGCTGGTTCACGGGATCCTCCTCGCTCGCGCGGCGGCGGCCCGACACCGGACCTTGCTGTCCTCCGCACGGTAGCCCGGCCGCGGCCGGCCGCCCGGGAGGCACGGCTGGGCGGCCCCGTGGTCGCCCCGCCGGAACCGGCGCGGGTCACTAGGGTCGGCCGGGTGGGCACGCGCGCGGGGATCGTCGTCACCGGGACCGAGGTGCTCACCGGCCGGGTGGCCGACCGCAACGGCCCGTGGTTGGCCGAGCAGCTGCGGCTCCTGGGCGTCGACGTCGGCTCGGTGCTCGTGGTGGGGGACCGGCCCGACGACCTGCGGGCCGCGCTGACCTTCCTCGCCGGCACCGGCGTCGACCTGATCATCACCTCCGGCGGACTGGGGCCCACCGCCGACGACCTCACGGCCCAGATGGTCGGGGAGGTGCAGGGCCGACCCCTGGTGCTGGACCCGGAGCTGGAGCGGCGGGTCGGGGCGATCGTCGAGGGCTTCATGGACCGGCGCGGGTGGCGGGCCGAACCGGAGGCCACCGCGGCCGGCGTCCGCAAGCAGGCCATGGTGCCGGTCGGGGCGACGGTGCTGGAGCCGGTCGGCACCGCGCCAGGACTGGTCGTCCCCCCGGCCGAGGGCCGGACCGGGCCGACGGTGCTGGTGCTGCCCGGGCCGCCGGTGGAGCTGCAGGGCATGTGGCCGGCCGCCCTCGCCGCCGAGGCCACCCGGCGGGCGCTGGCCGGGCGCGGCGAGCTGCGCCAGGAGACGGTGCGGCTGTGGGGCACGCTGGAGTCGCAGCTGGCGGCCACGCTGCGGCAGCACGAGGCGGAGCTGGCCGGGCTGGAGATCACCACCTGCCTGCGGGACGGCGAACTGGAGATCGTGACCCGGTTCGCCCCCGAGGCCCAGCCCGCCTACGACCGCCTGGCCGCCGCGCTGGAACGTGCCCACGGCGACACCGTCTACTCCACCGGGCCGACGGTCGACGACCTGGTCGCGGGGGCGTTCGCCGAGCGGGGGCTCACCGTGGCCACGGCGGAGTCGTGCACCGGCGGGCTGCTGGCCGGCCGGCTCACCGAGCGGCCCGGGTCCTCGGGCTGGGTGCTCGGCGGGGTGGCTGCCTACGCCAACTCGGCCAAGGAGCGGCTGCTGGGGGTGCCCGGCCCGATGCTGGCCGAGCACGGCGCGGTGAGCACCCAGGTGGCCGCGGCGCTCGCCGAGGGCGCGCGGGCGCGGTTCGGCGCGGACGTCGGCGTCGGGATCACCGGCGTCGCCGGGCCCGGCGGGGGGACGCCGGACAAGCCGGTCGGCACGGTGCACCTGTGCGTCGTCGGCCCCGACGGCCGGATGCCGCGCTCGGTGCTCCTGCCCGGGTCGCGGTCGGCGGTGCGCGAGCGCGCGGTCACGCTGGCCATGCACATGCTGCGGGTGCTGCTGGTCGGCGGCCCGCCCGTCTGATCGACGGCGCGGAAGCCTGGTCAACCGGGGCCTACCGGCCAGTACGGTGCCGCCCATGAGCGTCACCCACGAGGTCACCAACCAGGTGCCGCCGCTGGCCGGATTCGACCCGATCGCCGACGACGCGGTGCTGGCCGAGGCGTGCCTGCGCCACGCCGACGCGGCCACCCTGGCCTCGCTGCGGGACCTGGGGGCGCTCGCCGGCAGCGAGCAGGCGCAGGAGTGGGGCCGGCTGGCGAACGAGAACCCGCCGCGGCTGCGGACCCACGACCGCTACGGCCACCGGGTCGACGAGGTCGAGTTCCACCCCGCCTGGCACGAGCTCATGCGGACGGCGGTCGGGCACGGGCTGGCCGGCGCGTCGTGGGTCAGTGCGAACCCGCACCCGCACGTGCGCCGGGCCGTCGGCTACCTGGGCTGGACGCAGGTCGAGATGGGCCACGGCTGCCCGGTCACGATGACCTACGCCGTCGTCCCCGCGCTGCGCCGTGCGCCCGATCTGGCGGCGCACTACGAGCCGGGGCTCACCGCGACGGAGTACGAGTTCGGCCTGGCCGAGCCCACCGGCAAGCGGGGCCTGGTCGCGGGCATGGGGATGACCGAGAAGCAGGGCGGGTCCGACGTGCGGGCCAACACCACCCGCGCCGTCCCCCGGCCCGACGGGACGTACGCGCTGACCGGGCACAAGTGGTTCACCTCCGCGCCGATGAGCGACCTGTTCCTCGTCCTGGCCCAGCTCGAGGAGGGGCTCTCCTGCTTCCTCGTGCCGCGGGTGCTGCCCGACGGCAGCCGCAACGTCTTCCGCCTCCAGCGGCTCAAGGACAAGCTCGGCGACCGGTCCAACGCCTCCAGCGAGGTGGAGTTCGACGGGACGACGGGCTGGCTGGTGGGGGAG
>DATAAV010000378.1:0-5590 GCA_036259935.1 Geodermatophilus sp. | reverse complement strand
CCCGGCACGAGCCGGGGCCCCGCTCGCGTTCCCGGGGGGACGGAGAGGAGAACGTCTGCAGATGAGGATCGCCGTCACCGGGTCCTCCGGCCTGATCGGCTCCCGGCTGGTACCGGCGCTGCGCGACGACGGGCACGAGGTGCTCCGCCTGGTCCGGCGCACCCCCCGCACGGCCGACGAGCACCGCTGGGACCCGCAGCACCGGCGGATCGACCCTGCGCTGCTCCTGGACGTCGACGCGGTGGTCAACCTGGCGGGGGCACCCATCCGGCCCCGCCCGTGGACCCGCGCCTACAAGCAGCGGCTGGTCTCCAGCCGTCTGGACGGCACCGGCACGCTGAGCCGGGCGCTGGCCGAGGCGGCGGACGCGCGGCCCCGCCCGCGGGTGCTGCTCTCGGCCTCCGGCATCGGCTACTACGGCGACACCGGGGACCGGAGGATCGACGAGTCGGCGCCCCCGGGAACGGACTTCCTGGCCCGCCTCTGTACGCAGTGGGAGGCGGCGACCGCCCCGGCCGAGGAGGCCGGCGTGCGGGTCGCCCGATTGCGCACCGGCCTGGTGGTCGGCCGCGACGCGATGCTGATGCGCATCCTCGGCCTGGTCTTCCGCGCCGGCCTCGGTGGCCGGATGGGCCCCGGCACGCAGTTCTGGCCCTGGATCAGCCTGGACGACGAGGTCGCCGCCATCCGGTTCCTGCTCACCGCCGACGTCTCCGGGCCGGTCAACCTCACCGCGCCGGAGCCGGTGACCAACGCCGAGTTCGCCCGGCAGCTGGCCCGGGTGGTGCACCGGCCGGCCGTGCTGCCAGTGCCCGCGGTCGCGCTGCGCCTGGCCCTCGGCGAGTTCGGCCGCGTCGGTGTGCTCGCCGGCCAGCGGGCCGTGCCGGCGGCGCTGCAGCAGGCCGGGTTCACCTGGACCCACACCGACCTGGACTCCGCGCTCCGGGCCGCCCTCGGCCGCGGCTGACGGCCTGGCCCGCTCGGCTGCTCATCCAGCGGTGCGCTCTGCGGTGGCGATCCGCCAACCCTCCGCCGTCCGCACCAGCACCATCCGGACCTCGGCCTCCCCCCGACCGGCGACCCGGCGCAGCGCAGGCCCCTCCGGGTCGGCTGCAGCGACCACCTCGTAGTCGGCCCAGCGGTCGACGACCAGCAGCTCCACCCGGTCGCCGGTCGCCGAGCCGCCCGGTGCGCTGACCCGCACCGGGGTCGGCGCGAAGCCCCGCAGCACCTCTCCGGCGGCGGCCAGGGCCGCGACGTGCTGCCGGTCGGCGGCGAGCAGGGGGCTGTCGGCGGTGTGCACCTCCCCGAGCGGAGCGGCCGACCCGGTGGCGAACGCGGCCGCGCGGTGCGCGTACAGCTCGGCGAGGATCTCCGTCCACCCGATGTCGGGCCCGCCGGTCGGGGCGGGTTGCGCGGTGCCGGTCGGGGCGGGGTCCGCGGTGCCGGTCGGGGCGGGGTCCGCGGTGCCGGTCGGCTCCCCGCCCGCCTCCGACGGCGGGGATCCTGGCGGAGCCGCGGAGCTGACGGGGCCGGACGGCGTCGCCGCGGCCGAGTCCGCCGGGACCCCGGACCGGCCCCACTGCGTGCCGACCAGCACCATCCCGGCCAGCACCGCTGCGGCCACGGCCAGCGCGGCTCCCCGGCGCAGCCACGGAGCGACCTCAGGAACCCGCCACCGGCGCCCGCGCGGCTCCACCGGCGCCGGAGGCTGCCGCCGGCGCACCTGGTGGGTCAGTTCGGTGCGAGGCCCGCGGCCGGTCCGCCCCAGCTCCTCGTCGGGCACCCCGGCCACCGGCAGCCGCACCGGCTCCGGACGGCAGGCGTGCCGCAGGTCCAGCGCGAACGCCGCCGCTGAGCCCCGCGCGTGCGGATCGGCCGCCAGGCCGCGGGCGATGACCGCCAGCAGGTCCGGCGGCGCGCCGGGCGCCAGCTCGGCGAGATCTGGCAGCTGCCCGGCGGCGGCGACCTCGAGGGTGTCGGCCGGCGTGGCCGCGTTCCACGGCGCGACCCCGGTCAGCGCGTGGAAGGCGGCAGCAGCCACGCCGAAGACATCGGAGGCCGGGCCGGGGGCGCCGCCCCGGGCGACGGTCGGGTCGACGTAGGCCGGGGTGACCTCGCCGGCGGCGGTCTCCCCCAGCACGCGGGCCACACCGAGGTCGGTGAGCACCGGCCGGCCCTCGGCGGTGAAGACGATGTTGCCCGGCGACAGGTCGCCGTGGACGACACCCCGGTCGTGCGCGTGCGCCAGCGCGGCCGCGACCGGCGCGATCGCGGTGACCACCTCGCCCGGCCGCAGCCGCCCCCGCCGTGCCAGCAGCGCCGCGAGGCTCCCGCCGGGCAGCAGCTCGAGAACGAGCGCGACCCGCGACTGCCCGCCGCGCCGCGGCTGGTGCACCACCTCGAGCAGCCGCAGCAGATGCGGATGGTCGAGCTCCCCGAGCAGCGCCGCCTCACGGGCCTGCCGTTCCGGGTCCCCCGCCACCAGCACCTTCACCGCCACCGGCGGGCCGCCGCCGCGCGGCACCGCGCGCCACACCTCGCCGGAGCCGCCCCGGCCCAGCAGCTGCTCCAGCCGGTAGCCGGGAACGGCGGGAGCTTCCGTGGGATCCGGGGGCGCGGACATGGCGGGGACCGTAGGCGGGAGGGGCCGGGGCCCGCTGACGCCGTCCACAGGCCCGGTCCCTAGGTTCGGGGACGTGCCCGCGACCGCCCCCACCATCCTGGCCACCAGCATGGGCTTCGAGTCGCGCGGACGGGGCCCCTACGACTGGGCTCCGGGACCGGTCTTCGACCTGGCGGTCGGCCTGGCCGGGGCGCCCGAGCGGCCGCGGCTGTGCTACCTGGGGACCGCGACCGGTGACGACCCGGTCCGGGTGGCCGGCGTCTACGGCGCCTTCGCCGGCAGCGCGGTGCAGGTCAGCCACCTCAGCCTGTTCCCGATGCCGACGGTCCCCGACGTGCGGGCGCACCTGCTGGCCCAGGACGTGATCTGGGTGGGCGGTGGCAGCGTGGCCAACCTGCTGGCCGTGTGGCGGGTGCACGGGCTCGACGAGGTGCTCGCGGAGTGCTGGCGCGCCGGCGTCGTCCTCGGCGGGGTGTCGGCGGGCTCGCTGTGCTGGCACGTGGGCGGGACGACCGACTCCTACGGGCCCGAGCTGCGGCCGGTCACCAACGGCCTCGGGCTGATCCCCGGCTCCAACGGCGTCCACTACGACTCCGAGGATCAGCGCCGTCCGCTCTACCACCAGCTGGTCGCCGACGGGACGCTGCCGGCCGGGCACGCCACCGACGACGGCGTCGGGCTGGTCTACCGCGGCACCGAGCTGGTCGAGGCCGTGGCCGACCGGCCCGGCAAGGCCGCCTACCGGGTCGAGCGGGGGCCGGACGGCGCCGTGGTGGAGACCCGGCTGGAGCCCCGGCAGCTGCGCTGACCGCACGCCTACGCTGGACGTCGTGACTGAGCTGCAGGTGGTCCGTGCCGGCACCGTCCCCTACGAGGAGGCCTGGGCGCTGCAGCGCGAGCTGCACGCCGCCCGCGTGGACGGGACCGGTCCCGACACCGTGCTGCTGCTGGAGCACCCGTCGGTCTACACCGCCGGCAAGCGCACCGAGCCGCACGAGCGGCCGGTTGATGGCACCCCGGTCATCGACGTCGATCGCGGCGGCAAGATCACCTGGCACGGGCCCGGCCAGCTGGTCGGGTATCCGATCGTCGCGCTGCCCGACCCGGTCGACGTCGTCGCCCACGTACGCCGGCTCGAGGAGGCGCTGATGGAGGTCTGCGCCGGGCTCGGTGTGGAGACCAGGCGGGTCGAGGGCCGCAGCGGCGTCTGGGTGGCCGCGGACCGGCCGGGGCCGGAGAGCAGGTTCCGGCCCGAGCGCAAGATCGCCGCCATCGGCGTGCGGGTGTCCCGCGGGGTGGCCATGCACGGGTTCGCGCTCAACTGCGACCCCGACCTCGCCGCCTTCGGCGCGATCGTGCCCTGCGGCATCACCGACGCCGGCGTGACCTCGCTGTCGGCGGAGCTGGGCCGGGACGTGACGGTCGCCGAGGTCCTCGACCCGGTCGAGGCCGCGCTGCGCCGCGTGCTGGCTCCCGTCCCCACCGCCTGAGGACTTTCGGTACAGAAAGTCCCCCACCCGGGTCAGCCGAGGACGAAGTTGACCAGGCGGCCAGGGACTGCCACCACCCGGCGAACCGTCTTCCCGTCCAGGTAGCCGGCGACCTTCTCGTCGGCCCGCGCGGCCGCCTCGAGCGCCGCGGCGTCGGCGTCGGCCGGCACGGTCACCTGCGCGCGCACCTTGCCGTTGACCTGGACGGCGACCTGCACGGTGTCCTCGACCAGCCAGCGCTCGTCGGCCAGCGGGAACGGCGCCCAGGCCAGCGACTTGGCGTGCCCCAGCCGCGCCCACATCTCCTCGGCGATGTGCGGAGCCAGCGGCGCCACCAGCAGCACCAGCGGCTCGGCGACCGAGCGCGGCACCGGCGAGTCCGTCCCGTAGGTCTGGGTCAAGTGGTTGGTCAGCTCGGTGATCCGGGCGATGGCGATGTTGAACCGCAGGGTCGCCATCCCGTCGCGGACGCCGGCGATCGCGCGGTGCAGCGCGCGCAGGGTGTCCTCGTCGGGCTCGACGTCGTCGGTGGCCCGGACCGCGCCGGTCTCCTCGTCGACGACCACCCGCCAGATGCGCTGCAGCAGCCGCTGCGAGCCGACGACGGCCTTGGTCTCCCACGGCCGGGACTGCTCCAGCGGCCCGGTGGACATCTCGTAGACCCGGAAGGTGTCCGCGCCGTAGGCGCTGATCATCTCGTCCGGCGTGACCATGTTCTTCAGGCTCTTGCCGATCTTCCCGTACTCGCGGTTGACCGGCCTGCCCTGGTAGTAGAACTGCCCGTCCTTCTCCTCCACCTCGGCGGCGGGCACGTAGAAGCCGCGCTCGTCGGTGTAGGCGTAGGCCGAGATGTAGCCCTGGTTGACCAGCCGGCGGAACGGCTCCTCGCTGGAGACGTAGCCCAGGTCGAAGAGCACCTTGTGCCAGAAGCGGGCGTAGAGCAGGTGCAGGACGGCGTGCTCGACGCCGCCCACGTACAGGTCGACACCGCCGACGTCGCCCGGCTCGCGCGGGCCCAGCCAGTAGCGCTCCAGCTCGGGGTCGACCATCTGGGTGTCGTCGCCGGGATCGATGTAGCGCAGGTAGTACCAGCAGGAGCCGGCCCAGTTGGGCATCGTGTTGGTCTCGCGGCGGTAGCGCTTGGGCCCGTCGCCCAGGTCGAGCTCGACCGTCGTCCACTCGGTGGCCCGCGACAGCGGCGGCTCGGGTGCGGAGTCGGCGTCGTCGTCCTCGAAGGTCTTCGGCGAGTAGTCGTCGACCTCGGGCAGCAGCACCGGCAGCATCGAGTCCGGGACGGCGACCGGCAGCCCGTGCTCGTCGTAGACGATCGGGAACGGCTCGCCCCAGTAGCGCTGCCGGCTGAACAGCCAGTCGCGCAGCTTGTAGGTGGTCGTCGCCTCGCCGTGGCCGTGCTGCACCAGCCACTCGGTGATGGTGGCGATCGCGGTGGCCTTGTCCAGGCCGTTGAGCGAGA
>DATAAV010000377.1:0-10888 GCA_036259935.1 Geodermatophilus sp. | reverse complement strand
GGGGGGGGGGGCGGGGGGCGGCCGGTGCGGCGCGGCCGATGCCTCCGGAAGGAGCCCCCATGGTGGAGTCCTCCGCCGAGGACGTCCTGGCCCTCCCGCCGGTGCCGCTGGCGACGGGGCAGGTGATCCGGCGGGACGGCGAACCGCGCCGCGTCACCCGGGTCGAGCTCGTCGTCTCCACCGAGGACGGCGGTGAGTCGCGCATCCCGCTGGTGCACCGGCACGGCGCCTGGTGGCCTCCCGAAGACTGATCCCCCTTCCGCCCCCGGCCTTCCTCCGTGAACCTCCTCCGAACGGCCGGCCGCGCCCCGAACGGGTGCCGCCTTCCGTAGCCCGTCCCTCCGACGGGTGACCGCTGCCTCTTTCACCTCCGGCGACCTCCCCGGCGGGTCGATACGACGGCGAGAGCTCCGCTGCCCCCGCGCAGCCGAGCCGGCCACGTACGACGAGACCGCCGGGGGACGCTGCTGTGCCTGCACCGCGCACATCAGCGCCGCGCGGCCGGCCCTCCGCTCGAACCGCCACCCCTGCCCGACGTCCCACCGGGCAGGCGGCTTCCCTGGCGGCAGGTGGCCGACCGGCCCTGACCACCCGCGAGATCGAGGCACTGCGGGCCGCCCTGGCGGCCCGCGCGGCGAACGATCGCCGCCCGACGTCGGCGCCCGCGGTCCGCCCGTCCACCCGTCCGGCTCCGTCCCCGTCCGGCCGGCATCCGGGCTCTGCATCCCACCTCCGCGCTTCCGGGCCGCGCACCCGACCCGCTGCCGCGCGTCCCCGCCGGAAGGCATCGACGGAAAGCGTCGTCCCCGGCGGACGCCGGTGGTCCACCCGGCTGTCCGTGGTGGTCCTCGGCGTTCTCGTGCTGCCGCTGGTGGTGGGTCTGCTGCTGCCCGGCCCGCAGGCCGCGGAGCCGAACGCCACCCCCGCCGATCCGACCGGCCTGGCCCTCACGGCGCAGAGCGCGCTGCTGCAGAACGCCGACCGGTACCGGGGACTCCTGGACGACATGGACCGGCGGCGGGCCGAGCTCGACGCCGCCCGGCAGGCCGAGCAGGCTGCCTCCGCCGCGGCGTCGGCCGAGCGCGCGTCGGTCGGCTCCGCCGCCGCCGACCTGTACCGGAGGTCGGCGACCCAGCGGATTCCCCTCCTCGGACTCAGCGTCGCCGACCCGGCCGCGGTCCCGGACGTCCTCTACCACCAGGCAGTGGTCGAGCGGGCCGGACTGGATCGCGAGGCGGCGGTGGTCCGCGCCGGCCGGGCCCAGAGCGCCGTCGAGGGCGCGCGCCAGCGGGTGGCCGCCGCGGAGGCGGCCCTCGCCGACGTCGTCCGCGAGGCCGAGGCCGTGCTCGCCGCCGCCCGGGCCGCGGTGAGCGACCTGGACGCCGGGGTGAGCGCCCACCTCGCCGCGCTGGGGAGCATCCCCTCCCCCGGTCCGCAGCAGGAGCGCAACCAGCAGGCCCTGCGGCGGTGGCAGGAGCAGCTCGGAGTGCTCGCCGACGCGGGGATCGACCCGCCGCTCGCGGAGGCGCTGGCCGACCCCGAGCACCTGCCGCCCGGTCTCTCCCCTGCCCTGGACAGCACCGGACAGCCGATCGCCGGGATCGCCTGGGCAGTCGCCGGCAACCAGGTGGTGACCGTGCTGCCGGCCGAGACGGTCGCCGCGGTGAGCAGCGCGCTGTCCCAGCTCGGCAGGCCCTATGTGCCGGGCACCTCGGGGCCGGACACGTACGACTGCGGCGGCCTCACCTCCGCCGCGTGGCTGCTCGCCGGGCACTCGCTGCCGGGCGCGGCGCGGGACCAGTGGTCCGCAGGCGCCGCCGTGCCGATCGCCCAGCTCCAGGTGGGGGATCTCGTCTTCACCGACGGGGGGACCGACGTCGGCATCTATCTCGGCGAGGGGCAGGTGCTCGGTGCCTCGGCCGCGGCCTACCAGGTCGGCGTCCGCGCGCTCGGGGAGCCGTCCGGGGCGGTGCGCGTGACGCTGCCCGCACCCGCTCGGCCGAACGCGCCCCTGCCGGTCGGCGGAGGTGGCACGTGCGGCGCGGAACCGGCACCGGCAGGACCGGTCGGCCCGGCCTGGGGCGGCTGGACCAACGGCCGCATCCCGGCGACGGCGCTGTGCCCGATCGGCGGCGGTCACCTGCTGCGCTGCGACGCCGCGGCGTCCTACGCCGGGATGGCCGAGGCCTACGCGGCCGCGTTCGGCCGAGACCTGTGCATCACCGACTCCTACCGGCCGCTCGCCGCCCAGGCCAGCGCCTTCCGCCGGAAGCCGGCGCTGGCCGCCGTCCCCGGGACGTCGAACCACGGGTGGGCGCTGGCCGTGGACCTGTGCGGCGGGATCAATGTCGCGGGCACACCCCAGTGGACCTGGATGACCCAGAACGCCGGCCGCTTCGGGTTCGTGCAGCCGGACTGGGCCTCGCCCGGCGGGGAGAAGCCGGAGCCGTGGCACTGGGAGTACGGCCACCCGGCCTGAGCCTCGCCCGTTCACGGGCCAGGTCGGACGGGCGGCGATCAGCGCCCGCGGACGAGCATGTCAGAAGAGCTCAGGACCAGGGAAGCTGCGCCAGCCGCTGCCACGGCAGGCGCACGCAGGGTCCGCCGCTCTCCCCGGCCAGCCGCGCGGCGACACCCGCGCCGGCACAGGCCACCGGGTGCCGGGGGCTGATCACCACGTGCATGTCGGCGATCTCGAGCCCGGCCAGGGCGATCCGGGACAGCAGCCGCTGCGGCGCCGCCAGCACGGTCGTCGCCAGCAGCGGCACCTCGGGGTGCGACCACAGGGCCACCGGCCCCTCCACGCGGAGCACCCCGTCCACGGCGCCGGCGCGCTGGGCGGCCGCCGCCCGGGTGCCGTGGATCCGGCGGCGGTCCGCCGGCGCGGACGGCGTCCACGGCACGGCCACCTCACCCCGCCGCAGCACCACCCGCCAGCCGACGGCGGCCTGGGCCGCGTCGGTCCAGTCGAGCACCGCCACCCCGGCCGCAGCCGCCGCGGCGTCGGGCACCGGACGGGCGGCGACCCATCGTCGAAGCGCCGCCGTCAGGCCCTCGGCCGTGGCGGGCACGCAGGCGTCGGTCATGTCCTCCGCGAGGTCCCGCAGCGGCATCCGCACCCGCCGCTCGTCCTCCTCGAGGACCACCAGCGGCCCGTCGACCCGGTCGTCGAGCACCGCCACGTGCAGCCGCGTCGTCGCCAGGCCGGGGAGCACGTCTTCGGCGGCGTCCCGCAGGTCGGCCACGCTGATCGGCGCCGGCCGCAGTCGTTGCAGCAGCCCCGCGGCGCCCCCGCCGAAGCGGGCGTCGTTCACGCCCGCCCTCCGCGCAGCGCGGCATCCAGCGACTCCGGCAATGCCGGCAGGGACAGCACGCTCTCGAGCTCCCGCGCGCTCAGCCGCACCGGCAGCACGTCGGCTCCCCATCCGGTCACCCGGCGGACCCGGGCCGCCGACGCCGGCCACACGGCGTCGCGCGCGGCGGCCACGTGCAGCTCGGTGAGCACGTCCGCGAGATGGACGGCGGTCACCGGGTGCACCGTGGAGCTCTCCAGGGCCGCCCGCACCGCGACAGCCAGCTGCTGCCGCTCGCCGCCGGCCAGCCAGTGCGGCACCAGGACCTCGGCCGAGTCGTCCGTGGGGAGAACGCTCACCGGGCACCTCCCCGAGACGGAAGATCAGCACGGCCGCGGCGCGCGGCCCGGAGGAGCCGGCAGGTGCCCGTGCGGGAGGTCACGCAGGTTCTATCGGCAGCCGTCGGGCCCGATCGACCCGGATCCCGGGAGTTTTTACCCGTCCCGGGACAGGAACCGGTGCGTTTCACTCCCCGAGCTCGGCCAGCCGGTCCTTGAACGCCTTCTCCACCCGGTCGGCGTGCACGTTCATGTTGCGCACCGAGGTGTTGAGCTCCGTCGACAGCTGCGTCTTCGTCCGGCCGCCCCACGTGGTGAGGTACCAGGTCGCCCAGCCCAGCACGTTGGGCTGGCCGGCCCGCTGGTCCCGCCGGGCGGTCGGGTCCGGCGCGCACGCCGCGGTCAGCGCGTGCGACAGCAGGGTCTGCTCGGCCTCGCCCATGATCTCGTCGGGCGCCTCGGCGGAGTCCGGCAGCAG
Source organism: Geodermatophilus sp. (assembly GCA_036259935.1). Lineage (GTDB taxonomy): Bacteria > Actinomycetota > Actinomycetes > Mycobacteriales > Geodermatophilaceae > Geodermatophilus. The sequence continues at coordinate 6,779 of DATAAV010000377.1, read as the reverse complement.
GATCTCCGTCGCGTCCGGCCCGCCGTCCAGGGACTGCAGGTTGCGCAGCCCGTTGAGGGTCGCCACCGTCTGCGCGTTGCGCCGCAGCGTCGCGACGCTCTGCCCCATGAACGCCGCCAGTTCCTTCTCGGTCGGACGGCGCTGGTGCTCGGCGATGAACGCGGCGATCGCCTTCTGCTGCTTGTTCTCGGTGTCCGCCGCGGTGCGGCCGTGCGCATTGCGCCCGAGGTCGTGCACCCACTTGGACAGCTGCGTGGCCAGGAAGGCGCCGAACGGCACGCCCTTGGTCTCGTCGTACTGGCCGACCGCCTTGAGGATCCACTCGCTGACCTGCTGGGTCAGGTCGTCGGGATCGGGGAGGTGCAGCCGGATCGTGCTCATGTTGCGCTGCAGCCGCTTGAGGCTGACCGGCAGGTAGTGGCGGCACAGGTCGTCGAGGAAGGCCGACGGCAGGTCGCGCGGCGCCCGGCGGCGGACGTCGGTCTCCGCACGCAGCCCCACCGTGGTGCAGCCGCACCCCGTGCACCAGGCTCGCACCCAGTCGGCGAGCACCTGGGCCTGGCCGCAGGCCCCGTCGACCCGGTACAGCCCCTCCCCCTGGTCGTAGCTGACCGTGACGCCGTCGGGCAGGTCGCGGCGGAACTCCTCCAGCGGCAGCTCCCGGTCCACGCGGAAGTGGACGCGGTCGCGCGGTGTGATCGGCGCGAGCGCCCACCCCTCGGCCTCCGGGATGCCGCCGAAGACGAGGGGCGCGCGCACGGGGCCACCGGCTCGGCCGGCGAGGTCCGGGCCGGGGACGGCGGGGCTGGGGACGAGGTCGTTCACCGGATCTCCTGGCGACTGCGGGAAGGACAGGGCCACGGCGGGCACGCAGGCGGCGCCCGGGAGGACGACGGTCAGGCGGGGATCCGCTCGGCCGACCGGGGCTGCCGGGGGAAGGGCACCGACGCGTCGCACGCCGCCGCGGCGGCACCGACCCGCGACATCAGGTCGTCCGCCGCGAGGCGCTCGGCCTCACCGGGCTCGGCCGTGTAGACGGGCATGTGGTCGTACAGCGTCGTGAACAGCGCGCTGACGAAGGCGTAGGCCGCCTGCGCCTGGGGCGAGAAGCGGGCCACCGCCGTCCGCGGACCCAGCTCGACGCCGACGGTCACCCGGACCACGCGGTCGTCCTTGCTGAGCCCGGTCAGCGTCAGGGGAACCGAGGAGTGCTCGGTGGCCAGCGCGGCGAGCGCGGCCAGGCACCGGCGGGCGGAGCCGCGCCGCGGGCGCAGCTGCACGTGGACGACCACGCTGTCGGACTCGGCGAACTCGACGGCCGGGGCGTCGACGACGGCCGGCTCGCGAACGGCCCGGCCGAACCCGGAAGTGACTGCGCTCTGTTGCATCGTGGTTGCCCCCTGTGACGTGCTTGGGGGCAACTCTGGCGCATGCACAGCGCAGGCAGGCCACAAGACCCGCCGTGCCATGCGCAGTTGTCGGGGGGTCTCTTCGGCAAGTCTTGCCCGTGCGAACCGGCATAGCGGCCACTCGACAGCCGCCCTGGGCAGTTCCTGCCAGGCCGAGACGCCGCTCCTGTCAGGCTCGGTGGTCCTCCGCGGGCGTGTCGGCGCCCCCGGCGGGCGGAGGCGCGAAGGAGGCCAGCGCTCCCAGGGTGTCCGCGGTGACCTGCGCCGCCAGCAGGTTCGCCTCGGCGATCTGCCGGTAGACCTCCTCGCGGTGGATGGCCACCTCCCGCGGCGCCTTGAAGCCGAGGCGCACGGTGCCGCCGCGGACCTCGACCACGTGGACCTCGATGTCGTCGCCGATGCGGATCGTCTCGCCGACGCTCCGGGTGAGTGTGAGCACGCGTACCCCTCCGTGGGTGTGGGTGGCCGTCCATGGCAGTGCCCGCCGACCGGCGGGAGGCGGCGGTGCCGCCCGGGGGAGTTATCGGCGCAGGGGACGCCGATGTGAATGGGAGCCGTCGAGGAGCACCACCTGGGTCGCCCGCCCCGTGGCCGGGTTCACCACGACCGGTGCGCGCAGGTTCGCCGTCGCCGCTTCCGCGCCCTCCGGGGGCACGGAGACCAGGCAGAACAGGCGGGCCTCCGCGGGATCGTCGAGGCCGAGGTCGGCGCAGACCGCCCGCGGCAGCGCCGGCGCGTACTCGGGGAAGTACGGGGCCGGGGCGACGGCGAGGAAGCGCGGACCGTCCGGGGCCACGGACTGCAGCCAGAACAGCCGCCCCTCGGCGTCCGCGGCGACCAGCACGTAGTCGCGGTGCCCGGGGAAGCCGGGCAACGGCTGGGGAAACGACAGGACGGTCAGGGTCGCGGCCGGGGCCAGGGTCGTCGTTCCCGCAGGGCTCGGCGGCAGTGTCACCGCAGGGCTCGGCGGCAGTGTCACCGCAGGAAGTCCAGGAGGGTCGGCTGCAGGGCCTTGGCCGTGGCGGCCAGCGCCGCCTCGTACCCGACCTTCTGCATCTCCAGTTCCATGATCGTCCTGGGCAGGTCGACGCCCTCGATCTCCGACAGCTGGGTGGCCAGCGTCAGCGACCGGTCGGTGTTCACCTGCTCGGCGTGCTCGATGCGTGCCGAGCGGGCGCCCACGTCGGCGAGCGCGGTGAGCATCCGGTCGATCGCGACGTCGAGGTCCTCGAGGTCGGCGGCGAGCGCCGCCGGATCGGTCGTGACGTCGTCGGCGATGCGCCCGACGACGGCGAACAGGTCGTCCCCCGGCGGCCCGAAGGCCTCGGGCCCGGTGATGTCGATGCGGACGACCTCGGTGTCGGAGATCCGCCGCTGCACCGGGGCGCCGTCGGTGCCGACCCATCCCCCGGCGGCGTCGTAGGCGGACCGGCCGGCCGTGACCCCGCCGAAGAGGGGACGCCCGCCGAGGGTCTGGTTGGCCAGGCCGAGCAGGCTGTCGCGCAGGTTGGTCACCTCGAGCGCGATCGCCTCCGCGCCGGCCGGCGACATGGAGCCGGTGTTGAGGCCCTGCACGGCCAGGTCGCGGACCCGCCGCGTCGTCTCGAGCATGGTCATGAGGGCGGAGTCCGCGGCCCCCACCCAGGCCTTCCCGTCGGAGATGTTGCGCGCCTGCTGGGCGACGGAGGCCTGGTCGGCGCGCGTCTGCATGGCCCAGTTGGTGCCGGTCGGCGAGTCGGACGGCGTGCTGATCATCCGCCCGGAGGTCAGCTGCTGCTGCAGCCGGCCGACGGCGTCGAGGTTGCGGTTGAGCCCCTGGAGGCTGCTGAGCGCGACCGCGCGCTGGGTGATGCGCATCAGGTCACCGCCCCACGAGGCCGGTGCGGTTGATCAGCTGGTCCAGCGTCTCGTCGATCGCCGTCACCAGCCGGCCGGCGGCGGAGTAGGCGTGCTGGAAGGACAGCATGTTGGTCATCTCCTCGTCGAGGTTGACCCCCGCCACCGACTCCCGTGAGGCGTCGACCTGCGCGGTGATCACGGCCTGGATCCCGAGGTTGCGCTCGACGACCGAGGTCTGGACGCCGAGCTCGACGACCAGCCGCCGGTAGGAGACGTCGGGCCCGGTCGGCTGCAGCCGCAGCTGCGCGATCGCGTCGGCGTGGCTGCCGTCGAGCGCGCCGCCGGGGACCTTGGACGCGGCGACCCTGCGGGGGTCGGTGACCAGCAGGGTGATGTTGGCCGCGGTCACCGGGTCCGTCCCGGAGGCGCCGCCGCCGAAGATTGCGCCGCCCGGAGCTCCGTCCAGGCCGTAGCCCTCCGCGTGCGCGGAGTTCAGCGCTGCGGCGATGCCGGCCGCGAGCGCGTCGAGACGCTGCTGGTACTCGGGGACGATGTCGACCAGCGCGGCGAGCTGCCCCTCGGCGGTGCCGCCGCTGCGCATGGTCGCCCCGCCGGGCACGGTGACGATCCGCGGGGCGTCGGAGCCCACGCCGCCGGACTCCGTGGCGCCCGCCAGCCCCACCCGGGTCGCGGTCGAGCCGGCCACGAGGGTGATGCCGCCGACGACGACGTCCACCGTCCCGTCGCTGCCGGCCCGGCCGGTGGCGCCGATCGTGGCGGCGAGTTCGAGGACGAGGGTGTCCCGGCGGTCGGCGAGCTCGTTGGCCGGCAGGCCGCTCGCGGTCGCCCGCTGGATCGCCTGGTTGAGCTCGGCGACCGCCGCCACGGCGTTGTTGACGTCGATGAGCAGGGTCTGCAGGTTCTCCCGCGTCTGGTCCCACTGCTGGTCGAGCGAGGCGCGGGCGGAGCGCAGGCCGCCGGCGAGCGTGTCGAGGCGCTCGAGCAGCTGACCGCGGGCCGGCTCCTCGTGCGGGTTGTTGCCGACGTCCTCCCAGCCGGCCCACATCTCGGTGAGCAGCGCCTGGATGCCGGTGTCCCCCGGCTCCCGGAGGGCCTGCTCGATCTGGCCCAGCGCGTCGGCCTCTGCGGTCAGCCGGCTGCTCGTGGCGTGCTCCTGCTGGGCGCGCGCCTCCAGAAAGGCGTCCCGGATGCGCTCGACGTCGTCGGCGCTGACCCCGCCGCCGACGGCGTGGCTCACCGAGAAGAAGGCCGGGACGGTGTTGCCGCCCATCGCCTGCAGGTCGACTCGCTGGCGGGAGTAGCCGACGGTGTTGACGTTGGCGATGTTCTGCCCGGTGACGTCGAGCCCGCGACGCTGCGCCCAGAGCGCCGTCGTCGCGGTGTTCAGCCCGGAGAAGGTACTCACTCGGACTCCTCGCTGGCGCTCGTCGCCTGCGTTCGCGGCTCGCTGTTCATCCGCTGTGAGCTCGCAAGCTCGCTCACAGAGCCCCGTCCAGGGTGACGGCCCGGTTCGACCGCTGGTCGGCCCGGCCGGTGGCGCCGTAGGTGCCGGCCGAGGGGGTCCGTGCCGAGCCGAGGACGTCGCCGATCGCGGCCAGGCCGCCCTCGATCAGCTCGCGGTTGGCGTCGGAGAGGCTGCGCAGGTCGGTGACGAGCACCAGCAGCGTTTCGTGGTGCTTGGCGAACAGGTCGTCCCACGGAGCCGGCGCCGCCTCGGCGAGCTGGCGCAGCGACGGGTTGGCCCCGAGCCCCAGCCGCACGGCGAGCGCCTCGGTGGTCGCGGCCCGCTCCACCTCGAGGGTGCGCAGCTGGTCGAGCACCACCTCGATCTCGTGGGAGATCCGGGCCAGCCAGCGGGTCTTGCCGGTGAGGATCAGGTACTGCTTCTCCTCTGCCTTGAACAGCAGCAGGTCGAGCAGCTCCTGCTCCCGCCACAGCAACGTCGACAGGTGCTGGTAGTCCACGCCGTGCACCACCCTTCCGTCGTCTCGCCGGGCGGACCGTCCTGACCCCCGGCGGTGGTCAGGAGCTGCCATCGGCACCGGGAGGGCGGTCCTCAAGCCGAGCGCGGGACTTCTCCGCGACGCGGGGTGCGACCCCGGCCGGGACCTGCCGAGAAGAGGGGCGTGCGACCAGCCCGTGCCCCGGAGACCGAGCGTCCCTCCTCGCCGCCCTGGGCCGATCGCGACGTCGACGCGCTGGTGACCGAGCACCTGCCGCTGTGCTCCTTCGCGGTCAACACGGTGGCCTCCCGCATCTCCCTGCCCGGCCACGTCAGCCGCGAGGACCTGCTCTCCTGCGCCCGGGTCGCGCTGGTCGAGGTGGCCCGGCGGTTCGACCCCTCGGCCGGCGCGTCGTTCGCCACCTACGCGCTGGCCCGCCTGCAGGGCGCGGTCCTCGACGAGCTGCGCTCCGGGGACTGGGCCAGCCGGTCGGTGCGGGCCGCGGCGCGGCGGACCGACGCCGCCGCGGACGCCCTCGCCATGACGCTGGGCCGCCCCCCGACGCGGGAGGAACTGGCCGCCACCCTGGGGGTTGGCACCGGCGACCTCGAGGCGCTGCAGGTCGACGTCCACCGGGCGGTGATGGTGAGCATCGACGCCGACCCCGGCGCCGACGGCGGCTCCCTCGACCTCCCCGACGCCGGCGACTCCCCCGAGCGGGCGCTCCTGCGCAGCGAGCGCTCCCGGCACCTGCACGAGGCGATCCGGGCGCTGCCCGACCGCCTCGACGAGGTCGTGGAGCGCAATTTCTTCGGCGGGGAGTCCCTCACCGACATCGCCGCCGACCTCGGGGTCACCCTCTCCCGCGTCTCGCAGATGCGGGCCCGCGCCCTCACCCTGCTGCACGCGGCGATGAGCGAGGTGTGGGAGGGCAAGGCCGTGCCCGCCGACGGCGGGGTCCGCGCGCGCAACCAGCAGCGGGCCTACATCGACCGGGTCACCGGCCGGAACGCCCCGCCGCTCCCCCGCCCCCGGCACCCGTGGACGGCCGGCGCGCGCGGCACCGCACAACCCGCCTGAGCGAGGTCCGGAAAAAGTCCGCGACTCGCCTCAAGTCCCGGCTGCTCCCGGCCGTAACCAGGGAGGCAACACCCGCAGCACGGATGCAGCGGGACACCGGACGACCCGATTCCAAGGAGGAACACCATGGGTCTGCGCGTCAACAACAACATCGCCGCGTTCAACGCCTACCGGAACCTGTCGGCCACCGACACGGCGATGGGCAAGTCGCTGGAGAAGCTGTCCAGCGGTCTGCGCATCAACCGGGCCGCCGACGACGCGGCCGGCCTGGCCATCTCCGAGGGCCTGCGCTCGCAGATCGGTGGCCTCAAGGTCGCCGCCCGCAACGCGCAGGACGGCGTCTCGGTCGTGCAGACGGCGGAAGGTGCCCTCACCGAGGTGCACTCGATGCTGCAGCGCATGAACGACCTGGCCGTGCAGTACAACAACGGCACCCAGAACACCGACTCGCAGGCGGCGCTCTCCGCGGAGTTCACCGCCCTGAAGA
>DATAAV010000376.1:0-16918 GCA_036259935.1 Geodermatophilus sp. | reverse complement strand
CCGGGCCCGCCCGGGCTCAGGGGGCGGAGGTCAGTCCGCCTGGCCGCTGGCGACCTCTTCGGCCGTCCAGTAGCCGGAGTCGATCAGCACGGACTGGATGTTGTCCGCGAAGACCGTCTCGACCGGCAGCAGGTAGGACGGGACGACCTTGACGCCGTTGTCGTAGGTCTCGGTGTCGTTCGCCTCGGGCTCGCCGCCCTCGAGGAACGCCTCGCCCGCGACGACGGCCTGCTCGGCCAGCAGTCGGGTGTCCTTGAAGATCGTCGAGTGCTGGACACCGTCGGCGATCAGCTTCACCGAGGCGATCTCGGCGTCCTGGCCGGTGATGATGGGCATCGGGTTGGGGTCGTCGAGGGTCGGGCCGTACCCGGCGTTCTGCAGCGCGGTGATGATGCCGCGGGACAGGCCGTCGTAGGGCGACAGGACCCCGTCGACCCGGGTGCCGTCGTTGTAGGTCGAGGTCAGCAGGTCCTCCATGCGCCGCTGGGCGGTTTCCTGCTCCCAGCGCAGGATGGCCACCTGCTCGATGTCGGTCTGGCCGGACTTCACGACGAGCGTGCCGTCGTCGATGAACGGCTGCAGGACCGACATGGCGCCGTCGAAAAAGAAGAAGGCGTTGTTGTCGTCCAGCGAGCCGGCGAACAGCTCGACGTTGAACGGCCCGGTCGCCGCGCCGCGGGAGCCGTCCTCGTTGAGGAGGCCGAGGCCGGTCAGCAGGGCGGTGCCCTGCGCGACGCCGACCTGGAAGTTGTCGAACGTGACGTAGAAGTTGACGTGCTCGCTGTCTCGGATGAGCCGGTCGTAGGAGATGACCGGGATGTTCGCGTCGGCGGCCGCCTGGAGCTGGCCGCTGAGCGCGGTGCCGTCGATCGCGGCGATGACCAGCAGGTCGGCGCCCTCGGTGATCATCTGGTCGATCTGCTGCGACTGGGTCGGGATGTCGTTGTTCGCGTACTGCAGGTTGACCTGGTAGCCCGCCTCCTCCAGCTGGTCGCGCACCGAGTTGCCGTCGGCGATCCAGCGCTCGGACGTCTGGGTCGGCATCGAGACCCCGACCAGGAGATCCTCCGCCTCGGCACCGCCGCCGGCGCCTCCGCCACCCCCGGCGCCCTCGCCGCCACAGGCCGCCAGGCCGAGCGCCAGCACGGCGCTCGCGGCGGTCAATCCGAGCCTATTGAGCACTGCGATCTCCTCCTCGAGACGTCTGCCGCCGCATGACCCGGCGTCCAGGCCCGCCTGTGCGCGAGCCCACATAGTGTGAGCGTTAACAAGGGGGCGCCGTCAAGCCGCGACCCGCTTTCGGTCGTCACGGTCCGGTAACGCTCCCGCCCCGTGTTTCGCCGGCCCGGCCGCCGCGGCCGGACGACGGTCCCGCCGGACGCGCGGACGACGACGGCCGGCGCCCTCCCGTGCCCTGCCCACGGTGGTGGGCAGAGCATGGGTACGCCTAGCGCAGGGTGATCTGCCGGGAGAGCAGCCCGGCGCGGGCCCGCCGCTCGTCGGCGGTGAGCGGCTCGGTCACCGCGAGCGCCTCCTCCAGCCGCGCCTGGAACTCCGCGGCCGGGCCGGTCCACTCGGCGGCCGGGGTGTCGGCCGGTAGGTCCCACACCGGCACCACGAGCCCGTGGGCGCGGAACGCGCCGGCGTACCGGGTGCCCTCGCCGAGCATGAGCCGCTCGGCGGCCGAGAGCCGCGCCAGCGCGTCCAGCAGCGGCTCCTCCGCCTCCGGCCGCACCCACCGCAGGTGCGCCCGCTCGGAGCCGGGGCGCACCCAGTAGGCGGCGCCGAGGCCGTCGAGCAGCTCGGTGGGGAGCACGGCCTCGTTGGCCCGCTCCAGCCCGGCCCGGGCGGCGGGCCCGGCGTCGGTGCCCTCCAGCCAGAAGCCGAAGTCGGCGTGCACGGTCACCTCGAGCGGCGCCTCGAGGTCCAGCAGCTCCTGCAGCCGGGGCCCGGAGGAACCGGCCGCGCCGATCGGGCCCGGGTCCACCGGCGCCCCGGGCGGCGCCTCGAGCGCGGCGGCCAGCGCCGTCCCGAGGTCGCGGCTGATGTCGTCGGAGGAGGCCGGCAGCTGGACGCCGAGCAGGATCTCCCCGCTGGCCCGCACGAGCGCCGGCGCGCCGCCGGGCAGCACGCTGGCCAGGGTGACCTCGCGGCCGTCCGACGTCCGCAGCGGCGCGGTCGCCGCGGGCACGAGCTCCCGCAGCGCCACCCAGTGCGGCTCGCCCGGCAGCCCCTCGAACGGCCGGATCACCGGCGGCGCGTACCCCGAGCCGTGGCAGTGCTTGTACCGGCGGCCCGACCCGCAGGGGCACGGGGCCTTGGGGTTGACACCGCCCTCGGCGGCGGCGGAGGGACGGCGGCGGGTCGCGGAACGAGCCATGCCGGAAGCCTAGGTGGGGCGGACGGGTGCCTAGGCTCGCCCCGTGACACTGGCCGCTCCACCGCTGGACCTCACCGACCCGGCCGTCGTCGCCGACCCCTATCCCGCCTTCGCCCGGGCGCGGGCGGCGGCGCCGGTGCAGTGGCACGAGGGGCTGGGCCTGTGGCTGGCGTTCACGCACGCGGAGTCCAACGCCGTCCTGCGCGACCGGCGGCTGGGGCGGATCTGGGTGGACAAGGCCCCGGCCGAGCGGTTCGAGAGCTTCAACCTCATCCACCGCAACGCGATCCTCGAGATGGAGCCGCCGCAGCACACCCGGCTGCGCCGGCTGATCAGCACCGCGTTCGCCCGCGGCCACGTCGAGCGGCTGCGGCCCTGGGTGGAGGAGCTGGCCGGGCGGCTGGTCGACGGCCTGCTCGAACGCTCGGCCGGCACCGAACCGGTCGACTTGCTCACCGGCATGGCCGAGCAGCTGCCGGTCGCCGTCATCGCCGAGCTGCTCGGCGTGCCCGAGGCCGACCGGCCGCTGCTGCGCCCGTGGTCGAACGCGATCGTGAAGATGTACGAGTACGAGCGCACGCGGGAGCGGGAGGAGGCCGCGGAGCGGGCGGCCGACGAGTTCGTCGCCTACCTGCGCGAGGTCGCCGCCGAGCGGCGCCGGCAGCCCGGCGAGGACCTGGTCAGCCATCTGGTGAGCGTCCGCGACGCGGAGGGGGACCGGCTCACCGAGGATGAGCTGGTCACCACCTGCATCCTGCTGCTCAACGCCGGGCACGAGGCCACGGTCAACGTCACCGGGAACGGCACGCTGGCCCTGCTGCGTCATCCCGACCAGCTGCAGCGGCTGCGGGATGACCGGAGCCTGCTGCCGACGGCGATCGAGGAGCTCATGCGGTTCGACTCGCCGCTGCAGCTGTTCGAGCGCACCGCCACCGAGGACGTCGAGATCGGCGGGGTGACCGTGCCGAAGGGGCGAAAGATCGCCGCGCTGCTCGGCTCGGCCAACCACGACCCCGCCGTCTTCGCCGACCCGGAGACCCTCGACGTCGGCCGCACCGACAACCCGCACATCTCCTTCGGGGCCGGCGTCCACTTCTGCATCGGGGCGCCGCTGGCCCGCGTCGAACTGCAGGCATCCTTCGGCGCGCTGCTGGACCGGACCTCGCGGCTGGAGCTCGGCGGCGAGCCGGAGCGCCGTCCGGAGTTCGTCATCCGCGGGCTGGCGCGGCTGCCCGTCGTCCTGACGCCGTAGCGCCTACCCACGGGTAGAAGGTGAGCCCGCTCACTGGCACGATGCGGCCATGCGTGGCCTGATGCAGGACTACCCCCTCACCATCGATGCGATCTTCCGGCACGTCGAGCAGCACTACGGCGACGGGACCATCGTGACCAACGGGCCGGACGGGATGACCCGTACGACCTACGCGGAGTGGGCCCGGCGCACGCGCAGGCTGGGCGGGGTGCTCGACTCGCTGGGCATCAGCGCCGACGGGAGGGTCGGCACCTTCGGCTGGAACAGCCAGCGCCACCTGGAGCTGTACTTCGCCGCCCCGGGCACCGGTCGCATTCTGCACACGCTCAACATCCGGCTGTTCCCCGAGCAGCTGACCTACATCGCCAACCACGCCGAGGACGAGGTCATCTTCGTCGACCGCACGGTGCTGCCGCTGCTGTGGCCGCTGATCGACACGATGAAGACCGTCCAGCACGTCGTGGTCATGGACGACGGCGGGAACAACGAGATCCCCGACGACCCGCGGGTGCTGGACTACGAGGCCCTGCTCGCCGACGCGCAGCCGGTCGACTTCTACGTGGAGGACGAGAACCGCGCGGCCTCGATGTGCTACACGAGCGGAACGACGGGCAACCCCAAGGGGGTCGTGTACACGCACCGCTCGACCTGGCTGCACACCATGGCGGTGATCGCGCCCAACGCCTTCGGCCTGGGGGTCCAGGACGTCGCGATGCCCGTCGTGCCGATGTTCCACGCCAACGCCTGGGGCATCGCGCAGGCCGCGCCCGCGGCGGGCGCCTCCCTGGTGATGCCCGGCTCGATGATGCAGCCGGAGGCGCTGGCCGACCTGATCGTGAACGAGGGCGTCACCTTCACCGCCGGCGTACCCACCATCTGGCAGGGCGTGCTCCCCCACCTGGCCGGCCGGCCGCACCAGCTGCGCACGATCGGCTGCGGTGGCTCGGCGGTGCCCAAGGCGCTGTCGGAGGCCTACCGGGAGCAGATCGGGCTGCCCATCCTGCAGGCGTGGGGCATGACCGAGACCCACCCGGTCGCCTCCGCCGCCGTGCTGCCCCGCCGTCTCCTGGACGCCGATGACGAGACCAAGGCCGCCTACCGCGCCCGGGCCGGCACGCCGTTCCTCGGCGTGGAGGCGCGCATCGTCGACGCCGACACCCTCGAGCCCCAGACGTGGGACGACAAGGCCACCGGCGAGCTGCAGGTGCGCGGCCCGTGGTGCGCGAAGGACTACTACAAGCCCGACGCCGGCGTCGTCCTCTCGACGCCCGACGGCTGGATGCGCACCGGTGACGTCGCAGCCCTGGACGAGTACGGCTCGGTCCGCATCGCCGACCGCACCAAGGACCTCATCAAGTCCGGCGGCGAGTGGATCAGCTCGGTCGACCTCGAGAACGCGATCATGAGCCACCCGAAGGTGAGGGAGGCCGCGGTCGTCGGCATCCCGCACCCGAAGTGGGACGAGCGGCCGCTGGCCTGCGTCGTCCTCAAGCCGGGCGAGACGATGACCGAGGAGGAGGTCCTGGAGCACCTGAAGCCGCAGGTCGCCAAGTGGTGGCTGCCCGACGCGGTCGAGTTCATCGACGAGATCCCCAAGACCAGCGTCGGCAAGTTCTCCAAGAAGGACCTGCGCGAGCGCTTCGCGGAGTACCAGGTCGGGAGCTGAGAAAGGACCCCGTCCTCCCCACCCTTCGCCAGCTCAGGGCGGGACCCGGGGCGGGGCGTCAAAGAAGGACCTCGTCCTCCCCACCCTTCGCCAGCTCAGGGCGGGACCCGGGGCGGGGCGTCAGAGCACGAAGGGCGGCTGGCCGGTCTCGCTCACCATCGGCCGGCCGGCCTCCTGCCACGCACCCATTCCGCCGGCGACGTTGACCGCGTCGTAGCCGTTGCGGTTCAGCCAGGCGGCGGCCCGCGCCGAGCGGCCACCGCCGCGGCAGGTGACGTAGATGGGGTCGCCCTCGGGGACGTCGTCGAGGCGCGCCGGGACGTCGCCCAGCGGGATGTGGGTCGCGCCCTCGATGTGGCCGGCCACCCACTCGGCGTCCTCGCGGACGTCGAGGACGATGGCGTCCTCCGGCACCTCGGCGGCGGGCACGGTCGGGACCTGCTGCGGCATCACGTTCCCCATCGTGACACGGGGACGCCGGCCGGCCGGCTGCGAGGATGGAGCCGATGTCCCCCGACGCCCCCGCCCGCCGGCCGGCCTGGCCGCTGTCCCGGTCGGCGATCGGGCTGTGGATCACCGAGGGCGTGCTCGGCTCGCTGGGCTACGGCGCCGTCGTCGGGATGTTCCTGCTGGTCGTCCCGGAGCGCGGGCCGGTGCCGGTGCTGCGGTGGGTGCTCCCGGCCCTGGTCGCGGTCTACGCGTTGGTGGCGGTCGGCGTCCGGCCCTGGATCCGGTACCGGGTGCACCGCTGGGAGGTCACCGAGGAGGCGGTCTACACCCTCACCGGCTGGCTGACCCGCACCTGGACGCTCGTGCCCATCTCCCGGATCCAGACCGTCGACGTCACCCGCGGCGTGCTGCAGCAGCTGTTCGGGCTGGCCTCGGTCATCGTGCTGACCGCCTCCTCCCAGGGCACCGTGCGGGTGCCGCACCTGGAGGCCGACGTCGCCCAGCGGGTCGCCGAGGACCTGGCCCGCCGGGCCGAGCTCGTCCGCGACGAGGCCACGTGACCGCAGCCGGGACGGAGCAGGACCTACCGCGCCGCCGCACCTCGCCGCGGATCGTGCTGGTGCACGCCGTGACCTTCCGGCAGGCGCGCCAGTTCGTGCCGCTCGTGCTCCCGATCGGCGCCGCCATGGGTTTCGACGGCGGGACGGCGGCCGTGGTCGGCCTCGTCGTCGCCGTCACCCTCGCCTCCCTCGCCGCGGCGGCGCTGTCCTGGTGGCGGTTCACCTACGTCGACGGGCCGACGGCGGTGGTGGTGACCCGCGGGCTGCTCGCCCGCTCGGTGCGCACCGTGCCGAACGACCGGATCCGGGGCGTGGAGGTCGAGGCCCCTGCCCTGCACCGGCTGTTCGGCCTGGTCCGGGTGCGCATCGACGCCGCCGCTGGTGCCCCCGGCGGCCAGGAGGAGCTCGTCGTCGACGGCGTCTCCCGCGCCGAGGGTGACCGGCTGCGCGCCCGGCTGCTGTCCCGTCGCCCGGAGCCGTCGACGGCGGAGCCCGAGGTCGCCGAGGAGGCCCCCGCCGAGCAGGAGCTGGCCCGGTTCGATCCCCGCTGGCTGCTCTACGCGCCGCTGGTGGGCAGCTACCTGGCCGTGCCGCTGGCCGCGGTGAGCGCCCTGTTCCGGCTGGCCGAGGAGCTGCCCCGCGACCTGCGGCCGGACGTCGAGGGCCCCGACCTCGGCGACGGGCGGGTGCTGGTCCTCGCCGCCGTCGTCGGCCTGGTGCTGCTCGCGGCCGGGGCGGTGCTCGGGGCGGTGCTGGTCAACTGGGGGTTCCGGCTGGTCCGCCGCGGCGGGTCGCTGATCGCCGACCGCGGCCTCGTCACCCGCCGGCACACCGAGCTGGAGGTGGACCGCATCCGCGGCTGCACGGTCACCGAGGGGTTGGGCATGCGCTGGGTGGGGGCCGCCCGGGCCACCGCCCTGGTCACCGGCCTCGGGGACGCCGCCCGCCGCGGGCAGGTGCTGCCGCTCGGCCCCCACGCCCAGGCGTGGGCGCTGGCGACCCTGCTGGTCGACGACCCCGGCTCGCTCGTCCGGCATCCGCCGGCCGCCCGCCGCCGCCGGATCCTGCGCGCGGTGGGCGCGGGTCTGGCCGTCACCGCGGCCGGCGTGCTCGCCACGGTGACGCTCGGTTGGTGGGAGCTGCTGGTCGCAGGCGGCGTGCTCACTGTGCTGGGGGTGCCGCTGGGGCTGGGCCGGTACGCGGCCCTGGGCCACCGCGCCGGCCCCCGCTCGTTCGCCGTCCGCAGCGGCTGGCTGGTGCGCGAGCACGCGCTGCTGCAGCGACGTGCGGTCGTCGGCTGGCAGGTGCAGCAGAGCCTGTTCCAGCGGCGCGCGGGCCTGGCCACCGTCGTCGCCTGCGTGGGCGCCGGCGCGGGCGGCTACGCGGCGGTGGACATGGCCGCCGACGAGGTCGCGGGGTTCACCGCGGCGGCGTCGGCCGGCTCGTGGGCCGCGACGCTCGCCCCCCGCTGAGGAACCCGGGCGGCCGGCCGTCGAGCAGGCCGCCCAGCAGGCCGGCGGCCGCACCGGGATGCTCGGCCGCCAGCAGGCCCGCCGGGGCCAGCACGTACCGGCGGTCGACGACGACGTCCGCGCGCGCGAGAACGCCGCCCGCCCCGCCGGCGTCGGCGGCGATCCGGGCGACAGCGGCCTCCAGCGCCGCGGGTTCGGCGTGCCGGAACACCCCGCCGGAGAGGACGACCAGACCGGCCCCCCGAGCACCGGCCCCGCCCGCTCCGTAGGCGGCCTCGGCCCGCAGGTGCCGGCGCAGCGCCACCGTGGCGGCCGCCGCGCCCAGGTCCAGCAGGTCCCCGCCGGGCAGCGGCACCCCCTCGGCCGCCGCGGCGGCGCGGAGGGCGTCCGCGCTCGTGGCGACGCCGAGGTCGCCCTCCACCGTGCGGCGCACCGGAGGCGCACCCACCGCCTCCCGGCCGAGGGACGCCCGCTCGGCGTCGGGCCCGGGCGCGCAGTAGACGTCGGTGGTCGCCCCGCCCACGTCGACGACGACGGTGCCGGGCGCCTCCGCCGTCGTCCACAGGTCGGCGAGCGCCGCCACGGCGGCGAGCACCGCGTCCGGCGTCACCGTGCGGACCCAGCGCCGCAGCCGCGGATCGGTGGAGAGGGTGTCGCCGCCGATGACGTGCCGGAGGAACACCTCGCGGATCGCCGCGCGTGCCGGCTCGGGCGCGAGCCGGCCGATGTCGGGCAGCACGTTCTCCGCCTCGGTCACCGGCAGTCCGGCGGCGCGCAGCAGCGCGGCCACCTCGTCGCGGACGGCGGCGTTGCCGGCCAGCACGACCGGGACGTACCGGCCCGCACCCGCGAGGGTCGCGGCGTTGGCCCGCAGCACCGAGGCCTCCCCGCCGTCGGTGCCGCCCACCAGCAGGACGACGTCGGGGGCCGCGGCCCACAGGGCGGCGAGCCCACGGTCGTCGAGCAGCCCGGCGGCCACGTGCACGACCCGGGCGCCGGCCGACAGCGCGACCCGGTGCCCCGCCTCGGCGCTGATCAGCGCCTCGTAGCCGACGACCGCCAGCCGCAGGCCGCCGCCGGCGCTCGAGCAGGCGAGCACGGGCGCCTCGGCGAACCCCTCGGTGGCGGTCAGGACCCCGCGGACGACGTCACCGGGGGTCGTCGGGGCCTGCGCGGTGGCCTGCAGCCGTCCGTCCGGCAGCTCCACCAGCGCGGCTTTGGTCCAGGTCGACCCGATGTCGACGCAGACGACGGCCGTGATCGCGGGCGCGCTCACTGCCGCTTCAGGCCGGCCTCGGCGGCGCCCGCGGTGAGCGCCTCCAGGCCGAAGGCCTGCACCGGGCCGAGCGCACCGCTGCCCCGCAGCCCGTGCTCCGCGGCGGTCGTGGCGCCCCACGCCAGCAGGCCGGCGGTCAGCCTGTAGGCCTCCGGCCCGGCGAGGTCCACCCGGCTGACCAGCTCACCGGCCGGGTCGCGGACCTCGGCGACGGTATGCGTGCGGGCCCGGGCCACCGTGCCCTCCGACGGCGCCGCGGCGACCCGGCGGCCGACCGCCTCCGCCAGCCGCTGCGCCCCCTGGCGGGCGCCCGGCACGCGGCCGGCCAGCGCGGTCAGCGGCGCCAGGCGATGCGCGACCGGGGCCAGAGCACCGAACCAGTCGAGGTGGACGCCCACCTCCTGCAGCGTCGGGGCCAGCCCGGGCAGGGTCAGGTGCTCCGAGCCGCCGACCGACAGCCCCCGGCGCGCCCGCCCGCCGGCCTGGAAGCGCCACAGCCGCCGGCCGGCCGGCTCGGGCACCAGCCGGCCACCGGTGAACGCGAACCCGGGCTCCAGGACGACGCCGACGGCGGAGACCAGGGTGCCCCGCGAGAAGGCCTGCCCCGAGGCGCCGTCGATCGTGTAGCCGATGTCCACGCGGAAGGCGCGCTCCCCGGCCTCGGCCAGCGCCAGCGCGCCGGCCAGAGTGCCGGGCACGTAGTCCAGCCCGAAGGCGGGCACCAGCCCGGCGCCGGTGGCCGCGGCCCGCGGACCGTGGACGTCGAAGATCCGCCGGATGAACGGCGGCTCGCCGGTGGAGTCCAGATAGACCGTGCCGGCGTCGACGGCTGCCCGCACCGCCGGCTCGCCGAGCCGCAGGAACGGGCCCACCGTGGTGACGAGCACGTCGCCGCCGGTGAGCAGCGCCCGCACCGACGCGGGGTCGGTGACGTCGCCGCGGGCGGTCTCCAGCCCGCCCAGCCGCTCGGCCAGCTCCCCCAGCCGGGCGGGATCACGGCCGGCGAGCACCGGCCGGGCGCCGCGGTTGACCAGGGCCTCCGCCGTCCGCCGCCCGGTGTAGCCGGTGGCCCCGAACAGGACGATGCGCGCGCTCACCGGAGCGACCCTATCGACGCGCGAGGCGCGCGCCCCCCGGGAACGGGGACGCGCGCCTCGGCGGTTGAGTGGCCCCTCCAGGGCACCGACCCGAGCGTGCGAGGGGTGGGGAGGAGGGGGTCCTTCTTCAGGGTCCCGCCGCGAGCCTGCGAGCGGCGGGGGGCACGGGGGTCCTTCTTTCAGTGCTCGACGGCCTTCTCCGCCCCGATCCCGGTGAGGGCCCGCACCTCCAGCTCGCCCCACTTCTCCTCGTCGGGCTTCTCCTTGGACACGACGGTGCCGAGCCAGCCGAGGAAGAACGACAGCGGGATCGACACCAGGCCGGGGTTGCGCAGCGGGAACCACGCGAAGTCGACGTTCGGGAACATCGACGTCTCGGTGCCGCTCACCACCGGGGAGAAGAGGATCAGGGCGACGCAGACGAGCAGCCCGCCGTAGATCGACCACAGCGCGCCCTGGGTGGTGAAGCGCCTCCAGAACAACGTGTAGATGATCGTGGGCAGGTTCGCCGAGGCCGCCACTGCGAAGGCCAACGCCACCAGGAAGGCCACGTTCAGACCGGCCTGCAGGGCGAGGATCCCCAGGACGATGGAGATTGCGCCGATGACGACGGCGGTGGTGCGGGCCACCCGGACCTCGGCGTCGGCCGCCATGTGGCCCTTCTTGATCACCGAGGCGTAGACGTCGTGCGCGAACGACGCCGACGCGGTGATCGTCAGCCCGGCGACCACCGCCAGGATGGTGGCGAACGCGACCCCCGAGATCAGCCCCAGGAGCACGGTGCCGCCCAGCTCGAAGGCGAGCAGCGGCGCGGCCGAGTTGACCGCACCGGGTGCGGCCGTGATCGTCTCCGCTCCCACGAGCGCGCCGGCGCCGTAACCGATCACCAGGCTGAAGAGGTAGAAGAGGCCGATCAGCCAGATCGCCCAGACCACCGAGCGCCGGGCGTCCTTCGCCGTCGGCACGGTGTAGAAGCGCATCAGCACGTGCGGGAGGCCCGCCGTCCCGAGGACCAGGGCCAGCGCCAGGCTGAGGAAGTCGATCCGGGTGAGGTCGCTGATCCCGTACTGGGCACCGGGCCGGAGGACGGCGTCACCGCCGTCAGCCGCGGCGTCGCCGAGCAGCGCGGACAGGTTGAAGCCGAACAGCGCCAGCACCCAGACGGTCATGACCCCGGCGCCGAGGATCAGCAGCGTCGCCTTGATGATCTGCACGTAGGTGGTGCCGCGCATGCCACCGACGAGCACGTAGAAGATCATCAGCGCGCCGACGAGGACGACGACGAGCGCCTGGGCCGCGGCACCGGTCACCCCGAGCAGCAGGGTGACCAGCGCCCCGGCCCCGGCCATCTGGGCGAGCAGGTAGAACAGCGACACGGCCAGCGTCGAGGTGGCCGCCGCCGTCCGCACCGGGCCCTGCCGCATCCGGAAGGCCAGGACGTCGGCCATGGTGAATCGCGCGGTGTTGCGCATCAGCTCCGCGACGAGCAGCAGCGCCACCAGCCAGGCGACGAGGAACCCGATCGAGTAGAGGAACCCGTCGTAGCCGTAGATGGCGATCGCCCCGGCGATGCCGAGGAAGGACGCCGCAGAGAGGTAGTCACCGGCGATCGCCAGGCCGTTCTGCTGGCCGCTGATGCTGCGCCCGGCGGCGTAGTAGTCGGCGGCGCTCTTGTTGCTGCGGCTCGCCCGGAACGTGATCGCGAGGGTGACCGCGACGAAGGCGAGGAAGATGGAGATGTTGATCCACGGGTTCCCGACGGTGGTGTCGGCAGCGGCGAGGAGCTGCAGCTCAGGCACGGTGGGCCCCCCGACCTGCTCCGCTGTCGGCCGGCGGCGTCTTGCGCGCGTACTCGTGGTGCTCCAGCCGCTCGCGCATCTCGTCGGCGATCGGGTCGGTCCGCTTGTTGGCGTGGGCCACGTAGATGTGTGTGATGGCGAAGGTCGTCACGAACTGCGCCAGGCCGAGCAGGATCCCCAGGTTGACGTTGCCGAACACCCGGGTGCCCATGAAGTCGGGGGCGTAGGTGGACAGCAGGACGTAGAGCACGTACCAGGCGAGGAACGCCACGGTCATGGGGAAGGCGAACCGGCGGAAGCGCCGCTTGAGCTCCTGGAACTCGGGCGAGTCCTGGGCCTGGCGATACTCCTCCGGCGTCAGGAGCCGGCGTTCGGCGGGTGGTGTCACGATGCGCCTCCCATGTCTGAGCAGGGTCCCCCCACAATGGTGATCCAGATCACTCTAAGGACGCTCCAGGCGCGGCGCTCCCCGAGGAGACGCAACCGTGTTGCGGAACCGTCGGCGGAACGTAACGCCGCAGGAATCCGCCGACGGTGCAATGGGGCATGGCCGCAGTGCGCAGCACGTCGACGGGTTGGTTCCCGGTGGCCCGCGCCGCCGAGGTCGGGACGACGCCGGTGCCGGTGGGTGCCGACGGGCGGGCCTACGTCGTCCTCCGGCTGCGCCCCGGGGGCGAGGTGAGCGCCTTCCCGGCGCGGTGCCCGCACCGGCTGGTGCCCCTGGCCGCCGGCACGGTCGTCGAGGGCCGGCTGCAGTGCCCGTACCACGGGTGGCGGTTCGACGCCGAGGGCCGCTGCGTCGCCATACCGTCGCTGGGCCCGGACGGCACGCCGCCGCCCCGCGCCGACCTCCCCGTCCCCTGGGCGGTCGAGGAGCGGCACGGGTGGATCTGGCTGGCGCCGGAGCGGACCCCGGTCGCCCACCCGCCGCGGCCGGCGAGCGAGCCGGTCCCCCAGCCGGCGCCCGAGCCCCCGGCCCCGGACGGGCCGGTGCTGGGCAACCTCGACCCCTCGCTCGAGCACGCCTGGCACCCGGTGGCCCTCTCCCGCGAGCTCCGGGAGGGCGGCTGGCTGCAGGTGCGCCTGCTGGGCCGCACCTGGATGCTGCGCCGCACCGCCGGCGGGCTCGACGCCGATCCGCCGGCCTTCGGCGTCCGGGAGCGCCTGGGAGTGGTCTGGCTGGCGCCGGCCGAGCCGGTCGACGTCCCCCTGGAGCTGCCCGAAGACGGCGACCGGCGGTTCGTGACCACCTGGCTGCCCCCGGTGCGCTCACCGGACCCGGCCGGGCCGCTGGCCGACATGTTGCTCGACGTGGCCCACCTGCCCGTCGTCCACGCGGCGACGTGCACGACGGCCGACGGGCAGTAGGTGCCCGAGCCGGAGGTGGTGCCCGAGCCCGGTGGCTTCCGCAGCGTGCACGAGACCCGGGGCACGGTGCCGCGCCGCGCCATGTACGTGTACCGGGCGCCGTTCCAGCTGCGGCTGCGGCTGGAGTTCCCGGAGACGGGTGCGGTGACGACGGTGCTCTTCCTGCTGCAGCCCGAGGACGCCGACTCCACCCGTGTCCACACCCGCGTGCTGGTCTCGGCCGGGCCGGGCGCGCCGCTGCCGGCGCCGGACGTCGTCGCCGAGGAGGTCGCCGCCCGGCGGCGGATGCTCGCCGAGGACCTCGACCTGCAGGGCCGGCTGGCCGCCGCCGGGCTGCCGCTGCAGCTGCGCGACGAGCTGCACCTGCCGAGCGACCGGCCCGGCGTGGCGCTGCGCCGGACGCTGGCCGACTTCGCCGCCGGGCGCGGGCGCTTCGCCAGGCGGGACGGCGCGGCATCCTGAGCGGCGCCTTCACTCCTCCGGCAGCGGCTCACCGCAGGCCGGGCAGCGGGTCGGCGGGTCCTCGTCGGCCAGCCGCCCGCAAGCAGGGCACACCCGCTGCAGCCAGCAGGCGGGATCGCCGCCGTCGTCGTCGGGGCCCGGCGGGGCCGCGGGGCCGGTCATGGCGGCAGTCTGCGCCCCCTCCTCCAGGACGGCACCCGCGCCGGGCTCGGCCGGCTGGGATGCTGGCAGGCGTGCCCTTCCCCGCCGCGCGCACCACCCTCGCCACCGCCGCCGTCGCCGCCGCCCTCGCCGGGCCGGCGTCCTGGGTGGCCCGGGCCGCGTGGGGGCTGCCGACCGCGCTGGGTGCCGGCCGGCGGCAGGTGCGCCCGTACGCCGCCGGCTCGCCACACTACGTCGACGGCCGGTTCCACAACCGGCTGATCACCCCCTCCCTGCCGTCGGCCAGCGCCCGGCGCGGCCTGCTGCGGCAGATCCACGAGGAGCGGCACAAGGGGCTGCCGGCCCGCCCGGTGCCCCTGGCCCGGCCGGAGCTGCCCGAGCAGGCCGGCGAGCTGGCGGTCACCTGGTTCGGCCACTCCAGCGCGCTGCTGGAGGTCGACGGCCACCGCGTGCTGGTCGACCCGGTGTGGGGCACCCGCGTCTCGCCGTCCCCGCTGATCGGACCCAGCCGGCTGCACCCGGTGCCGGTGGAGCTGGCCGAGCTGCCGCCGGTCGACGCGGTCCTCGTCTCGCACGACCACTACGACCACCTCGACCTGCCGACCGTGCGGGAGCTGCTCCGGACCCAGTCCGCGCCCTTCGTCGTCCCCCTGGGGATCGGGGCGCACCTGCGGGAGTGGGGCGTGCCCGAGAAGCGCATCGTCGAACTGGACTGGGACGAGTCCACGACGATGGCCGGGCTGACCCTGACCTGCACCGAGGCTCGGCACTTCTCCGGCCGCTTCTTCGCCCGGGACACGACGCTGTGGGCGTCCTGGGCGATCGCCGGGCCGCACCACCGGGTGTTCTTCGGCGGTGACACCGGCTACACCCCCGCCTTCGCCGGCATCGGCGCCCAGCTGGGCCCCTTCGACCTCACCCTGCTGCCCGTCGGGGCCTACAACGAGGCGTGGAAGTACATCCACATGGACCCCGAGGAAGCGGTCCGCGCGCACGGCGACCTCGGTGGCGGCCTGCTGGTGCCGGTGCACTGGGCGACGTTCAACCTCGGGTTCCACCGCTGGCCCGAGCCGGTGCAGCGGGTCTGCGCGGCGGCCGAGCGCTCGGGGGTGCAGGTCGCCGTGCCGAGGCCGGGCGAGCGGATCGACGCGCTGGCCCCGCCGCCGCTGGTGGACTGGTGGTCGGAGATCGGATCGGTCGCCGACGAGCCGGTCGGGCACGGCGACGCGGGCCTGACCGGATCTGTCGCGGCCCGGGCGGCGTCCTGGCTGGCCGCCCGGCGGGCGACGGACTAGCCGGACCGGCCCTCGAGCAGCCGGCCCACCTCGGCGACGCTGCCCGCCTCCGCCCGCGGAGCCGGCCCGGCCGGGTCCAGGTGGTGCCCCGGCCGGCGAAGCCGGACGACTTCGATGCCGGCCTCCACCGCGCCCCGCACGTCCCGCGCCGAGGTCGCGACGTGCACCAGGTCGCCGCCGGCCTGCTCCCGGGCGCGCAGGTAGATCTCCGGCGCCGGCTTGTAGGCCCGCAGCCGCTCGGAGGTGAGGACGGCGGCGTCGTCGACGAGGTCGCCGAGGAAGCGCCCGACCCGGGTGCGGGCCAGGACGGCGTCGTCCACGTTGGAGAGGATGCCGACCCGGTGGTGGGCCGCGACGGCGGGCAGGCCCTTGTCGACGTCCGGCCACAGCGGCCAGTCGCCCACCGAGGCCAGCAGGTGCTCGGTGTCGTCGTCGGCGTCGGCCGCCCGCCGGAGCTCGACGTAGGCCGCGGCCAGCGCGCGGCGGCAGTGCTCGGTGAACGGCACCCAGGTGGGGAGGTCCCGCTGGGAGGCCTTGTTGTGCGCGTCCCAGAGGCCGTAGAGCCGGCCGCCGTCGACGTCCCACCCGTGGGCGCGGGCGATCTCACCGAGCACCGCGGAGCCGCCGGTCCGGGAGTCGATCAGCGCGCTGAAGAGGTCGAAGGTCACCAGCGGGTGGAGTGCCACGGCGCGGATTGTGCGCCCGTGGCACTCCGCTCAACGCAGCAGCTTCGACATCCGCCGGTCGGCCAGCGGCTTGCCGCCGGTCTGGCAGGTCGGGCAGTACTGCAGCGAGGTGTCGGCGAAACTGACCTCGCGGACGGTGTCCCCGCAGACCGGGCACGGCAGGCCCGTGCGGGCGTGCACCCGCAGGCCCGAGCGCTTCTCGCCCTTGAGCGTGGCCGCCTTCTGCCCCACCTGCCGCTCCAGGGCGTCGGTGAGCGTGGCCCGCATCGCGTCGAAGAGCCGGACCAGTTCGTCGTCGGTGAGCTTGTCGGCCATCTTGAACGGCGAGAGCCGGGCGGCGTGCAGGATCTCGTCGGAGTAGGCGTTGCCGATGCCGGCGAGCAGTGTCTGGTCGGTGAGCGCGCCCTTGAGCTGGCCGTGCCGCTGCGCCAGCAGGGCGGCGAACTGCTCGCGGTCCACGGCGAGCGCGTCGGGCCCCAGCCGCGCGATCCCGGGCACCTCCGCCGGGCTGCGGACGACGTAGACGGACAGGCCCTTGCGGGTGCCCTGCTCGGTCAGGTCGAAGCCGCTGCCGTCCTGGAGATGGACCCGCAGTGCCAGCGGGCCCTTGCCCGGCTTGGGCGGGGCGGTCGGCAGTCCGGTGCGCCAGTGCAGCCAGCCGGCCCGCGCCAGGTGCACCACCAGGTGCAGACCCGAGACGTCGAGGTCGAGGAACTTGCCGTGCCGCGACGCCCCGGTGACCTCCAGGCCACCGAGCGCGGACAGCGGCGGGTCGAAGGTCTTGATCGCCTGCACGGAGGCGAGGTCGGCCCGCGCCAGCACGTGGCCGACGGCGTTCTCGCGGAGGAACGCGGCCAGCGCCTCGACCTCGGGCAACTCGGGCACCCGGCCACTATCCCGCGCCGGGAGGTCTCCCGCCATCCCCGATCGGGTGGTACGGACGAGCGGGGGCCGGAGGCCTCCCGAGGAGGGACGCAGCAGCTCCGCCCGCGG
>DATAAV010000375.1:0-1715 GCA_036259935.1 Geodermatophilus sp. | reverse complement strand
TGGAGGTCATCCGCCGGCGCGCCCTCGACTGCGGCGCGGTCGAGTCGATCGTCGCGGACATGCGCGACGAGTTCGCCGAGGAGTTCTGCCTCCCGGCGCTGCAGGCCAACGCCCTCTACATGGACCGCTACCCGCTGGTCTCGGCGCTGTCCCGGCCGCTGATCGTCAGGCACCTGGTCGCCGCCGCCAGGCAGCACGGCGCCTCGACGGTCGCCCACGGCTGCACCGGCAAGGGCAACGACCAGGTCCGCTTCGAGGTCGGCATCGGCGCCCTGGGCCCCGACCTGCAGGTGCTTGCGCCCGTGCGGGACTCCGGCATGACCCGCGACAAGGCGATCGCCTTCGCCGAGGAGCGCGGCCTGCCGATCGCGACCACCAAGAAGTCGCCCTACTCGATCGACCAGAACGTCTGGGGCCGCGCGGTGGAGACCGGCTTCCTCGAGGACATCTGGAACGGCCCCGTCGAGGACCTCTACGAGTACACCCAGGACCCGGCGGTGCCCCGCGACCCCGACGAGGTCGTCATCGGCTTCACCGCCGGCGTCCCGACGACGATCGACGGCCGGCAGGTCACCGTCCTGCAGGCGATCGAGGAGCTCAACGCCCGCGCCGGCGCCCAGGGCGTCGGCCGGCTGGACATGGTCGAGGACCGGCTGGTCGGCATCAAGAGCCGCGAGGTGTACGAGGCGCCCGGCGCGATCGCGCTGATCACCGCGCACCAGGAGCTGGAGGCGGTCACCGTCGAGCGCGACCTGGCCCGGTTCAAGCGGACCGTCGGGCAGCGCTGGGCCGAGCTGGTCTACGACGGCCTGTGGTTCTCGCCCCTCAAGCGGGCGCTGGACGCCTTTGTCGCCAAGTCCCAGCAGCCGGTCACCGGCGAGATCCGGATGACCCTGCACGGCGGCCGGGCCACGGTCACCGGACGGCGCAGCGACGCCTCGCTCTACGACTTCAACCTGGCCACCTACGACACCGGCGACACCTTCGACCAGGGCCTGGCCAAGGGTTTCGTCCAGCTGTGGGGAATGCCCTCGAAGCTGGCCGCGGCCCGTGACCAGCGGCTCGCCGGCGGTGCCGGGGCGTGAGCGCGAGCATGCCTCCCGCCGCCGGCCCCGACGCCCCTACCGCGGCCTCGCAGACCCGGCTGTGGGGCGGCCGCTTCGGCGGCGGCCCGTCGCCGGCCATGGCGGCGCTGTCGAAGTCCACCGACGTCGACTGGCGGCTGGCGCCCTACGACCTGGCCGGCTCCCGGGCGCACGCCCGGGTGCTGCACCGGGCCGGCCTGCTCACCGACGACGAGCTCGAGCAGATGATCGGCGCGCTCACCGAGCTCTCGGCCGAGGTCGCGGCCGGCACGTTCGCCCCCGTCGAGGCCGACGAGGACGTGCACGAGGCCCTCGAGCGTGGCCTGCTCGAGAAGTTGGGCACCCTCGGCGGGAAGCTGCGCGCCGGGCGCAGCCGCAACGACCAGGTCGCCACCGACCTGCGGCTGTACCTGCGGCACAACGTCCGGGCCCTGGTCGGCGAGCTCGCCGAGCTGGAGGACGCGCTGATCGGCCTCGCCGAGCGCTACCGCGACGTCCCCGCGCCCGGGATGACCCACCTCCCGCACGCCCAGCCGGTGCTCGTCGCCCACCAGCTGCTGGCCCACGCGCACGCGATCGCCCGCGACGTCGACCGGCTGGTCGACTGGGACCGGCGCGCCGCGGTCAGCC
>DATAAV010000374.1:0-12917 GCA_036259935.1 Geodermatophilus sp. | reverse complement strand
CGCCGAGGGCGCCGATGAACACCCCGGGCATCCCTCGCCTCACGTTCGTCGTTGACGCCGTCGACGACGTCCTCGACCGCCTGCGCGCCCACGGCGCCGAACTCGTGGGCGAGGTGGCGCAGTACGGTGACATCTACCGGTACTGCTACATCCACGGCCCCGACGGCATCATCATCGGGCTGATCGAGGAGCTCCGCTGAACGACACTCCGAGCATCGGCATCACCGCGTGACGGCCCCCGCTCGGTGGGCGGCGACGCCGGCCGCGAAAGCGGCCGGCAAGGCCGCGACGCCGCCCGCCGAGGAGAACCTGCCCACCACGGAGATGGCCGCGACCGTCCGGGGCCGCGTGCACGCCGAGCCGTGCGCCCACGACGGTGGCCGCGTCCGGTGATTCAGGAACCGGCCACCAACAGCTGCTGCCGAGCCCGGCCGGCGCTGAGCGCCGGCCGACGGGGCACCCGGCCGGGGATCAGCCCTCGACCACGCCGCAGGCGATACGGCCGCCGGCGTCCCCGGTGTTCCGCGTCATCTCGTCCGGGCCGCCCGGGGCGTACCGGTCCGGGATGTTCGCGTAGTTGTCGGCGGCGGCGTGCACCATGACCGTGCTGCCGTCCTCGTCGGTGACCTCGCCGGAGGTCAGCGCGTCGGTGACGGCGGTGAGCGACCCGGTGCCCGCCTCGCTGACGTAGAGGACGGGGAGGTCGCCGGCGTGCCGGCCGTGGTCGGTCTCCCCGGCGCCGATGTGCCCGCCGGCGGACAGGAAGTCCCCCGTCATCGAGGGATCGGCCGGGTTGGGGCTGTCCGGCTCGCAGACGCCGATGGCGTGCAGGTGGAACCCGTGGAAGCCCGGCGGGAGGCCGGTGACCTCGACGGAGACCTGCAGACCCTCCTCCGCGTCGGAGAGGGTCGCGGTGCCGACCTCCTGCCCCTCGGGGTCCACCAACCG
Organism: Geodermatophilus sp.; assembly: GCA_036259935.1. GTDB lineage: Bacteria > Actinomycetota > Actinomycetes > Mycobacteriales > Geodermatophilaceae > Geodermatophilus. The sequence continues at coordinate 11,969 of DATAAV010000374.1, read as the reverse complement.
CGCGGTCAGCTCCTCGCCGCCGCCCCCCGGTGAGGGGGAACCGGGGGCCTCGGGGCTCCCGCCGGTCTGGGCCGGAGCCTCCTCCTGCCCTCCGCAGCCGGTCGCGACGAGCACGACTACGCACGTCGACAGGAGCGAGGTGGCAACCGGTCGGTGCATCGGATCCCCCTGGACGGTCAGCCGGCGGCCGGGGTCCCCGGCCCCGGGCGGGTCGGACGGCACGAGTCCCACCATCTGCGGACGGCGCGGTGGCGAACTCCTAGGGGAGCAAGCGTCCTCCAGCGGCGCCGGGCGCTGCTAGCGCCTCGGCCTCGGGGAGCCCCGGCGGGCGCGGCGTGTCACGAAGGCTCGCCGAGGCGAGCGCAGGAAGACGGCGAGGCGCAGGCCCGCCCGTCCCCAACGGGTCTCGGCGATGCCGAGCGGCGGGAGCAGGCCCATCTGGGCGAGGAGTCCGGCGAGGTCCACGTAGAAGGTGTCCTCGGCGAGCCGGCCCTCCCGCATGCGGACGAAGCTCACCGCCCGGACGTGCAGGCGCCGGCCGGTCGGTGGGACCCCGAACAGCGGTCCCCGGTGCGTGCCGGTGATCGTGTACTCCTCCGCGACCAGGTCGCCGTGCGGCAGCCGGGTGGTGAGGTCCAGCCGGAGGTCGGGCACGGCGGAGAAGAGCGCCGCCAGGAAGGCCCCGACCTCGCCCTTCCCCCGGTAGGACCGCCCCCTCGCCACGTCGTGCCAGGTGATCCCGTCGTCGTAGTGCGCCAGGATCCCCGCGACGTCGTGGCGGTTCCAGCACGGGACGACCGCCGCCATGGTGTCGAGGTTGCGCTGCTCGCCGGGCGAGACCGTCAGTGCATCCACCGCGGGTGCCCTCCGGCGTCGGCGAGCACGAGGCCCGCGGTGTTGTACCCCGACAGCACGACCCACGGCAGGCCCGCGTTGGGCGTGGTCCACTGCCCCGCCAGGTAGAGCCCCGGCACGGGCGAGCGCTGCTGCGGGCGGGACCGGCCGAGCATCTGCGGAACCATCGCCCAGCCGGCGAACGCACCGCGGTCGTTCCGGGTGCGCCGGAGCATGTCCAGGGGCGTGTGCACGCGGCGGGCGACGATGTGCCGGCGCAGCCCGGGGATGAGCGCCTCGGTGCGCCGGATGAAGCTGTCCGCGATGGCGTCCTTGTCGCGGTCCCAGTCGATCCCGACGCTGTCCAGCCGGGTCGGGCACTCCAGCTTGATCGAGTGCATCCCCGGCGGCGCCAGCTCGGGCTGGTGGAAGGTGGCGACGTAGAGGTAGTAGGCGGCCTCCTCCACGTTGCCCAGCGAGAAGTTGGCCATCGCCTTGTCGATGTCCCGGTGCGGATAGACGAAGTTCAGCCGCTTGAGGTCGCCGCCGTACCGGGCCGAGTCGAGGTTGAGGTCGATCCCGAGCTGCACCTGGAAGAACGCCGGCGTGGTCGGGAAGGCCTGCACCGCCGCGCGCAGCTTCGGCGGGACGACCTCGGCCGGCAACTGCTCGGTGTACAGCCGGCGGGCGTCGGAGGCGCAGACCACCGCGTCGGCGGTGAACTCCCGCCCGTCCACCGTCCGCACCCCGCGCACCCGGCCGCCGGCCACGAGCATCCGGTCCACCTCGGCGCCGGTCACCACCGTGCCGCCGGCCTCGACGAACATCTCCCGCAGCACCTCGGCCAGCCGGCCGAAGCCGCCCTTCGGCATCCACATCAGCCGAAGGGCGTGGACGAGGAACACCGACGCGATCACCGCGGACAGCTCCGACGGCGCCGTCCCGATGCCGACGCAGAGCATGGACAGGATCGCCTTGAGGTCCGGGTCGCGCAGGTGCTCGTCGAGCATCTGCTGCAGCGTCCGGTTCTGGTACTTCAGCAGGGTGTGCCCGGGCAGGCCCAGCCGGCCGGCCAGTGGTGCCACGGCGTCGCCGAGCCACGGCCGCTGGAACTGCTCGAGCACCCTGTCGAGCGGGCGGCGCTGCCCCGGGACGTCGGCAATCCGGAAGGAGGGCACGACGAGGTCCAGCTCGGCGACCATCCGCTCCATGCTCAGCAGCAGCCGGGTGATCCCGTGCCGCTCGGCCGGGTATCGCTTGGACAGCTGCTCGGCCGCCATCGTGAGGTCCGCGGGGATCTCCGTCCGCCCGTCGGGGAACACGCACTGGAAGGTCTGCAGGTCGGGCACCATCTCGATCCGCTGGTCGATGCCCAGCCGCTCGAACACCTGCCGCGCCGGCATCCCCAGCCGGAAGGCCAGCAGGATGTGCCCGCCGTGGTCCCAGTAGAAGCCCCGCTCCCCGTCGCCGTGTGCGTACCCGCCGACGTAGGGGTTCTTCTCGAGCAGGAGCGTCCGCGCCCCCTCCCGGGCCAGCGTGAGCGCGGCGGTCAGACCACCGGCTCCCGCACCGGTGACGACGGCGTCGTAGTGCCCTCCCGGAACGTCGGCGACGCGGCTGCGGTCCCGCCCGGAGCGGCGGGGATCGGCGTGTGGTGCTGGCACGGGCGTCTTCCTCTCGTGGGTCCGGCCGGGCGGCGCCGACGGCGGCCGGGTCGGGGGCAAGAACTCGTCGCCTCCCGGAGCAGCCGCCGGGGTCTCCTGATACGGCGGGCCGATGCGGAACACCGACCGGCGGGGGCTCACAGCACGGCCGGCGCGAGGGCGGTGCGCAGCCGGGCGAGGAGGCGCGCCCGGGTCGGGCCGATGCTGCCGACCGGCATGCCCAGGCGCGCTCCGATCTCCTCGTAGCTCAGCGGCGGACAGGCGACCAGCAGCTCGAGCAGCCGCTGGTGGCGGTCGGGCAGTTCCCGGACGGCCCGGCGGACCAGCGCCACCTGCTCCTGCCGCAGGACGTGTGCCTCCGGATCGGCGTCGGGCCGGTCCGAGGGCCGGTCGACGCCGGGGTCGCGCTCGTGCGGGTCCGACGGGCGCTCCCGGCCAGTCCGGCGGATCGACTCCAGGCAGGCGCGGCGCGCGGTGGTCCGCAGCCAGCCGGCCAGCCGCTCGGGCTCCCGGATCGCGTCGAGGTTCTCCAGCAGCCGCAGCCACGTCGTCTGGACGGCGTCGGCGGCCTGCGCGTCGGCCAGCCGGAAGCCGCGCACGACCGACCACAGCAGCGCGCCGTACTGCTCGACGACGGCGGTCCAGGCGGCGTGGTCGCCCTCGGCCGCCCGCCGGACCAGGCCGGCCGTGGCCTCGTGCGCAGACGCCGCGGGGGCGGCGGGGGTAGCCGGGGAAAAGGAGCTGCCTGGACGCGCCGTCGGATATCCGCGCGTCGCCCGGTGCCCCACGGCGGTTCCCGGCCCGGACGCCGGCCGCCACTGCCGTGGGCGCGGAGCCGGGTCGACCGCCCGGGTGCTCTGCGGGAGGGCGGCCGCCGCCGAGGGGTGTCCCCGGTGGCGGGTGGGGGCTGGGGGGCTTGCGGTCATGTCGTGCCCTCGTCTCGCCGGCGCCGGGAGTGCGGCGCGCTGCCGATGCGGTGGCACCAGACTCGTGAGAACGGGCGCCGGAGACGATGGAGCGCTCCCTACGACCAGCCCGTTCCGGCCCTACTCCCGAGGTAGGGAGAACCCGCTCCGGCCGGCGGCAGGCGCAGCTGCCCGGGGCCGGCGACGACCGGCGGCCCGCCGGGCCTGGACGGCCGCCGACCCCGGGGCGCGGCCCGCCGGGCCGGCACCCGGCGGCGGCCGGGCATCCACCAGTTCCACGCCCCCATCAGCCGCATCGAGGCGGGCACGACGACCAGCCGGATGACGGTGGCGTCGAGCGCGATGGCGACCGCCATCCCGAACCCGAGCTGCTTCATCGGCAGGATGCCGGCGAAGGAGAAGGCTCCGAACACGACGACCATGAGCAGTGCCGCCCCGGAGATGAGCGGCGCGGTGTGGGCCAGCCCCCTCGCGACGCTGCCGGTGTTGTCGCCGGTGCGCTGGTGGTCCTCCCGGACCCGGTTGAGCAGGAAGACCTCGTAGTCGGTGCTGAGGCTGAACAGCAGGGTGAGCAGCAGCACCGGCACGAAGTTCTGGACGTACCCGGTCCGCTCGAAGCCCAGCAGGTCGGCGCCGATGCCGTGCTGGAAGACCAGCACCAGCGCCCCGTAGGTGGCCGCGACCGACAGCAGGTTGATCAGGATCGCCTTCAGCGGCAGGAACACCGACCGGAAGGTCACCAGCAGGAACAGGTAGATGATCCCCAGCATCGCGGCCACCACCTGCGGCATCGTCCGGGTGATGGCGTCGTTGCTGTCGACGCCCTGCGCGGTCTCGCCGCCGACGTCGACCGTCAGGCCGGGAGCGTCGGTGCGGGAGGCCTCGTCCCGAGCGTCGGCCAGCAGTTCCTGGGTCCCGGTCGCGGCGGCCGGCCCGTCCGGCACGACGCTGAGCAGCAGGCGCCGCCCGTCGGCCGAGACGTAGTGGTCGACCGTCCGGCGCACGTCGGGGGGCAGGGCCTCCCGCGCCGGCCCGGCCAGCGCGCCCAGCGGGTCGTCCGGGGCCACCGCGGCCAGCGCGTCGAGCGCCGAGTCCACCCGGACCGCCGACGGCAGGTCCGCCAGCCGCTGCCGCAGGTCGAGGACCGCGGCGCCGTCGTCGGAGCCCAGGGGCTCGTCGGCGGTGACGAGGACCTGCACCGGCGCGGTGGACCCGACCCCGAACTGCTCCTGCATCAGGTCGAACCCGGCCCGCACCGGCTCGGCCGCCGGGATGATCCGGGAGTCGGGGGTGAAGGTGCGCAGCCCCAGCGAGGGCGCCGCGAGCAGCAGCAGGCCGGTGGCGCTCACGGCCAGGAACAGCACCGGCCGGCGCATGACCCGGCCGGCGAACCCCGCCCACCTCGCCGCGGCCGGCCGCCGGTGGGTCCCCTTCCGGACGACGACGACGCCCCGTTCGATCCTTCGCCCCAGCAGATGCAGGAGCACCGGCAGCAGCAGCACGCTGGTGAGCACGGAGAAGGCGACGACGACGACCGCGCCCAGCGCGATGGACCCGATCACGCCGAGGGGCACCAGGAAGAGCGTGCACATGGCCGCGATGACGGTGGCACCGGAGAAGAGGACGGTCTCCCCCGAGGTCCGCAGCGTGGTGGCGACCGCGCTCTCGACGTCCCGGCCGGCGGCCAGTTCCTCCTTGAACCGGGCGATGACGAACAGGGAGTAGTCCACCCCGACGCCCAGCCCCAGCATCGTGGCGGTGTTCTGCACGAACAGGGACAGCTCGTACTCGCCGGCGAGCACGGTGAGCACCGCGAGGGTCAGGACGATGGAGGTCACCCCGACCACGAGAGCCACCAGCGCCGCGACGACGCCGCCGAAGAGGAGGAGCAGCACGAGCAGGATCAGCGGCAGGGTGATCAGCTCGGCCCGCACCAGGCCCTTCTCGCTGAGCTCGTTCACCTCGCCCCAGAAGGACGCCGCGCCCACGAGGGCGACGTCGAGGCCCTGGTCGGCGAACTCCGCCCGCAGCCGCGCCTGAGCCTCGGGCAGCTCCTGCCGGGCGTAGCCGTCCTCGATGCCGAGCCCGACGACGTCGACCGCCGTACGCCGGTCGGCCCCGAGAAAGGGAGCGCGCGCGTCCGCCCCGAGGGTGGACCAGCCGTAGCTGCTGCGGACCTCCAGCGCCGGGTCGGCGGCCACCGTGGCCATGACGTCCCGCACCCGGCCCTCGAAGGGCTCCTCGTCGGCGGTGTGCCGCTGGTCCCGGACGACGACGGTCAGGGTGCTCTCGCCGCGGCCGACGAAGCCCTCGCGGAGGGCCTGCTCGACCGCCGCGGACGCGGAGCCGGCGACGTCCCAGCCGCCGCCACTGAGCCGGCCCGGCAGCCCGGTGGCGAGCACGCCGGCCCCGGCCACGGCCAGGAGCCAGACGACCGCGATCGGCCACCGCGCGCGCCGGGTGAAGGAGGCGTAGCGGGCGATCACCGGCGGTGGCCCGTCCCCCGCTCGAGGAGCGCGAGGTCCCGCAGCGCGAGTGCCACCACCCATGGCTTGCGCGCACCGGAGAAGAGGGCGGACCGGCGCGGCCGCACCTGCCGGTGCACGTCCACGACCGTGTGGCGGCGCACCGGCCGGCCGTCGAGGACGTCGATCACCATCCGGGAGGCGAGGGCGCCGAACAGCATCGAGGTGTACACCAGCTGGGACACGCTCTCCTCGCCGGTGGCCACCGAGCGGCGGGCGCTCTCCAGCATCTCGACCGGGACCACGCGGAGGGGCACGACCCGCCGCAGGAGGGCCCACGTCCGCCCGGCGCCGACCTGCGACGGGGTGATCACCCCGTCGAACGGGGCCGCGGGCCGCCGGTAGTCGTAGAACCGCACGTACTGGGTGCCGGCCATGTCGTAGCCGGAGATGACCGGCCGCCGCAGCCCGGCGGCCGCCTCGTGCAGCGCGTACTTGGCCCGCCAGCCGGCCGGCTCTGTCACGTCGACGCCGTCGATCACGACGTCGCAGGCGGCGACCAGGGCGTGGGCGTTGCCGCGCCGGACCCCCTCCGTCTCCACCCGGATACGGGCCTGCGGGTTGATCGCCGCGACGTTGCGGGCGCAGACCGCGGCCTTGTTCCGGCCGATGTCCTTCAGCGCGGCGTCCTGCCGGTTGAGGTTGTTCAGCTCGTAGGTCCCGTTGTCGGCGAGGACGAAGCCCTCGACGCCCAGCCGGGCCAGTGGCGCGACGACGGCGCCGCCGGTGGACCCGCAGCCGGCCACCAGCACCGTCGCCTTCCGGAGGCGCTGCTGGGACGCCGGAGGGACGAAGCCGCGGTTGCGGCAGGTGAGCTCGTCGTAGAGCTCCAGGGGGGCCGAGGCCATCGCGGTGCCCTTCCGGGTTCGGGGAGCGGGTCAGGGGACGGCGGCGAGGGGGGCGGTGGTGTCCACGCGCCGCACGGCGACGTTGGGAACGACGAGGGGGTGGCGGCGATCCCGGGTCCCGTCGTGCTCGTCGAGCCAGGTCCGCAGCCCCTCGCGGCAGCGACGCTCCTCGTCGCCGAGGCGGTCGAGCTCGGCGAGCAGCCGCTGGACCCGGACGACCATGCCGTCGATCTCCGCCGGGGGCCGCCTGTGCGCCGCGGCGACGACGGCGGCGGCCTCGGTCCGCGCCTCGCGCAGCACCGTCTGCGCCTCGGCCCGCGCCCGCGCCCGGATCTCGGTGGCCTCGGCGGTCGCGTCGGCGATCATCTGGTCGGCCATCCGCTCGGCCAGGTGGAGGGTGCGCAGCGCCCGGGGTGAGCCTCCGCGCAGCTCCGCGGTCGCCGTGGCATCCGGCCCGGGCGCGTCGTCGGGACCGGCCGCGCCTGCCGCGCCGGTGCCCTGGGAAGGGCTTCCGGGCAGCCGGGTCAGCTGCTCCTCGATCCAGTCGAGGAAGGTGTCCACCTCCTCGATGTCGTAGCCGCGGAAGACGACCCGGAACTGCTGGGCCCGGATGTCGCTGGGAGCGATGGGCACGGTGGTGGCTCCTCTGGCGCGGTGGGCCCGGGGGCGGTGGTCTCAGGGGGCTGGGGCGTCCCCGGCGGGCGCCCCCGACGTCGGGGCGGGGCGCCGACCGGGGTACCGGAAGGAGCGGCGGGGCGGCCCTGCTGATACGTGGCCGGGCCAGGTTCCGGCCGGTCGCGTGCCCGCCGGCTCCGCCGGTCCGGGGATCAGGCGGCGACCCGCCGGGTCGTCCCCCGAAGGGTGCCCGACAGTGCGCCGGCGGCCTCGAAGAGGTCTTCCGAGGCGAGCGTGGTCTCCAGCAGGTCGATCCGGTGTCGCAGGTCGCCGCGGTCGGGGACGTGGGCGACGAACGGCTTCACCGGGCCGCGACGGGAGTAGGCCGGGTGCAGCAGGTCCTCGTCCGGGAGCCGGGGCTGCGTGTCCTCGATGAGGTGGACGTCCAGCCCGGCCAGGAGCAGGTGCCGCAGCGCGACGTCCTCCTCCACGTCCCCCACGAGGACGCGGACGGCTGGTTCGACCGTCACGAGCGCCTGCCCGGCCCCGAGGAGCAGCTCGAGCGTCACGCGCAGCCGCTGGGCCTTGTCGGTGAGCGACCGGGCGTGGACGAATCGCTTCAGCTCGCGCACCCCGTCGGTGCCGACCCCGTCCGGGGCGGGGATCCGCTCGAAGAGGTTGATGCCGTGCGCCTTCTCGACCGGGAACCGCGCACGGTCGGGCGCGAGCAGGGATCGCGGACCGTCCTCCCCCAGGGTGGTGAGGTTGAGGTAGCCGAGGATCCGCCCCGTGCGGCCGCTGAGGGTCACCACGTGCACGTCGGCCGGATGCAGCCACCGGGCCGGCTCGCAGAAGGAGGCACTGCGGTGCAGCGCCTCTGCGCACGCCCATCCGAGCTGGAGGTACTGGGCCAGCCGGAAGCCCTGCAGGCCGAGGACGTACCGGTGCGGGAGCTGCTCGGTGTGCACCGCGACGGTGGTGAGCCCGTCGCCGCGCACGGCCAGGTGCGGGAGACCGGCCTGCGGCAGGTGGTGCAGCAGGCCGCGGTAGCTCAGCCGTTCGTGCATGGCCACGATGTCCGCGGCGTACCGGCGGGTGGTGCTGCTGGGCGGTTCGGTGCACATGTCATCGCTCCTGCGCGGGTCGGGAGGCTGCGCTCAGAAGTCGTCCTCGGCGTACAGCGACTCGGTGATCGCCAGGGCGAGCACCTCCGGCGTGCCCTCGTAGATGCGCGCGCCGAGCGCCTCCCGCAGGTACTTCTCCATGCCGAAGTCGCGGACGTAGCCGCGGGCACCCATCAGGGACATCGCCTCGGTGGCGACCTCGATGGCGACCCGGTCGGCGAACAGCTTCGCCACGGCCGGCTCGTAGGCGGGGGCCGGGATCTCGGTGTCGGCCAGGTGCGCGGCCCGCAGGTACAGCAGCCGGGCGGCGTCGACCTTCATCGACATCTCCGCCAGCTTGCGCGCGGTGAACTGGTGGCGGTACAGCGGCAGGCCGCCCTGGATCCGCTCGCCGCACCACTGCCGGGCCAGGTCGAGCGCGCCCCGGGCCACCCCGGTGGAGATGGCGGCCACCGCGGCGCGGGCCATGTTCATCTGCTGCACGTTGATGAACACGCCGCCGCCCTCTCCGCCGATCACGTTCTCGGCCGGCACCCGGACGTCGGTGAAGGTCATCTCGGTGCCCAGGCAGGCGCGGTAGCCCATCTTGTCCGCGACCGCGCCGAGGACCACGCCCGGCGAGTCCAGCGGGACGACGAAGCAGGTCAGCGCGTCGGCTCCCGGGCTGCCCTCGATGGTGGCGAAGACCGTGCCGTAGCGGGCGACCTTGCCGTTGGTGATGAATTTCTTGCCCCCGTTGAGCACGTAGTGGTCGCCGTCGCGGCGCGCCTGCATGACGCCGATGGCGTACCGGGCGTTCTCGGGGATGAGCAGGTCGCAACCGGCCAGCTCCTCGGTGATCGCGTTGCAGGCGAGCACCGGCTCGTCCCCCGCGAACAGCGGGAGGAAGCGGGCCTGCAGCGCCGGATCGCCGGACAGCAGCAGCGGGGCCTGCCCGAGCATGGTGGCACCGAAGATCAGGGCGAACCCGGCGTCGACGGCGGCCAGCTCCTCGAGGGCGACGGCGACGCCCAGCTCCCCGTAGCCGAGGCCACCGTGCTGCCGGGAGATGACCAGCCGGGTGAGGCCGAGGTGGTGCCCCTCGGCCACCAGGTCCCAGTCGAAGTCGGCGGCCTCGGCCTGGTCCAGCCGCTGCACCGCCGGGCGGAGCCGCTCCTGGGCGAACGCCCGGACGCGGTCGCGCAGCTCTTCGACGTGGGGCGGCAGCGACGTGAACGTAGGCCCGGTGACCTCGGTCGGGGACAGCTCGAGCATGGGCGGGGCTCCTTCGGGGCGGGGAGACAGGAAGGGACGCGTGCGGGCGGGCGTGGCGGCGGCGCCGGAGGCCCGCTCAGGCGGCGGTGCGCACCCCGGCGGCAGCGGCCAGGGCCGGGTAGCGGTCGAACGCCGGGCGCAGCAGCGGCACGAACTCGACGACCTTCGCCACGCTGCCCTTGATCCGGACCTTCCCCGTGGCGACCGCGATCGGCATGAGCAGCCGGCCGCTCCACAGGGCGTCGGCCGTGTCGCACGACATCCTGATCGCCAGGCTCGTCGGCCGGGGCGGCCCGTCGACCCGCACGCCGTCGGCGGCGACGTGGAGCTCGAAGTCCGGGTCGGTGTGGACGAAGCGCACGGACAGGGCCTCGTCGCGCACGATCGCGGCGAAGTCGGGGGCCTCGAGCAGGATCTCGAACAACTGCGTGAAGACGCCGACGGCCTGGGCCTTGGAGGTGTATGCGGGCATGGCGGGACCTCGTCCGGGGGTGGAGGGAACGGGCGGGGGGTGCGGGGGGTGTGCGCGGAGCGGCGGACGGCCTCGGGCCGTCGTCACCGGCGCAGGCCGCCGGTGGGCGTCCGGTGCGTCGCGGTTCTCCTGCTCACAAGAGGACGTGCCCGGCGGCTGGATACATCGACCTGCGTTCCGGGGTCACGCGGCGGCGTCCGCACGGCGCCGGTACACCGTGGCCGGAAGACCGGACGGCTGCTCGACCGAGTCGTGGCCCAGCAGGTGGACGACGGAGGCGAGGAACAGCGGCGCTCGGACGATGCCGAGGTGGCCCACGCCGGGTACCAGGACGTTCGTCGCCCCTAGAGCGGGCTCGTCGAGCCGCGAGGAATAGGGGCGGACGACGAGGTCCCGGTCGGAGTAGTAGGACACCCAGCGGACGCCGCTCGCCCGGGCGCCGCGGCGCAGCTCGTCCAGCAACCGGGAACCGGGCCGCAGCGAGGCCACCACCTCCCCCGCGCCGAACAGGGCGGCCAGTGTGCCGCGATGGGGCGAGGCGACGGTGACGGCGGTCCGGACGTGCGGCTCCAGCCCGAGGTGGTGGACGGCGTAGCGGAGGACCACCCCGCCGAGGCTGTGCCCGATCAGGTGCACCCGGTCGGTCCCGGCCCGGTGCATGGCGGCGTGGCACTCGCGGACCAGCGCCCGCCCGATGTCCGGGACGCACCGCACGAAGGGGCTGTACGTCATCGTGTGGAGGTCGGTGAACCCGGCGCCCCGCAGGCGCCGCTCCAGAGTGGCCCAGGTGGCTCCGGTGCCGCAGTAGCCGTGGACGAGCACGACCGGCGTCCGGCGGGGGCTGATCCGGTGTCCCGGCGCTCCGGTCGCCACCGGCAGCAGCTGCTCCGCCGCGGCGTCGCGGTAGCTGAACGGGTGGAGCAGGCAGGCGATCGCCGTCTCCCGGACGGTGCGGGCGACGTCGCGGGGCAGCGTCACCGGCGTGCATCCGGGATGCATGAGCTCCTCCTCGCCGTCCGTGGGGGTGCTGCTGACCGTCATCGGAAGGACCTCGGGATCCGGTCCGCTGATACGTCCGCTCGCCGGGCCGGCCGGGAGCACGGAGCTCGGAGGGGCGGTCAGCGGGGGGTGCCGGGGTCGTACAGGTCGAGGTAGAGGTCCAGCAGGGCGTCCACGGCGGCCCGGCGGTCGGCGACCGCGGCCCGGTGGGCCGGGGTGTCCTTGCCCGCCCGGCGCCGCTGCGCGGCGGTCAGCTCCCGGCAGGCCCGGGCGAAGGCGGTGACCAGCTGGTCGCGCAGGCCATCGCCGGCCTGCTCGCGGGTCGGGGGGCTCACGGTGGCGGTCAGGGTGGTCAGCGTGGTGGTCATGGCGGGCTCCGGGATCAGGCGGCGGGGTGGGGCGGGGTCAGGCGACCGCGCGCAGCGGGCGGGCGGCCGGGCGGTCGACCGGCAGCGGGGCCGGGGCGGCGTCGCGGGCGGCGAGCTGGCGGCTGAGGTGCCAGGCGGTGCAGTCGGCGCAGGAGGCCAACCACCGGGAGGCGTGCCGCAGGCAGCGGGGAGGCTGGTCGCGGTGGCCGGGGTGCTGGAACATCGGGGCCTTCTCTCCAAGCGGCCCGGGAAGCGTTCTCCCGTGTTCGGTGCCTGGAAGAACCATCGCGGCCGGCGCCCCGCCCGACCATCGAGCCAGCCCCCGCATCCGCCCGGCACC
>DATAAV010000373.1:0-16429 GCA_036259935.1 Geodermatophilus sp. | reverse complement strand
CTGCTGCCGAGGCCGAGGCTGCCGCCGAAGCCGCCGAAGCCGCCGAGGAGGCGCCCGCGCCGGCTCCGTCCTCCGAGTCCCCGGCGCCGTCGGGCTCGTTCAAGGACTACGCGCTGAGCAAGGTCGGCAGCGCCGAGCAGTTCCGGTGCCTGGAGAACCTCTGGGGCAAGGAGAGCGGCTGGAACCCGAATGCGCAGAACCCGACCAGCACCGCCTACGGCATCCCGCAGTTCCTGAACTCCACGTGGGCGAGCACGGGCATCGCCAAGACATCCGACGGCTACCGGCAGATCGACGCGGGGCTGATCTACATCGAGAACCGCTACGGCTCGCCGTGCGAGGCCTGGGCGCACTCGCAGGCCGTCAACTGGTACTGATCGGCGCACCGGCCGGTCGGCCGGTGTCCTGAACGGACGACGAGGGGCCACCTCCCCGGGTGGCCCTTCGTCGGCGTTCCGGGGGGTCCCGGCGACCATGGACCGCATCCCAGCGGAGCAGCCGCCGAGAGAAGGGGAACGTGGACTCCCGACCCGTGCCGTCCCGGTTCGTCCGGGCCCACACCCAGGTGCGCCGGCCCTCGCTGGTCCCGGAGGTCCGCCTGCACGTCGCCGACGACGTCGTCGCACTCTGGGAGGCGATGGAGGGCGAGGCCGGCGGCGCGGGGGAGGCGCCGCCGTTCTGGGCCGCCGCCTGGCCCGGCGGGCAGGCACTGGCGCGCTACGTGCTCGACCACCCGGCGGTCGTGGCCGGGCGAGCGGTGCTCGACCTGGGCGCGGGCAGCGGCCTGGTGGCCGTCGCGGCGCGCCTGGCCGGGGCCCGGTGGCTGCTGGCCAGCGACGTGGATCCCTTCGGCCGGACGGCGGTCGGGGTCAACGCCGTCCTCAACGGGGTCGCGGGGGTCAGCGTGACCGGGGACGTGCTGGACCGCGACCTCCCCGGCATCGAGGTCGTCCTCGCCGGCGACGTCTGCTACGACCGCGCGATGACCGAGCGGGTGCTGCCGTTCCTGGACCGGGCCCGGGCCCGCGGCTGCGAGGTCCTCGTCGGCGATCCGGGCCGGCCCTACCTGCCGCACGACCGGCTGGCCGCCGTCGCCGTCTACGAGGTGCCCGAGACCGAGGGGCCGGGCCTGCGGCGCACCACCGTCTGGCGTCTGCCCTGACCGGGGGAGGCCGTCGGCTCGAGCCGCCGGTCGGCGCGCCGGGCCTGGGTAGTGTCCGGGCCGTGGCAGTGTCGTTTCCCGAACCGCCCGCCTCCGGACGCAGCCGGCGGGCGCGCCGTCCCTCGGGGGACGACCGCGAGCGCGCGATCCTCGCCACTGCCGAACGGCTGCTCGAACAGCGGCCGCTGCCCGACATCTCCGTCGACGACCTGGCCCGCGGCGCGGGCATCTCCCGGCCGACCTTCTACTTCTACTTCCCCTCCAAGGAGGCGGTCGTCCTCGCCCTGCTGGACCGGGTGGTCGCCGAGGCCCGGGCGCTGCGGGCCGCCGCCCTGGCCGGGGCCGGGGACGACGTCCGGGAGAGCTGGCGGGCCGCCCTGGTCGCCGTCCGCGACACCTTTCGCGAGCACCGGGCGCTGACCGCCGCCGCGACCCACCTGCTGGCGGCCAGCCCCGCGGTGCGTGGCCTGTGGTCGCAGATCATGACCGGCTTCGTCGAGGAGACCGCGGCCGCGATCGAGGCCGAACGGTTCCGGGGCGCTGCGCCCTCCGGCCCGCCGGCGCGGGACCTCGCGGTGGCGCTCAACAGCATGAACGAGCGGGTCATCCAGGCCAGCCTGTCCGGCCAGGAACCCGCCCTCGACGAGGACGACCTCATCGACGTGCTCCTGGCGGTGTGGCTGCGCGCGATCTACCGGACCGAGCAGCCGACCTGAACGGGGGCGCAACCTCAACCTCGACGCGTCGTTGACATACTCGACAGTGTGTCGACTGACCGGCGGCCGGCTCCGCGGGGCCGGCCGCCGGCCGCCCTCCGAGACGGGATCGCCCATGCCAGAGCTCGACCAGGCCCCCGAGCACCTCGACGTGCTGATCGTCGGCGCCGGCCTGTCCGGCATCGGCGCCGCCTGCCACCTGCGGCAGGAGTGCCCGGGGAAGACCTACGCGATCCTCGAGGCGCGCGGCGCGATCGGCGGCACCTGGGACCTGTTCCGGTACCCGGGCATCCGCTCGGACTCGGACATGTTCACCCTCGGCTACTCGTTCCGGCCGTGGACCGGCCCGGAGGCGATCGCCGACGGCGCCTCGATCCGCCGCTACATCCAGGAAACCGCCCGCGAGCACCGGGTGGAGGACCGGATCCGCTTCCACCACCGGGTGGTCGCCGCGGAGTGGTCCACCGCGGAGGCCCGCTGGACGGTCACCGTGGAGCGCACCGACACCGGCGAGATGGTCACGCTGACGTGCTCGTGGCTGTCGGTGTGCTCCGGGTACTACCGCTACGACGCGGGCTACCGGCCCCGGTTCCCGGGAGAGGAGCGCTTCCGCGGGCGGATCGTCCACCCGCAGCACTGGCCGGAGGACCTCGACTACGCCGGCAAGCGGGTGGTCGTCATCGGCAGCGGAGCCACCGCGGTCACCCTCGTGCCGAGCCTGGCCGAGCAGGCCGGGCACGTGACGATGCTGCAGCGAACGCCCAGCTACGTGCTCTCCCTGCCCGGCCGCGACCCGCTGGCCGAGATGCTGCGCCGCCGGCTGCCGGCATCGGTCGTCTATCCGGTGGTGCGGTGGAAGAACGTGCTGGTCTCGATGGCCTCCTACCAGTTCAGCCGGCGCCGCCCGGCGGCGATGAGGGCGCTGATCCGACGGCTGACCCGCAAGCAGCTGCCGGACGGCTTCGACGTCGACACGCACTTCAACCCGCCCTACGACCCGTGGGACCAGCGGCTGTGCCTGGTTCCTGACGGCGACCTGTTCCGGGCACTGCGGAAGAGCCGGGCCTCGATCGTCACCGACCGGATCGCGTCGTTCACCGAAACGGGGATCGCGCTGGAGTCCGGCGCGGAGCTCGAGGCCGACGTCGTCGTGACCGCCACCGGGCTGAACCTGCTGCCGGTGGGCGGGATGAGCCTGGCCGTGGACGGGCAGCCGGTGGAGCTGTCCGAGACGGTCTCCTACAAGGGCATGATGATCTCCGGCGTGCCGAACTTCGCCATGACGATCGGCTACACCAACGCCTCCTGGACGCTCAAGGCCGACCTGGTCGCCCGCTACGTCTGCCGGCTGCTGCGGCACATGGACGCGCGGGGCTACGACTACTGCACCCCGGTGCCCCCGGCCGGGGGCGGCACCGAGCCGCTCATCGGGCTGAACTCGGGCTACGTGCAGCGCAGCCTCGCCGCGCTGCCCCGGCAGGGGGCGCGGACGCCCTGGCGGCTCTACCAGAACTACGTGCGCGACGTCGTGCTCATGCGCCGCGGTCCGCTGGAGGACGAGGGCATGACCTTCTCGCGGAAGCCGGCGCGGGTGGCGCAGGAGGTGGCCGCGTGAGGCCGGGAGGGCACGGTCGCGGAAGGCCGCGGCAGCACGGCCGCGGAAGGCCCTACGTCTTCGCCGGCGGCACGGCGGCGGTCACCGGCGCGGCGAGCGGCATCGGCGCGGCGCTGGCCCGGGCGCTGGCCGACCGCGGCAGCCACCTGGTGCTGCTGGACCGGGACGCCGAGGGGCTGGAGACGGTCGCCAAGGGCATCCGCACCGCACACCCCGGGCTGACCGTAACCGCCTACGTCATCGACCTCGCCGACGCCGACGACACCGCCCGGGTCGCCGAGGCGCTGCGGACCGGGCATCCGGAGATCACCCTGCTGGTCAACAACGCCGGGGTGGCCCTCGGCGGGCGGTTCGACCAGGTCACCCTCGAGGAGTTCGACTGGGTGCAGGAGATCAACTTCCGGGCCGTGGTGCGGTTGACGCACGCGCTGCTGCCCACGCTGAAGGCCCACCCTGGCGCGCACCTGGTCAACGTCTCCAGCCTCTTCGGCCTGATGGCGCCGGCGGGGCAGGCCGCCTACGCGGCCAGCAAGTTCGCCGTCCGCGGGTTCACCGAGGCGCTGCGGCACGAACTGGCCGAGGACGGCCTCGGGGTGACCTGCGTGCATCCGGGCGGGATCCGCACCCGGATCGCCGAGAGCGCCCGCGTGGCCGCGGCGGTCCCCGCCGACGAGGCCGCGCGGGGCAAGCGGGACTTCGCCCGGCTGCTGACCATGGACCCGGCCAGGGCCGCCGATCTGATCGTCACCGCGATCGAGCGGCGGCGGCCGCGGCAGTTGGTCGGCTGGAGCGCCGTCGTCCCGGACCTGCTGGTGCGGCTGGCCCCCGGTTCCCACGGCCGGGTGCTGGCCGGGCTGACCGCGCTGGCCGACCGGCGCAGGAGTTGACCGCCGCCGGGTAGGAGCCCGGCGTGGCGGTGCACATCGGGACGTCGGGCTGGAGCTATGACCACTGGGACGGCGTCCTCTATCCGCCCGGGACCCCGGCGCGGGACCGGTTGGCGCACTACGTGCGGCGCTTCGGCACCGTGGAGCTCAACGCCAGCTTCTACCGCTGGCCGCGGCAGGCGACGTTCGCCGGCTGGCAGCGCCGGCTGCCCCCGGGGTTCCGGCTGTCGGTGAAGGCACCGCGCGGGCTCACCCACGCCAAGCGGCTGTACGCGCCGGAGGAGTGGATCGGCCGGCTCACCGCGTGCTGGCACGAGCTGGGCGACAAGCGGGCGGTGCTGCTCGTGCAACTGCACCCGGCGCACGAGCGGGACGACGAGCGGCTGCGCTGGTTCCTGGCGCTGCTGCCGGACTGGATGCGGGTGGCCGTGGAGTTCCGCCATCCCAGCTGGCACACCGAGGACGTCTACGCGCTGCTCGAGCGGCACGGCGCGGCCTACGTGGTGATGAGCGGGGCCGGCCTGCCGTGCGTGCTGCGGGCGACCGCGCCGTTCGTGTACGTGCGGATGCACGGCCCCGACGCCCAGCATCTCTACGCCGGCTCCTACCCGGACGCCGACCTGCGCTGGTGGGCCGACCGGGTGGGGGAGTGGACGGGGGCCGGCCGGGAGGTGTTCGTCTACTTCAACAACGACGGGTACGGCCACGCGGTCCGCAACGCCGAGACGCTGCGCGCGCTGGTCAGCGGCTGAGGCGGCGCGCAGCGCCAGCTCCAGCTCGGTCAGGCGCCCGGGCCACGTTCACCGCGAGGATCGCCGCGCTGACCGGCGCGTGCACCAGCAGCACCGCCGGCCGGCGCAGCGCGATCAGCGCGCCGGTCAGCATGAGGACGACGGCGAGCGCATGGATTCCCGCGGCCGCGTGCGCCCGCAGCACGTCCGCACTGTGGCACCGGGGCGCCACCTGCGGAACCATCGCCGGCGGCGGGGGCGCGGATGCCGGCGGACGACGGGAGACTGGGACCGACGGCGCGCCGGCGGGCGGGCTCGGCATCGGCCGCGAGGGAGAACCATGAGCGAGCAGGAAGACAGTTCCAAGGAGCAGAGCTCCGGAGGACTGGTGAGCCGGTCGATCGACGAGTTCGTCGGGCAGCTGCAGCGCTTCACCGAGCGGGCGCGCGGCTTGGCCGGCGCCGCCGTCCCGTCGTTCCCGCGGCTGCCCACGCCGCCCGGCATGATGTCGGCCTCGCAGCTGCGCGCCATCGACCGGGCCGTCCGGGGTCAGCGCCAGCAGATCCAGGGCCTGGTCGCCCAGCTGCAGGCCTTCGACGAGCAACTGGGCGTCTTCGAGCGGATCCTCGAGCCGCTGGTCGAGTGGAGCTCCACCTGGGCGCGGCTGGAGGAGTCGGTGGCCGACTTCGTCCGCCGGGACCCGGGCGACGACGAGGTGGAGGCGCCGCCCGCTCCGCCGCCTTCGCCCCCCGCCCGGCGGCGCCGTGTCCCGGGGCGCCGCTGATCCGGTTCCCGACCGTCACCGCCGGTCGCGGCGCAGGGGATGGTCCTCCGGCACCTCGACGAGGGCGATGAGGACGCCGTCGGGGTCGGTCACCCACATCTCGACCAGGCCCCACGGCTCCCGCCGCGGCTCACGGACGACCGGCACCCCCGCCGCTCGCAGCCGGGAATGCTCGGTGCCGACGTCGCGCACCTGCAGCCACAGCGCCAGGCCCCGGGGCGGCTCCTCCGAGCGGCCGGACACCTCCAGCAGGCCGTTGCCGAGGAAGAACACCAGCCCGGGCTCCTCCGGCGGCCCGAACTCCCGGTACACCGCCAGGCCCAGCACGTCGCGGTAGAACGCCCGCGATCGCGCCGGGTCGCCGGGCCGCAGCAGGACGCGGCTGCTGAGCACCTCCATGCGCGGCATCCTGGACCCGATCGCCGACGAGGACCCACCGAGACCGACGGAGCGAGCATGGAGCAGCGGTACGAGTACAAGGTCGTCGAGCTCCGGGAGGGGTTGATCGGCGGCAAGATGTCCGGCGGGAAGCTGGAGAAGGTGCTCAACGAGCACGCCAGCGAGGGCTGGCAGCTGAAGGCGGTCACCGCGGTCGAGGTCAAGGGCCGGGTGGGCCCCGGCGGCGTCGAGGGCGTACTGGTCACCTTCGAGCGCCCCACCACCTGAACCGCGGTCTTCCGGAAGCCCGCCGTGCCCGACGTCCGGTGCCACCGATGACGCACGCCGACGACGCGGCGGCGGAACGCTGGATCGCCGCCCACCACCGCGGCGCGGCCCGCGTCGACGTCCTCGCCTTCTTCGACCGCCGGCCGGCCGTCGGCCCGGGGGACCTGCTCGGCCGGTGGCGCGGTGCCGAGCTGCCGACCGGTCACCCGTTCGACGGCCTGCTGGCCGCCCACGGCTGGTACGGCAAGGAGGTCCTCGACCCGGACACGGTGCACCCGCTGCTGTTCCGCGGCCGCCGCCGCGCGCCCCGCCCGGTCCGTCCCGGCCCGGCACCGCTGCCCCTGCTCCGTCGCTTCCCGGTACTGGCGCGGGGCCGGCCTGCCCGGGTGGCGTTCGCCGCGGCCCGTCCGCTGCTGACCGCCCGCGGGCCGGGCGCCCGGTTGCGTCGGATCGAGCACCGCGGCGTGGTCACCGCCGCGATCGTCTACGACGCGTTGCCGGTGATCGACGTCTTCCGCCGGGTCACTCCCGACGTGCTGCTCGGGCTGATGGACATGCGCGGCGTGCCCGAGCCGTTCTTCTTCCTTCTGACCCGCGAGCGGGCACCCTACCGCTCCTGACCTGCCGGGAGATGAGCCTGCAGGAACCGCTGCACGTCGCGCACCAGAACCGCGTGGAACGCCTGCCGGTCGAACCCCGGCGGATCCTGTGACGGCGGGAGCGCGGGGCCGACCAGCGCGGGAGGAAAGGGGCTCAGGAAGGAGAAGTGGCCTGCGTCGGCGACGGCGCGGTGCTCGACCCGCCGGGGGTCCGGGACGCCGTCCAGGACGATCTGCGCGTGCCAGGCGGGGGTGTGCGCGTCCTGCGCCCCGCTGAGCATCAGGATCGGCGCGCGGACTTTCGACGTCGACGGGGACCCACAGCGTCCACCGGCCTCTCAGGGACTTTCGGTACAGAAAGTCCCCCCGGCCTCGGGGACTTTCGGTACAGAAAGTCCCCGCGGAGGCGCGGGATTACGGGCGTTCCTCGCGCGTTGCGGGTGCTGCATCACCGGCAGGGCGCGAACACCGCCCGCACTGCCGGCCGGGCGGGCGTCAGGAGGTCGGCGGCCCGTCCGGACGCTCCATGTCCTCCGGTCGCGGTGCCTCGGTTGCCGGCCCGGCGTCCGGCGTGTGACCGGCGTCCGACGGGTGCTCGGCGTCCGACGGGTGCTCGGCGTCCGTTGGCACGTCAGCCTCCGCCGGGTGCCCCGCCTCGGCGCGACCCCGGCGCCGCAGCATGCCGGTCACCGCTCCGACCCGGGACTGCGCCTGGCGCAGCGAGCCGATCAGCGGCATGAGGTCGTCGTGGATGCGCCGCAGCGTGTCGGGCACGGTCTCGACGGCGGGGTCGTCGAGCACCCGGCCGACCCGCTCGAGCCCCGGCCGCAGCGCCCGCACCGGCTCCTCGAGCTCGTCGACGAGCTCCTCGAGGCGCTCGGCCGTCCGCTGCGCGGAGGAGATGGTCTCCGTGGCGACCGCCGTGGCCGCGATGAGCTCCCGCACCGCGGCGTTGAGCTCGGTCATCGTCTTCGGCAGCTGGCCGAGGGCCTCGGTCTGGGCCTGGAGCTGGGTGAGCAGCTCCGTGAGGCCGGGGATGCGCGGCATGCCGAGGTTGCGGAAGGGGTCCACGCGGCAACCGTCGGGGACCGCGGCCCCGGACGCAACCGGCGGCTCAGCGCCAGGTGGTGACGCGCACCGCCGTCCCGGCCGGCGTGGACCGGACCGCGACCAGGTCGCACAGCTGGTGGACCAGGTAGACCCCCCGGCCGCCCTCCTGGGACGGCGGGGGCATGCGGCGGCCGACCAGCGGGTCGTCGATCCGCCCCGTGTCGCTGAACTCCACGACCACGGCGTCCGGAACCGACCACATCGCCAGCGTTCCGCCGCCGCCGCCGTGACGGATGCTGTTGGTCGCCAGTTCCGAGGCGGCCAGTTGCAGCACCTCGACCTTCTCGTCCGGGAGCCCGGCCGACCGGGCGTACTGCCCGACGGTCCGCCGCACGGCCGGCACGTCGCCGGCCCGGTACTCCCCGCGCAGCACGATGTCGGTGGGCGGGGGCAGCGGATCGCCCAGGGCGTCGGTCGGCATCGCCGAGAAGTGCTCGGCCGACGGTGTCACTCCGGCCGGCGTGGTCAGGAGGGGGTGGGTGACCAGCGCGCCGGCGGTCACCGTCCGCGGCAGCCGCTGCTCGTCGTAGGGGCACAGCAGCCGCCAGGCGGGGCCGCCGTCGAAGGCGGTGTTGAGCAGCAGCTCATGGATCCGGCACTCGACGAGCTCGGCCGCCGACCGCTCCGGAAAGGCGGGCTCACCGATGCCGCGCAGCCCCCGGCCGGCTGCCAGTGCCCGGTCCACGACCGCGGCCCAGACGGAGATGATGCGGCCGGGGTTGGCGCCGATCTCGGTCATGTCGAGCAGCTCGACCGCCGCGGCGTCCTCCGCCAGCGCGTCGCGCACGAGCGCCAGCCGGGCGGGCGGTTCGGCGACGACGACGATCTCGTCGCGGGCGAGCCCCTCGCGGACGAAGGGCAGCACGCCGGCGAGGAAGTCCTCATCCTCGCGGTAGAGGAATGCCTCGTGGGCGAAGCCCTCGACCGGCGAGTCGAGGAGCGAATTCATTCGACGTCCCCCTCGGGGCGGGTACCGGCGACCTGGGGACAGCCGACCAGCTGCCAGATCCGGCGGAACAGCCGCGGTGCGTCGACGAACTGCGTCTTGACACCGCGTTCCGCGTTCTCCTGCACCCACTGTCCCAGGGTTCGGCAACCGGCGGCGTCCACGAACTCCAGGCCGCTCAGGTCCAGCGTCGCGACCGGCCCCCAGCTGCCCGGGGAGGAGGTGAGCACGGCGTGGAGCCGGTCGGCGCCGAACGCGTCGACGCACCCGGCCAGGACCAGCCCTCCGTCGTCGAAGAACAGGCGGAAGGGGACCACGTCCTCCGGCGCGTGCACCAGCGGGTGCACCGCGGCCATCGCGGCGAGGACGTCGGGTTCGAGCACGTCGCTGCGGTAGATGCACAGCGCCGACATGCCCGAGCCGGAGGCGACGAAGTCGTCGGCCAGGTGCTCCCACCGGGCCAGTTCGGCGCGGGCCGCGGGGTCGGCCGCGACCGGGGTGACGTCGGCGACCACGCGAAGGCCGCGGTAGCCGTCGGCGAGCGCCCGGGCGGTCGCGACGTCGTAGTAGGCGAACTGCTCGCCGGCGGAGAACCCGCTCCCGCCGGTGTAGGCCGCGGCCGTGGGCAGCACCTCGAGGGCGCCCCGCGCGATCAGGTCGTCCACCGCCGCCAGCGGTCCGGGTCTCGCGCGGAGGCCGTCGACGACGTCGTCCCCCACGCACAGCAGCCGCTCTCCTCGGGCAAGGCCGCCGACGAGGAACCGCTCGGCCACGGCGGAGAGGGGGCGTTCCCCGTCGTCGGCCCAGCAGACGTGGTCGGCGTCCAGCGCGGCGGGAGGCTCGTCGAGCAGACCCTGCGCACGCATGAGGTTCACGGTAAGGCGCAACCGTCCGGGGCGACAGTCATCGGAGGAAGGGCGCGCCGCCCCACGGGACCCGTCACAGGTCCCGCAGGATGTCCTCGACCCGCTCGCGGGCGTCGCCGAAGAGCATCTTGGTGTTCTCGCGGAAGAACAGCGGGTTCTGGACGCCGGCGTAGCCGGTGTTCATCGACCGCTTGAACACCACGACGTCCTCGGCTTCCCACACCCGCAGCACGGGCATGCCCGCGATCGGGCTGCCCGGGTCCTCCATCGCGGCGGGGTTGACCGTGTCGTTGGCGCCGATGACGAGCACGACGCTGGTGTCGGCGAAGTCGTCGTTGATCTCGTCCATCTCCAGGACGATGTCGTAGGGCACCTTCGCCTCGGCCAGCAGCACGTTCATGTGCCCGGGCAGCCGGCCGGCGACCGGGTGGATGCCGAAGCGGACCTCGACCCCCAGGTCGGTCAGCTTGCGGGTGAGTTCGGCGACCGGGTTCTGCGCCTGGGCGACGGCCATGCCGTAGCCGGGGGTGATGACCACCGACTTGGCGTTGCGGAGCAGCGCCGCCGTCTCCTCGGCGGTGATCTCGTGGTGCTCGCCGTAGTCGCGGTCCTCGACCACGCTGCCCTCGTTGCCGAAGCCGCCGGCGATGACGGAGATGAACGAGCGGTTCATCGCCCGGCACATGATGTAGGAGAGGTAGGCACCCGAGGAGCCGACCAGCGCCCCGGTGACGATCAGCAGGTCGTTGCCCAGCAGGAACCCGGAGGCCGCGGCCGCCCAGCCGGAGTAGCTGTTGAGCATGGAGACCACGACCGGCATGTCGCCGCCGCCGATCGAGGCGACCAGGTGCCAGCCCAGGGCGAGCGCCAGCACGGTGATCGCGGCGAGCAGGCCCAGGTTGGGGCCGACGACGAAGGCGACGGTCAGCGCGGCGAAGGCGACCAGCGCGCCGAGGTTGAGTGCGTTGCGCCCCGGCAGCATGAGCGGGTTGGACTTCATCCGCGCCGACAGCTTCAGGAAGGCGACGATCGAGCCGGTGAAGGTGACCGCGCCGATGAAGACGCCGATCGCGACCTCGGCGGAGTGGATGCCGAGCAGCGCGCCGGACGCCTCGGTCTGCGCCGCGGGGTCCGCCTCGACCGACAGGTAGCCGTTCCAGCCGACCAGCACCGCGGCCAGGCCGACGAAGCTGTGCAGGAGCGCGATCAGCTCGGGGATTCCGGTCATCTGCACCCGGCGGGCCCGCCACAGGCCGATGACGGCGCCGACCGCCATCGCCCCGACCATGAGGGCGAGTCCCGCGGCGGCCAGGTCGCGGGAGGCCAGGCCGACGGTGGCGGCCAGGGCGATCGCCATGCCGGCGATGCCGTACGCGACCCCCGACCGGCCGGTCTCGTGCTTGGACAGCCCCGCCAGGCTGAGGATGAACAGCAGGGCGGCGACGATGTAGGCCGCGGAGGCGGCGGTGATGGCACTCATGGTCAGCCCCTCGTGAACATGCCGAGCATGCGGCGGGTCACGGCGAAGCCGCCGAAGACGTTGATGGAGGCCAGCAGGATCGCGGCGCCGGCCAGCGTGGTGACGACGACGTCGCCGTGGCCGACCTGCAGCAGCGCTCCGACGACGATGATCCCGGAGATCGCGTTGGTCACGCTCATCAGCGGCGTGTGCAGCGCGTGGTGGACGTGCCCGATCACGTAGAAGCCGACCACCACGGCGAGGGCGAACACCGTCAGGTGCTGGATCAGCTCGTTGGGCGAGAAGGCGGTGACCAGGAACATCAGGGCCGCGCCCAGACCGACCAGCGCGAACCGGCGGCCGGGCGAGGGGGCGGCCGGCTCGGGGACGGCCGGCGGCGGTGGCGCCGGCGCGGCCGGGGCGGGGACGGCCGAGACCTGCACCGGGGGTGGCGGCCACAGCTTCTCGCCGTCGCGGACGACGGTCATCGCCCGCTGCACGACGTCGTCGAGGTCGAGCACGACCTCGCCGTCCTTGCCGGGGGTGAGCAGCTTGATGAGGTTGACGAGGTTGGTGCCGTACAGCTGGGAGGCCTGTGCGGGCAGCCGGCCGGGCAGGTCGGTGTAGCCGATGATCGACACCCCGTTGGCGGTGACGACGACCTGGTCCGGCACCGAGCCGGCGACGTTGCCGCCGTGGGCGGCGGCCATGTCCACGATCACGCTGCCCGGCCGCATGCTCGCCACCATCTCCTCGGTGATCAGCCGCGGCGCCGGGCGGCCGGGGATCAGCGCGGTGGTGATGATGATGTCCACCTCGCGGGCCTGCTCGGCGTACATCTGCGCGGCCCGGCGGTTGAAGTCCTCGCTCATCTCGCGGGCGTAGCCGTCGGTGCTCACCGCCGCCTCCGCGGCGGGCACCGCCACGTACTCCCCGCCCAGCGAGCGGACCTGCTCGGCCACCTCCGGCCGGACGTCGGTGGCGCGCACGATCGCGCCCAGGCTGCTGGCCGCGCCGATCGCGGCCAGCCCGGCGACCCCGGCGCCGACCACCAGCACCTTGGCCGGGGGCACCTTGCCCGCGGCGGTGACCTGCCCGGTGAAGAACCGGCCGAAGACGTGCGCGGCCTCGATCACCGCCCGGTAGCCGGCGATGTTGGCCATCGAGGAGAGGACGTCGAGGGACTGGGCGCGGGAGATGCGCGGGACGGCGTCCATCGCCAGTGCGGTGATCGGGCGGGCGGCCAGGGTGTCGAGCAGGTCGGGGTCCAGCGCCGGAGCCAGTGAGCTGACCAGGATCGCGCCCTTCCGCAGCCGGGCGACCTCGTCGGCGGTCGGCTTGGCCACGTGCAGCACGACGTCGGCCTTCCAGGCCTCGTCGGTCGAGCCGATCCGCGCCCCGGCCTCGGCGTAGGCGTCGTCGGGGAAGCTGGCGGCCGCGCCGGCGCCGGTCTCGACCAGCACCTCGTAGCCCAGGCCGATCAGCTGGCGCACGGTGGCCGGCGTCGCCGCCACCCGCGTCTCCCCGGGGCGGGACTCCCTGGGCACTCCGATGAGCACGCGTACTCCGTTCCGGAAAGGTCGGTGCGGTCGGCCGGTGCGGCCGAGGTCCGCGGGGGTGGTTCCCGGTGCAGCGGGCGGTTCGCCGTGCATGGTGACTGATTCCCCGCGGTCGTGGTGCGGCGGGGTGATCACGTGCTCGATCTCACGAGGACACGGCCCGCGGACGGACCCGCTCGCACCGTCCCCGGCGGCGGGCACCCGCCCGGGCGTCGCCTCCCACCCCGGAGGGTGAGGTCCCCCGCCGCGGGCTGCAGGCGCGGCCCCCGCCGCCGTAGACATGTCCGGGGCCGGCACCTCTCCCGGACCCGGCACCGCTGCCAGAAAGGGAGGGCCGTGGCCGCCCCCAGGACCGAGCCGTCGTCGGCGTCCGTGTCGCCGGAGATCGTCTCGTCGGTCTTCTACGGGGCCACGGTCAGCGACTCGCTGGCGCTGCTCGTGGCGGAACTGGTCGACGGCGCGGCCCGGGTCACCTGGGCCAACGAGGGGGCCGTGCAGCTGCTCGGCCACGGCCTCGAGGACCTGCGGTCCCTGCCGGTGGCCCACCTGCTGCCCACGCTGCGCGGCGGGGAGCAGAAGCTGCTGCTGCGGCGGGAGCGGACGGCCCGCATGAACCTGCCGGTGCGCACCGCCAGCGGCGCGCTGGTCGACTCGGTGGTCGTGTGCACCCCGTCGCCGTCGGGACGGATGTGGACGCTGCGGATCGTCGCGGCGGCCAACGAGCAGGAGCGCGTGCTGCGCGCCACCGCCGACGCCCACGAGCGGCGCTTCGCCACCCTGGCCGAGCGGTCCCCGGTCCCCACGCTGCTCTCCGAGCAGGGGATGCGGCTCGCCCACGTCAACGACGCCTTCTGCACCATGGTCGGGATGCCCTCCGAGCAGCTGCTCGGCACCGGCTGGATGGCGACGGTCCACCCCGAGGACCTCGAGGCGGTCGTCGCGCAGGTCGTCCCCGTGCTCGGCGGCGGGGACGGGGAGGTCCGGGCCCGCCTGGTCCGCGCGGACGGCTCGGTGCGCACGACGGTCCTCCGCCTCGCGCACCTGTTCACCCCGGGGGTGGGTGCCGGCTTCGTGGCGACGGTCGAGGACGTCACCGAGCGGCTGGCGTTCGAGGCCGAGCTGGCCCACCAGGCGAGCCACGACCCGCTGACCGGCCTGCCCAACCGGACCCGGCTGGCCGAGCACGTCGCGGCCCGCTTCCGGCCCGGCGACCGCGGGCTGGCCTGCCTGTTCCTCGACCTGGACAACTTCAAGGTGGTCAACGACTCCCTCGGCCACGCCGCCGGGGACGAGCTGCTGGTGGAGGTGGCCGCCCGGCTGCTGGCCACCGTCCGACCCGGGGACCTGGTCGCCCGCTTCGGCGGCGACGAGTTCGTCGTCGTCTGTGAGGACCTCGCCGAGGACGACGCCGTGACGCTGGCCCAGCGGATCGGGGCCGCGCTCGCCGTCCCCGTCCGGCTCGGCGGGGTGGACGTCCGGCCGCAGGCCAGCGTCGGCGTCACCGTGCAGACGGGTGAGCACGCGGCCGCCGACGAGCTGATCCGCGACTGCGACATCGCGATGTACCAGGCCAAGGCCGGCGGCAAGGGCCGGATCAGCGTGCTCGACCAGCAGGCCCGCGCCGAGGCCCGGGACAAGCTGCGGCTGGTCGCGGATCTCCGTGACGCCATCGACCGGCGCGAGATCACCCTGCTCTTCCAGCCGATCTTCGGCGCCGAGGAGGGCACCGCCGCGGCCGTGGAGTCTCTGGCCCGGTGGGAGCACCCCGCACGGGGCCCGATCGAGCCCGCCACCTTCGTCGCCCTGGCCGAGGAGAGCGGCCTCATCGGCGGCCTGGGGGCACTCGTGCTCGACGAGACCTGCCGCCAGCTGGCCGAGTGGGACCGCCGGCTCGGGCCGGCCGCGCCGCTGCGCGCCAACGTCAACGTCTCCGCGCTCCAACTCGACGCCAACCTTCCCGCCCAGGTGACCGCCGCGCTGGGGCGGCACGGCCTGCAGCCCGCCCGGCTGTCGGTGGAGATCACCGAGTCGGCACTCATGAAGGACCCCGCCTCGGCGCGGGAGGTGCTCGCCCGGCTGCGCGAGCTCGGCGTCCAGCTGGCCATCGACGACTTCGGGACCGGCTACTCCTCGCTGGCCTCCCTGCGCCGCCTGCCCGTGGACTGCCTGAAGGTGGACCGGTCCTTCGTCGCCGAGCTGGCGCACGGGCACACCGAGATCGCCTCGGCGGTGATCGCGCTGGCCGGCAACCTCGGGCTGCGCACGGTCGCCGAGGGCGTGGAGACCGTCGAGCAGGCCGAGGAGCTGGCCCGGATGGGCGCCACCTACCTGCAGGGCTTCGGGCTGGCCCCGCCCATGACCGGGGACGGGGCCGCCGCCTGGTTCGCCGCGCAGGCGGAGCCGGCCGGATGACCGCCGTGTCCCTGCCCAGCCCGTGCCCGGCCGGGCCCCCGCCGCTGGCCGCCGCGCCCTCCTTCGACCTCGAGCGGGTGCTCGCCGGCATCGACACGATGGCCGCGCGGCGCCCGGTCGCCGCCCAGGTCATCTCGATGACCAGCTCCGACGGCACGAGCGCGCGGGCACTCGCGCAGGTCCTCGCCTCCGACGTCGCGCTGGCGGGCCGGGTGATGAAGCTGGCCAACTCCGCCTACTTCGGGCTGCGGGGGCGGGTGACCTCGCTGCACCTGGCCGTCACCGTCGTCGGCTTCCCGACCGTGCGGACCATGGCGACCGTGGCGCTGGCCGGCCTGGAGGACCCGGCCCGGCTGCCCGAGGACTTCTGGGAGGTCAGCACCGGCCTGGCGCTGGCGGCAGCCGCCCTCGCCGGCCGCTTCGGCGAGCGGCCGCAGGACGCGCTGTGCCTGGGGCTGCTGGCCCAGGTCGGCGTCGCCCTGCTGCACCACGACGACGCCGACGGGTACGCCGGGATCCTGGTCGCCCACCCCACCTGCGCCGGCCGCCGCGACGCCGAGATCCGCCGCTACGGCATCTCCGCGCTCCGGCTGACGGCGGTGGCGCTGGAGCAGTGGGGCTTCCCGCCCCGGATGGTGGCCGCGCTGGCCGCCGTCGACGACCTCGGGTCGGTCGACGGCGCGCTGCTGCGGGCCGCCCTGGAGGTCACCGCGCGGCTGACCATCCGCGGCCACCGGCCGGTCGCGGTGGAGCGGCTGACCTGCGGGCAGCTGCGGGAGGAGGCGCTGCCGCCGGTGCTCGAGCAGGTGCGGGCGGACGCCGACGAGCTGCGCCGGGCCATCCTGGGGGAGTAGCCCCCCGGCCGGGTGGTCCGGGTACGACGCGCGGCGGGGGCGCGGTCCGGGCAGGACCGCGCC
>DATAAV010000372.1:0-4189 GCA_036259935.1 Geodermatophilus sp. | reverse complement strand
AGGCGCGCCGGCCGAACTCCGCGAGCAACGGGTAGGTCGAGAGGAACCGCTCGGGCCCGGACCGCTCGAAGGCCAGCTCCGCGGTCACCTGGTGCCAGCCGGCACCCTCCTCCCCGAGCAGCATGTCGCCGGGGACGACGACGTCGTCGAACACGACCTCGTTGAAGTGGTGGCCGCCGTCGAGGATGCGGATCGGGTTGATGCCGATCCCCGGCAGCGACAGGTCGACCAGCAGCTGGGTCAGGCCCTGGTGCTTGCCGCGCGGGCCCTCCCCGGGCGGGCCGGTGCGCACCAGCACGATCCCGTAGTGCGAGTGGTGCGCGTTCGACGTCCAGACCTTGGCACCGTTGACCACCCAGTCGCCGTCGGCGTTGCGCGCCGCGCGGGTGCGGATCGAGGCGAGGTCGGAGCCGGAGTCCGGCTCGCTCATGCCGATGACGAAGTAGCACTCCCCCGCGGCGATGCGCGGCAGGATCGCCTGCCGCTGCGCCTCGGTGCCGTAGCGCAGCAGGTTCGGGCCGGACTGCCGGTCGGCGATCCAGTGCGCCGCCACGGGGGCGCCGGCGGCCAGCAGCTCCTCGGTCACCGCGTAGCGCTCCATCGCCGAGCGCTCGTGGCCCCCGTACTGCTTGGGCCAGGTCATCCCCAGCCAGCCGCGCTCGCCCAGCTTGCGGGAGAACGCCGGGTCGACACCGGACAGCCACGTGTCGACGTGCGTGGTGAAGGTGCCCGCGGCCAGCTCCTCGGCCAGGAACGCCCGCACCTGGGTGCGTACCTCCTCGGCGGCCTCGGACGGCGGCGCGGGCGCCAGGGTCAGCGGACTGCTCATGCGGTGCGACTCCCCACGTCGGTGTGGCTGTGCCCCCCTGGTTGTACAGGGCGGCGGCGTGGCGAGCGCGGCGGCGTCCGCGGACCCCGGTCAGCCGGGGGGCGACGTCGGCGGGGTGCCGGGCGGGGCGCCGTCGTCCTCCCGGCCCTCGTCCTCCTCCGGCGCGCGGGTGAGCTGGCGCAGCTCGGCGACGACGTCCCCGGCGACGGTCGCCAGCGAGGTCACCGCGCCGGACACCAGCCGCCGCACGCCCGGGCCGTCCAGCCCGAGCAGCGCGCCGAAGCCGGCGGCGACGTCCACCCCCGGGAGGGCGCCGGGCGCCCCGACCACGCGCCCCTGTCCGTCGGCCAGCTCCGGCGACCAGCGCATCGCGTCGCCGGACATCGTGATGTCGCCGGTGGCCCCGTCGATCGACTCGGTCACCGGGTTGGGTCGACGCTCCATGGCCGCCTCCCGCGCCGCACGTGCCTGTCCCTGATGGTGGACCGCGGAGGGGGCAGGCGCTAGGGGCGTCGGCCGATCGCCAGCAGCGCCACGTCGTCGGCGCGCACCCCGCCGGCGAGCTCGGCGAGGACCCGGTCGCACAGCTCGTCGGGGTCGGTGGTGCCCGCGCTCCGCGCGGCCTCCATCAACGCGGCGAGGCCGCGGTCGATGTCGGCGTCCCGGCGCTCCACCAGCCCGTCGGTGTAGAGCAGCAGCGTCGCCCCCGGCTCGAGCACCCCGGCCCACTCCACCGCGGGGCCCGGCGCCGGCGGCGCACCGAGCATCCGGCTGGGCCGCACCTCGAGGAACTCCGCCGTCCCGCAGCCCACCAGCAGCGGCGACAGGTGCCCCGCCGACGCCACCCGCAACCGCCCGGTGCCGGGGTCGAGCACCCCGAACAGCGCGGTGGCCATCCGCTGCAGGCCCATCAGCGACCAGCTCGCCTGCAGCCGGTCGATGACCGCGCTCGGCGGCGGCCGGTCCGCCAGCAGCGCCCGGTAGACGCTGCGCAGCTGACCCATGACGGCTGCCGCGGTGATGTCGTGCCCGACGACGTCCCCCACGGCGAGCGCCACCTGCCCGTCGGGCAGGGGGACGACGTCGTAGAAGTCGCCGCCCACGTCCGCGCCGCGGCTGGCCGGCAGGTAGCGGACGGCGGCCGCCAGTCCCGGCACCGGCGGCGGTGCGGGCGGCAGCAGGTTGCCCTGCAGCGTGTGGGACGTGCGGGTCTCCAGCTCCAGGCGCTGCGCCTTGTCCACCACCTGCGACACCTGCAGCGCCAACTGCTCGGCGACCTCCACGTCGGCCGGCGTGAACGGCCCGCGCCGCCGGTCGCTGCCCAGGCTGAGGACGCCGAGCGCGCGCCCCTCGGCGAGCAGCGGGACGCAGACGAGGTTGACCAGCTCGAGGGCGCGCGCCACGCCCAGGTGCTCCTCGTCGAGGGTGATCTGCGCGAGCCACCGGTCGGTCACCTCCCGGATCCACACCGTCCGGCCCAGGTCCAGGGCCTGCACGGCCGGGTGCGGCGACCCGGAGTGCGGCAGGTGGCGTTCGGCGAGGCCGGCGGCGAGGTGCTGCCGGGCCGGGTCGCCGTGCCGGGCGGCCGCGCGGACCAGCCCGTGCTCACCGGCGAGGTCGATGACGCAGACGTCGGCCAGCCGCGGCACCGCCAGCTCGGCCAGCCGCTCCGCGGTCTCGGGCACGTCCCCGGCGGAGGCCATGAGCCGGGCCGCGTCGAGCAGGAAGGCCGAGCGCTCCGCCTGCCGCGTGGTCTCCTCGAACAACCGCACCCGCTCGATCGCCTGCCCCGCCTGGCGGCCGACGGTGGCCAGCAGGTCGGCGTCGGCCTGGACCAGCTGTCCCCGCTCCCCGGGCGCGGTCAGGTCGATCAGCCCGCTGTCCCCCGTCACCCCGAGCAGCAGCACCAGTGCGCCCAGGTGCCGGGAGTCGGCGTCCACCGGGACGACGACCAGTGCCTCCTGCCCGTGCTCCTCCATCGTGGCGGCCAGCCCCGGCCACACCGACCGCAGCCCCGCCCCCAGCGGCACCGTGTTCACCCCGCCGTCGCGCACCAGCTCCGCGCCGCCCAGCGCGGCGGCCTCCATCGCCTCCAGCAGCTCGGGGGCGATGCCGTCGACGGCGACCAGCTCCAGCGGCGGCACCGACGGCTCGGGCCGCAGGCCGGCCCGCCGCTCGGCGGCCAGCCACAGCGCGGCGCCGCTGGCCCCGACCGCCTCCCGGCTGCGGCGCACGATCACCTCGGCCACGTCGCGCGCCGAGGCGGCCACCGAGACCTCCGACACCACCTGCTGCAGCGTGTGCGCCCGGCGCTCGGACTCGGCCGCGGCCCGCTGCGCGGCCAGCAGCGCCCGCTCGTACCGCCGCCGGGACGTCGCCTCGAACACCGTCGCCCGGACCAGCAGCGGCGCGCCCACCTCGTCGCGCACCTCGACCGCGTTGAGCAGGCACGGCAGCACCGACCCGTCGGCGCGGACGACGTCGAGCGCGACCTCGCGCACCATCCCCTGCATCCGCAGCAGCGGCGCCAGGTGGGTCTCGTAGAACACCCGGCTGCCGATGCTCAGCAGCTCCTGGAAGCGCACGCCCGTCAGCTCACCGATCGGCCGCCCCGTCCACTCGCAGAAGGTGCGGTTGGCCTTGACCACCTGCCCGTCGGGGAGCGCGGAGAAGTAGCCGCACGGGGCGTTCTCGTACAGGTCCGCCGGGTCGTCCTCGAGCAGCCGGCGCAGCCCGGCAGGACCCTCCCGGGGGTCCGGCCGCCGCGGCTCGTCCATGATCCGCGCTACCCGAGGAAGGCCCGGATCGCCGCCGTCGTCTCCTCCGGCGCCGACAGGTGCGGGCAGTGCCCGGTGGCGGCCAGCCGGGTGAAGACGCTGCCCGGGACCTGCTCGTGCACGTACCGGCCGACCACCTCGGGGGCGATCGCGTCGGCGCTGCACTGCAGGACGAGGGTGGGCACGCGGACGCCGGGCAGGTCGGCGCGGTTGTCGGAGAGGAAGGTGACGCGGGCGAACTGGCGGGCGATGTCCGGATCGGTGCGGCAGAAGCTGTTGGTGAGCTCGGCGGTCAGCTCCGGCCGGTCGGGGTTGCCCATGATCACCGGCGCCATCGCCGCCGACCAGCCCAGGTGGTTGCTGTCCAGCGACTCCAGGAGTGCGGCGATGTCCTCCCGCGAGAAGCCCCCGGTGTAGTCGCCGTCGTCCACGTAGCGCGGGTTGGGCCCGACCATCACGAGCGCGCCGAACAGCTCCGGGGCGCAGGCCGCGGCCAGGACGCCCATCATCGCGCTCACCGAGTGCCCGACGAACACTACGTCGTCGAGCCCGAGCTCGCGGCAGATCTCCACGATGTCGGCGG
>DATAAV010000371.1:0-3068 GCA_036259935.1 Geodermatophilus sp. | reverse complement strand
AGCATCGACTCGTCCTGGATCCTGCCGCGCTGGTAGCCGGTCTCCATCGCGCCGAGCACCCCGCCGCGCTCGGAGATCCGGTCGAACTCGGCGAGCACCGCCTCCTCCACCAGGTCGGTCAGCTCCTCGATGATGTAGGAGCCCTGCAGGGGGTTCTCGTTGCCGGCCAGCCCCCACTCCTTGTCGATGATCATCTGGATGGCCAGCGCCCGGCGGACCGAGGACTCGCTGGGGGTGGTGACCGCCTCGTCGTAGGCGTTGGTGTGCAGGCTGTTGGCGTTGTCGTAGATCGCGCACAGCGCCTGCAGCGTGGTGCGGATGTCGTTGAAGTCCATCTCCTGGGCGTGCAGCGACCGCCCGGAGGTCTGCACGTGGTACTTCAGCTTCTGCGACCGCTCCCCCGCCCCGTACTTCTCGCGCATGGCGACCGCCCAGATGCGGCGGGCCACCCGGCCGATCACCGAGTACTCGGCGTCCATGCCGTTGGAGAAGAAGAAGCTCAGGTTGGGCGCGAAGTCGTCGATGTCCATGCCGCGGGCGAGGTAGGACTCGACGTAGGTGAAGCCGTTGGCCAGGGTGAAGGCCAGCTGGCTGATCGGGTTCGCCCCGGCCTCGGCGATGTGGTAGCCGGAGATGGACACCGAGTAGAAGTTGCGCACCCGGTGGTCGATGAACCACTGCTGGATGTCGGCCATGGCCCGCAGCGCGAACTCGGTGGAGAAGATGCAGGTGTTCTGGCCCTGGTCCTCCTTGAGGATGTCGGCCTGCACGGTGCCGCGGACGTTGGCCAGCACCCAGGCGCGGATCTCCTCGGCCTCGGCCGCGTCCGGCTCGCGGCCCTCGTCGGCGCGGAAGGCGTCGAGACGCTGGTCGATCGCGGTGTTGAGGAACATCGCCAGGATCGCCGGCGCCGGCCCGTTGATCGTCATGGACACCGAGGTGGTCGGCGCGCAGAGGTCGAAGCCGCTGTAGAGCACCTTCATGTCGTCGAGCGTGGCGATCGAGACCCCGGAGGTGCCGACCTTGCCGTAGATGTCCGGCCGCGGGTCGGGGTCGCGGCCGTAGAGGGTGACCGAGTCGAACGCCGTCGACAGCCGGGTGGCCTCGCCGCCCTGGCTCAGGAGCGTGAAGCGCCGGTTCGTGCGGAACGCGTCGCCCTCGCCGGCGAACATCCGCGCCGGGGCCTCCCCCTCCCGCTTGAACGGGAACACCCCGGCGGTGAACGGGAAGTACCCGGGCAGGTTCTCCTTGCGCAGGAACTGCAGCAGCTCGGCCTCGTCGCGGGTGCGCGGCAACGCGACCCGGCGCACCTTCGAGCCGGACAGGGTCCGGCGGGTCAGCGGGGTGCGGATCTCCTTGTCCCGCACCCGGTAGACGTACTCGTCCCCGGAATAGTCCTCGACCCTGGCCGGCCAGGACTCCAGCAGCTCGCGCACCTCGGGCAGCAGTTCGCGGTCGGCCTGCTCGCGCAGCTCCGCCAGCCGCGCGGCGGCCGGGTCGTCGCCGAGCAGGTCGGCGGCGGTGCGCAGGTGCTGGCGGCGCCGGACGACGTCGGCCTGCGCCTCGGTGGCGGCGTGGTAGCCGCGGACCACCTCGGCGATCTCGGCCAGGTAGCGGGTCCGGGACGACGGGACGACGCCGGCCAGCCCGGTGGAGGCGCGGACGTCCACCCGCGGGAGGACGCCGCCGCCCGCGGGCAGCCCCTTCGCGGTCAGCAGCTCGAGCAGGTGCTGGTAGAGGGCGGTGACGCCGTCGTCGTTGAACCGGGCGGCGCTGGTGCCGAACACCGGCATCTGCTCCCACGGGACGCCGAAGGCCTCCCGGTTGCGCACCAGCTGCCGGGCGACGTCGCGGCGGGCGTCCTCGGCACCGCGCCGCTCGAACTTGTTCACCGCGACGACGTCGGCGAAGTCGAGCATGTCGATCTTCTCCAGCTGCGACGCGGCGCCGAACTCCGGCGTCATCACGTACAGCGACACGTCGGAGAACGGCACGATCCCGGCGTCGCCCTGGCCGATGCCCGGGGTCTCCACGACCACCAGGTCGAACCCGGCGGCCTTGACCGCGGCCAGGACGTCGTCGAGGTGCTCGGGCACCTGCGCGCCCGCGGTGCGGGTGGCCAGCGAGCGGAAGAATGTGCGGCTGCGGTCGCCGGTCTCGAGGGCGTTCATCCGGATCCGGTCGCCGAGCAACGCCCCACCGCCGCGCCGGCGGGTGGGATCGATCGCCAGCACGGCGACCCGCAGCTTGTCCTCCTGGTCCAGCCGCAGGCGGCGCAGCAGCTCGTCGGTCAGCGAGGACTTCCCCGAGCCGCCCGTGCCGGTGATCCCCAGCACCGGCACCGAGCGGCCGGCCGCCACGCTGCGGACCTGCTCCGCGAGCTCCGGTGAGCGTCCGGCTTCCAGGATGGTGATCGCCCGCGCCAGCGCCGCCGGGTCACCGGCCAGGAGTCCGGCGAGATCCGGATCGCCGGCGGCGAGGTCGACGTCGCAGGCCCGGATCAGCTGGTTGATCATGCCGGGCAGCCCGAGTCGCTGGCCGTCCTCCGGCGAGGAGATGCTGACGCCCCGCTCGCGCAGCAGCGCGATCTCCTCCGGGACGATCACGCCCCCGCCGCCGCCGAACACCTGGACGTGGCCGGCGCCGGCCGCGGCCAGCCGCTCCACCAGGTAGCTGAAGTACTCGACGTGCCCGCCCTGGTAGGAGGAGATCGCCACCCCCTGCACGTCCTCCTCCACCGCCGCCCGCACGACGGTGTCCACGCTGCGGTCGTGCCCCAGGTGCACCACCTCGGCGCCCTGCGACTGCAGCAGCCGGCGCATCACGTTGATCGCCGCATCGTGGCCGTCGAACAGGCTGGCCGCGGTCACGAACCGGACCGGGTGTGCGGGGACGTGCAGCGGGGACGGGGCGCTGAGGGGCATTCCGCTCCTGACGGTCGGGCACCGGCTTCCCGCGACCTCGGGGCTTGGCGCCGATTTACTTGGACGTCCACATATCCTAAGCGGAAACTACTTGGACGTCCACGTATCTCCGCGACCGTCGGCGATGCGGCGCCCCGGAGCGCC
>DATAAV010000370.1:0-4222 GCA_036259935.1 Geodermatophilus sp. | reverse complement strand
GGTGAGCTCGACGTCGAGCATCGAGGCCTCGTCGACCACGACGACGTCGGCGTCCAGCGGCCACTCCTCGTTGCGGGCGAACCCGCCGGAGGTGCCCTGGGCGCCCAGCAGCCGGTGCACGGTGACCGCCGGGTGGTCGGTGAGCTCCTCGAGCCGCTTGGCGGCGCGCCCGGTGGGAGCGGCCAGCGCCACCTCGCTGCCCTTGGCCCGCAGCAGCTGCACGATCGCGGCCACGGTGCGGCTCTTGCCGGTGCCCGGCCCGCCGGTCAGCAGCGAGACGCCGGCGGAGAGCACCTGGGCGACGGCGGCCTGCTGCGCCTTGTCCAGCCCCTTGGCCACCGACCGGACGGCGGCCGGGTCGGCGATCCGCTCGCTGGTGGCCGCCAGCCGGGCCACGTTCTCGGCCACCGCCTCCTCGGCCATCCCGAACCGGGCCAGCGACAGCATCCGCAGCGCGGGGTCCGGCTCGGGCAGCTCGTCGAGGTCGGCGTCCTCGTCGAACTCCGGCTCGGGCGGCTCGTGCTCGAGCACCTCCCCGGACTCGACCGCGGCGAGGATCGCCGCCGCCGGGTCGGCGATCCCCGCGGCGTGCAGCGCGGCCACCACCAGGTCGACCGGCAGCACGGTGTGCCCGTCGCGGGTCGCCGTCCGCAGGGTCAGGGCCACCACCGCCCGGCCGCGGCGGGGGTCCTGCCGGTCGGCGCCGCGCAGCACGGCGATCGCCAGCCGGTCGGCGTCGGGAAGCCCGACCCCGGGCAGCCCGAGCAGGGCCCACGGGTCGTCGCGCAGCCGGCGGGCGGCGTCGGCGCCGAGCGCGTCGGCGGCCGAGGCGGCCAGCTTGGCGTCCAGCCCGGCGCCGACCAGCAGCGCGACCACCTCGTAGGTGGGCTGGGCGGCCAGGAAGCTGGAGAACAGCCGCTCGGCGCGCTGCCGGCCCACCCGGGGCAGCTTCAGCAGCCGGTCGGCGGTGACGTCGTCGGGGGAGGTGATCCCGGCGGCGGGAAGCTCGGCCGCCGTCCGCTTGCCCAGGCCTGGCCACAGGCCCGCGGCGCAGAAGGCGGCGAAGACCGGATCGGTGGCGACCCGCAGGGAGGAGGCCTCGGTCATCGGCGCTCGGGATAGGAGAACGGCGGCGCCGAGACGTCCTCCAACGCGGTGCGGATGGCCGCGGGCAGCCGCACGCCGTCGGCGTCGAGGGAGGCCTGCAGCTGATGGGCGGTGCGGGCGCCGACGATCGGGGCGGTCACCCCGGGCCGGTCGCGGACCCAGGCGAGGGCGACGGCGAGCGGGCTGGTGCCCAGCCCCTCGGCGGCGGTGATCACCGCCTCGACGATCCGGTCGGCCGTCGAGGAGCGCAGCCCGTCGATGAAGCCCGCCCACTGCGGGGAGGCGCCGCGGGACTCCGACGGCGTGCTGTGCCGGTACTTGCCGGTGAGCAGCCCGCGGCCCAGCGGGGACCAGGCCAGCACGCCCAGCCCGAGCGCCTCGGCGGCCGGCACCACCTCCCGCTCCACCCCGCGCTGCAGCAGCGAGTACTCCACCTGGGTGCTCACCAGCGGCACCCGGCCCGGCCAGGCCCGCTGCCAGGTGGCCGCCTGCGCGGTCTGCCAGCCGGTGAAGTTGCTCACCCCGACGTAGCGCACCCGGCCGGAGGCGACGGCGGTGTCGCAGGCGGCGAGGGTCTCCTCGATCGGGGTCAGGTCGTCCCAGGCGTGCAGCTGCCACAGGTCGACGTAGTCCAGGCCCAGGCGCTCCAGGGAGGCGTCCAGGGCGTCGAGCAGGTGCCCCCGGGAGGCGCCGCGGCCCATCGGGCCCGGGCCGGTGCGGCCCACGGCCTTGGTGGCCACCAGCACGTCGGAGCGGGGGACGACGTCGGCCAGCAGCCGGCCCAGCGTCCGCTCGCTCTCCCCGTCGCAGTAGACGTCGGCGGTGTCGACCAGGGTGCCGCCGGCGTCGACGAAGGCCGTCAACTGCATGGCGGCCTCGTCCTCGTCGGTGTCCCGGCCCCAGGTCATGGTGCCCAGCGCGAGCCGCGAGACGATCAGGCCACTGCGCCCCAGCGCCCGTTGTTCCACGACCGGCCAACCTACCGGCGCCGGCGGGCCCCGGCCGGGGACCGCCGGACCCGGAGCGGCGCGGCGGAGCCGGGCGCGACCGCGCCTAGGCTGTGCTCCCGTGCTCCTCGCTTCCCCCGCCGCCCGTGCCCGCCTGACCGCCGGCGGAAGGGGCTGACCGGGCGATGGGCTGGATCGAAGCGGTGGTCCTGGGCCTGGTCCAGGGGCTCACCGAGTTCCTCCCCATCTCCTCCAGCGCCCACCTGCGGGTTGTGGGGGAGGCCTTCGGCTGGGGCGACCCGGGAGCGGCGTTCACCGCGATCACCCAGATCGGCACCGAGGCCGCGGTGCTCCTCTACTTCCGCAGGGACATCTGGCGGATCATCCGCGCCTGGGTGCTCTCCCTGGGGAACCGGTCGCGGCCGCACGACCCCGACGCCCGCATGGGCTGGCTGATCATCGTCGGCAGCCTGCCGATCGTCGTCCTCGGCCTGCTGTTCCAGGAGGACATCGAGACGACCTTCCGCGACCTGCGGATCGTCGCGATCGCCCTGGTGGCGTTCTCGCTGATCCTCTACTGGGCCGACCGGGTGGGCACCAAGAAGCGCCAGCTCGACCAGCTCACCGTCCGGCACGGCATCGGCTTCGGCTTCGCCCAGGCGCTGGCGCTGGTCCCCGGGGTGTCCCGCTCCGGCGGGACGATCACCGCCGGGCTGTTCCTCGGCTACTCGCGGGCCGCCGCGGCGCGCTACTCGTTCCTGCTGGCCATCCCGG
Source organism: Geodermatophilus sp. (assembly GCA_036259935.1). Classification (GTDB taxonomy): domain Bacteria; phylum Actinomycetota; class Actinomycetes; order Mycobacteriales; family Geodermatophilaceae; genus Geodermatophilus. Next base: position 1,394 of record DATAAV010000370.1, on the reverse strand, counting down.
CGGTGCTCGGCTCCGGCTTCTTCCAGGCCTACGAGGCGCTCACCGGCGACGTCGCCGGCGAAGGCGTCTCCTGGGGCCCCACGATCCTCGCCACGGTGCTCGCCTTCGGCGTCGGCCTGACCGTGATCGCCTGGCTGCTGCGCTACCTCGACCGCGGCAGCTTCACCCCGTTCGTCGTCTACCGGGTCGTCCTGGGGCTGCTGATCCTCGCCCTGGTCGGCGCGGGCGTGCTCGCGCCGCAGTAAAGGACCCCCGTGCCCCCCACCGCTCGCGAGTTCGCGGCGGGCTCCTGCACGGGGCCGCCTAGGCTCCGCGGTCGTGACCACGGTTCTGCTCCTGAGGCACGGCCGGACGACGGCCAACGTCGGCGGCGTGCTCGCCGGCTGGACCCCGGGCGTGCAGCTCGACGAGACCGGCCAGCTGCAGGTGAAGGCGGTCGGCGAGCGGCTGGCCCCGGTGCCGCTGGCCGCGGTGGTCACCAGCCCGCTGGAGCGCTGCCGGCAGACCGCCGACGCCGTCGTCGCCGCGCGGGACCTGGCCGTGCAGACCGACGAGCGCCTCGGCGAGTGCCGCTACGGCGACTGGACCGGCCGGCCGCTGAAGGAGCTGGTCAAGGAGCCGCTGTGGAAGGTGGTGCAGCAGCACCCCTCGGCCGCGGTCTTCCCCGGCCCGGAGGGGGAGGGGCTGGCCGAGACGCAGGCCCGCGCGGTGGCCGCCGTCCGCGCGTGGAACGCCGCCCTCGGGCCCGACGCGGTGTGGCTGGCGTGCAGCCACGGCGACGTCATCAAGGCCGTGCTCGCCGACGCGCTGGGCCTGCACCTGGACCAGTTCCAGCGGATCGTCGTCGACCCCGCCTCCATCTCGGTGGTCACCTACACCGACACCCGGCCGTTCGTGGTGCGGATGAACGACACCGGCGGGGACGTCACCGGGCTCATCCCGCCGCCCAAGCGCCGGCGCCGGCGCAAGGCCGCCTCCGACGCCGTCGTGGGCGGCGGCGCCGGACCCGGGGTCTGAGCAGTGCGTCTCGGGTCGACCGGGACGCCGCCCCGCGTAATCTGGGATTCGTGCCCCGACAGGTCTTCCTCTTCGACCGCCCGACCCGGTTCGTCGCAGGCACGGTCGGCCAGCCCGGGGAGCGCACCTTCTACCTGCAGGCCTCCGACGCCTCCGGCCGCGTGGTGAGCGTGGCCCTGGAGAAGACCCAGGTGCAGGTGCTCGCCGACCGGATGAGCGACCTGCTCGACGAGGTCGCCTCCCGCGCCGGCACGGTCATCCCGCCCGACGCCGAGCTCGACGACCTCGAGCCGCTGACCCCGCCGGTCGACGAGGAGTTCCGGGTCGCGGCCATGGGCCTGGCCTGGGACGGCGAGGCGCAGGCCGTCGTCGTCGAG
>DATAAV010000369.1:0-6383 GCA_036259935.1 Geodermatophilus sp. | reverse complement strand
GCTGGCGCTCGCTGCGATGCTCACTCGCTGTCGGCTCCGGCGCTCGCTGCGATGCTCACGCTCCTGTCCGCTCACGACAGCGCGGCCAGCCGCTCGAACAGCGGGTCGAGCTGGGCCACGTAGCGCTCGGGCCGGCAGATCTCGTCCAGCCGCGCCTCGTCGAGCTTCACGTCGCCCGCCGACGCCCGCGCGCGCAGCGTCTCGCGGAACGGGGTCCCGGTGTTCCAGGTCTCCATCGCCGCGGACTGCACCAGCGCGTAGGCGTCCTCGCGGGAGAGCCCGCCCTCGACGAGCTCCAGCAGTACCGAGGAGGTGTAGATCAGCCCGCCGGTGGACTCCAGGTTGGCCCGCATCCGGTCGGCGTCGACCACGAGGTTCTCGACCAGGCCGGTGGTGAGGTGCAGCAGGTAGTCGGTGGTGATCGCCGCGTCGGGCAGGAACACCCGCTCGGTGGAGGAGTGCGAGATGTCGCGCTCGTGCCACAACGGGATGCCCTCCATCACCGGCACGACCGCCGCGCGCACCACCCGCGCCAGGCCCGCGATCCGCTCGGAGCGGATCGGGTTCTTCTTGTGCGGCATCGCGCTGGAGCCCTTCTGGCCGGAGCCGAAGGCCTCCGAGAGCTCCCGCACCTCGGTGCGCTGCCCGTGGCGCACCTCCAGGGCGACCGTCTCGCACACCGTGGCGATGACCGCCAGCGCCGCCACCCACTCGCTGACCGAGTCGCGCATGACCACCTGGGTCGAGGCGTCGGCCGGCCGCAGGCCCAGGGCCACGGCGACGGCGACCTCCACCGACGGGTCGATGAGCGAGTAGGTGCCGACGGCGCCGGAGATGGCGACGACGCCGACCCGCTCGCGGGCGGCCCGCAGCCGGTCGCGGGAGCGGGCCATCGCGAAGGCGAGATCGGCGACCCGGTGGCCCCACACGTCGGGCTCGGCGTGCACCCCGTGCGTGCGGCCGACCTTGATCGTGTGCCGGTGGGCCAGACCGTGGTCGCGGAGCACCGCCACCAACCGGTCGGCGCGGGCCAGCAGCAGGTCGGTGGCCTCGGTGAGCTGCACGGCCAGCGCGGTGTCGAGCAGGTCCGAGGAGGTCATGCCGTGGTGCACGTAGGCGGCGGCCGACCGGGGCGTGGTGTTGTCGGCCCACGCGGTGAGGAAGGCGATCACGTCGTGCTGGGTCGTCTCCTCGATCTCGGCGACCCGCTCGGGCGTCGGCGGCGGCGCGTTGCGCACCGGGTCCACCACGTCGGCGGGCACCCGCCCGGCGGCCGCGTGCGCCTCGAGCACGAGGGTCTCGACCCGGCACCACAGCTCGTACTTGTGCTGGTCGCTCCAGACCCGGCCCATCTCGGGGAGGGTGTAGCGCTCGATCATCGGGGTACCGCCCGCTCCTGGTCAGCTCGTCGCACCACGGAGACATCCTCCCGTAGGGCTAGCGTGATCATGGACGGCCCCTACTGCCCGCCCGGAGGTGCGTGATGCGGCGACGGGCCAGCCGCCTGCTTGAGCGGGCCCGCGAGCGGATCAGGGCCGCCGCCGAGCACGACCCGCACGCGTGGCCGCGCGACGACGACCGGGCGATCCTGGTCCACGACGGCGAACCAGCCGACGACCCGATGCCCGGAGTGGCCGACAGCACCCCCGTCGGCGCGGTCCGGCCGCCGCTGGGCAGCCCCGAGCCGGGTGCGCCGGACCTCGACGGCCCGCTCGGCCCCGGCGGCGTCAGCGGCCCTCCGCAGGGCGGGCGGCCGCACCGGCCCGGTGAGCGCGGCCGCCGGCTGACCGGCGGGACCCGCGGCACCAGCGCCGACGACGGCGTCCCCGACGGGCTGCGCACCGCCGCGGCCTGGTCGTGGCGGCTGATCGCCGTCCTGGCCGGGCTGTACCTGCTGCTCTACGTCGCCGCGTACGTGGCGGTCGTCGTCGTCCCGGTGATCGTCGCCCTGCTGCTGGCGGCGCTGCTGCAGCCCGGTGCTGCCGCGCTGGTGCGGCAGGGCTGGCCGCGCTCCCTGGCCGCGTTCACCATGCTCGTGGTCGGCCTCGGCACGGTCGCCGGGATCATCGCGCTGGTCGTCAACCAGTTCATCGCCGGCTTCTCCGACCTCGCCGACCAGGTCAGCCGGGGTCTCGCCCGGATCCGCGACTTCGTCGTCGACAGCTTCCCGGTCTCCCAACGGCAGATCGACGAGGCGGTCACCACCGCCCAGGAGACTCTTGTCGACAACCAGGACACCCTCACCGCCGGCGCGCTGACGACGGCCGCCACGGTCGGCGAGGTCTTCACCGGCATCGTCCTGGCGCTGTTCACGCTGTTCTTCTTCCTCAAGGACGGCCGCTCGATCTGGCTCTGGCTGGTCGGCCTGTTCCCGCGGGACGCGCGGGCCTACCTCGACGAGGCCGCGCGGCGGTCCTGGCGCACGCTGATCTCCTACGTGCGGGCGACGGTGGCCGTGGCCATGGTGGACGCCATCGGCATCGGCACCGGCCTGGCCATCCTCGGCGTGCCCCTGGTCATCCCGCTGTCCGCACTGGTCTTCCTGGGCGCCTTCATCCCGATCATCGGCTCGTTCCTGGCGGGGTCGGTGGCGGTCCTGGTCGCGCTCGTGTCGGTGGGTCCCATCAAGGCGTTGATCGCGCTCGCCGTGGTGGTCCTGGTCATGCAGCTGGAGGGGCACGTCCTGCAGCCGCTGCTGCTGGGCCGCGCGGTGCGGGTCCACCCGCTGGCCGTGGTGCTGGCGATCGCGGCCGGCCTGCTGGTGGCCGGCATCTTCGGCGCGCTGATCGCGGTGCCGATCGTCGCCTGCGCCAACGTCGCCGGCACCTACCTCAGCCGCCGCCACGACGGCCCGCGACCGCCGGAGCCCCGCCCGGAACGGGCCCGGCCGGCGGTCAGCGCGCGGTAGACGGGAGGCCGACCCGGCCTTCGACCGCGGCCAGCGCGATGTCGGTGCGCCAGTGCGCGCCGTCCAGCCCGACCCCGGCCACCCGCTCGTAGGCCAGCCGCCGGGCTCCGGCCAGGTCGTCGCCGACCGCGGTCACCGCCAGCACCCGGCCGCCGGAGGAGCGGACCGTTCCGTCCGGGGCGAGGGTGGTGCCCGCGTGCAGGACCCCCTCTTCCTCGGCGCCGGTGACCGGATCTCCGGTGCGCGGTGCCTCCGGATAGCCCGGCGCGGCGACGACGACGGTCACCGCTGCCCCCGGCCGCCAGCGCAGCGGCGGGTGCTCGGCGAGCGTGCCGGTGGCCGCCGCGTGCAGCAGCCCGGCCAGCGGCGTCTCCAGCAGGGGCAGCACCACCTGCGTCTCGGGGTCGCCGAAGCGGGCGTTGAACTCCACCACCCGCACCCCGCGGGAGGTCAGCGCCAGGCCCGCGTAGAGCAGGCCGGCGAAGGGCTCGCCGCGGCGGGCCATCTCCTCGACCGTCGGCTGCAGCACGGTGGCCAGCACCTCGTCGACCAGCCCGGGCGGGGCCCAGGGCAGCGGCGCGTAGGCGCCCATCCCGCCGGTGTTGGGGCCGGCGTCGCCGTCGTCGCGCCGCTTGAAGTCCTGCGCGGGCAGCAGCGGGAACACCGTCGTCCCGTCGGTGACGGCGAACAGCGACACCTCAGGCCCGTCGAGGTACTCCTCGACCAGCACCGCGCCTCCGGCGTCGAGGACCCGGCGGCCGTGGGCGACGGCGGCGGCGCGGTCGGAGGTGACCACCACGCCCTTGCCGGCGGCCAGGCCGTCGTCCTTGACCACGTACGGGGCGCCGGCCTCGTCGAGGGCCGTCTCCAGCTCGGCCGGGCCGCCGACCGGCCACGCGCGGGCGGTCGGCACCCCCGCGGCGGCCATGACGTGCTTGGCGAAGGACTTGCTGCCTTCCAGCTGCGCGGCCTGCGCCGACGGGCCGAAGCAGGCGATGCCGGCCTCGCGGACGGCGTCGGCCGCCCCGGCGACCAGCGGGACCTCCGGGCCGATCACGACCAGGTCGGCGCCCCAGCCGGTGGCCAGCGCCGCCACCGCGACCGGATCGGTGACGTCGACCGCCGCCGCCTCCGCGATCGCCCGCGTGCCGGCGTTGCCCGGCGCGCAGGCCAGCGCGGTCACCGCGGGGTCGTGTCGAAGAGCGACGCACAGGGCGTGCTCCCGGGCTCCGGAGCCGATCACCAGCACGCGCACGGACGGCGACCCTACCCACGGTCAACGCGGCCGGTTCGGCTGGGCGCGCACCGCGCGGGCGAACGCCCGGACCCGGGCGTGCTCGGCGGCTCGGGCACGGGCGTCGAACCGCAGCTCCTGCCGCCGCACCTCGGCCTGCAGCTTGCGCCAGGCGGTGTAGCGAGCGGGGTCGAGGCGACCGTCGTCGATCGCCGCGGCGACCGCGCAGCCGGGTTCGGTGCGGTGCGCGCAGTCGCGGAACCGGCACCCGGCGGCGAGCTCGGCGACGTCGGCGTAGGCGGTGTCCACCCCGCCGTCGTCGGCATGGAGGCCGAGCTCGCGCATGCCGGGGGTGTCGATCAGCAGCCCGCCGCCGGGCAGCCGGTGCAGCTCCCGGACGGTGGTGGTGTGCCGGCCGCGGCCGTCGTCGCGGATCTCCCGCGTGGCCACCACGGCGGCACCGACCAAGGCGTTGACCAGGCTGGACTTGCCGACGCCGGAGGGTCCCACCATCGCCGCGGTGCGCCCGGGGGCGAGCAGGGCGCGGACGGCATCCAAGCCCTCCCCGGTGCGGGCGCTGACGGCCAGGACGTCGACGCCGAGGGCGTCCTCAGCCACCTGCGCGACCGCGGCCGCCACGTCGTCGCACAGGTCGGCCTTGCTGAGGACGACGACCGGGCACGCCCCGCTGCCCCACGCCACCGCCAGGTAGCGCTCCACCCGCCGCAGCCGGGCGGGGCCGCCGAGGGCCTCCACCACGAAAACGGTGTCGAGGTTGGCCGCCACCACCTGCGCCGCCGAGGTACGCCCCGCGGTCACCCGGGTGAACGCCGTCCGGCGCGGCAGGACCGCCACCGCCAGGTCGCCGCGCAGCGCCACCCAGTCCCCGACCGCGGGCGCGGCCAGGCCGGTGTCGTCGTGCAGTGCCGCGGCGGGGTGGACCCGTCGCTCGCCGTCGGCGGTGAGCACGGTGAGCCGTCCGCGGTCGACGCGGGCCACCCGGCCGGGCGCGCAGCCGTCCGGCAGTCCGGCGGCCCGGTCGGGCGTCCAGCCGAGCGCTGAGAGATCCGTCACAGCGGGCATGGTGGCGTGCAGGTCAGCCACCCGTCCTCCCATTTGTGAGGAAGAAGTAGCCCGGCGTTCGCCACGGCGTCACGCGGATCCGGTGTTCTAGGCGGCATGCACGCGACCGAGTCGCCGGGGTTGCTCCCGGTGACCCGCCCCGCCCGCCCCCTCGTCGTCGGCCACCGCGGCGCATCGGCCTACCGCCCCGAGCACACGATCGCCGCCTTCGAGCTGGCCATCGACCTCGGCGCCGACCTGATCGAGCCCGACATCGTCGTCAGCCGGGACGGCGCGCTCGTCGTCCGGCACGAGAACGAGCTCTCCCGGACCACCGACGTCGCCGACCGGCCCGAGTTCGCCCACCGCCGCACCACCCGCCTCGTCGGCGGCAAGGAGCGGACCGGCTGGTTCACCGAGGACTTCACCCTCGCCGAGCTGCGCACGCTGCGCGCCGTCGAGCGCATGCCGGCGCTGCGGCCGCTCAACACCGCCTACGACGGGCGGTTCGGCATCCTCACCCTCGAGGACGTCGTGGCCCTGGCCCGTCGCCGCTCCACCCCCGAGCGGCCGGTCCGCGTGCTCGCCGAGCTGAAGAAGCCGAGCTGGTCGGCCGCGCACGGGCAGCCGATGGTCGAGCTGGTCGCGGCCGAGCTGCGCCGGCTGGACGCCGTCTCGCCGGAGGGGCCGGTCGTGCTGCAGTCGTTCGACGGCGCCGCGCTGCGGCAGCTGCGCGCCGATCTGGGCGCCGACGGCCCGCAGATCCTCCAGCTGGTCGACGACATCGCCGAGGACGACCGGCTGGTGACCAACGCCGGGCTGCGGGAGGTCTCCACCTACGCGCAGGGCATCGCGCCCTGCCGCCACCGCATCCTGTCCCGGGACGCCGGCGACGCCCTCCGCGGGGTCACCGACCTCGTCGCGCGGGCGCACCGGGCCGGGCTGGTCGTCGTCCCGTGGACGCTGCGCGCGGAGAACACCTTCCTGCCGCGGCACCTGAGGCACGGGGCCGACCCCGCGCAGCTGGGCGACGGCGCCGCCGAGGCCCGGATGCTGCTGGGGCTCGGCGTCGACGGGCTGATCACCGACTTCCCCGACATCGCCGTCCGGGCCCGGGAAGAGCTGAGCCTCCCCGCGGCCGCCTGACGGAGGGGTTCCGCCGGCGTCACGCCGGCGGAA
>DATAAV010000368.1:0-2982 GCA_036259935.1 Geodermatophilus sp. | reverse complement strand
CGGCCGTCCCGGAGACCTCGGGCAGGGCGGCCAGCGCGTCCTCGTCCGCCGTCCCGGGTCGCCGGCCGCTGCCCGCCCGGCGGCGCGGCGGGCGGGCCCGGCTGACGGCCGCGCTCGGCGCGCTGCCGTTCTTCCTCTACGTCGCCGTCTTCCTCCTGCTGCCCATCGGCGTTCTCGGGGTGGAGGCCTTCCGTGCCACCGACCCGGTCACCTTCGAGGAGAGCTGGTCGACCGCGAGCATCACGGCGATCACCGGGGGGCCCTACCGGCGCGCCTACCTGGGCAGCCTCCAGCTGTCGGCGGTCTCAGCGGTGCTGGGCGCCGTCCTCGGACTGGCCCTGGCGGTCGCCGTCGTCCACGGCCGGCGCGGACGGCTGCTGCGCCGGCTGGTGCTCACCGCCTCGGGGGTGCTGGCCAACTTCGGCGGCATCCCGCTGGCGTTCGCGTTCCTGGCGACGATCGGCAACGCCGGCATCGTCACCGCGGTGCTGACCGACACCCTCGGGTTCGGCGGGTTCTCGCTGTACTCGATGGCCGGCCTGACGCTGGTCTACCTGTACTTCCTGGTCCCGCTCATGGTCCTGACCATCACCCCGGCGCTGGAGGCGCTGCGCCCGCAGTGGCGGGAGGCCGCGGACAACCTGGGCGCCAGCGGCCGGCAGTACTGGCGCTACGTGGGCGGCCCCGTCCTGGCCCCGCCGGTCATCGGCGCCACGATGCTGCTGTTCGCCTCGGCCTTCGCCGCCTACGCCACCGCCCGGGCGCTGGTGGGCAGCAGCATCCCGCTGGTCACCCTGCAGATCGCCGACGCGCTGTCGAGCAACGTCGTCGTCGGTTCGGAGAACCTCGGCAAGGCCCTGGCGCTGGGCATGGTGGCGCTGATCGGCCTCGTCATGGCCTTCTACGCCTGGGTGCAGCGGCGCACCCAGCGGTGGCTGTCGTGACGGCCCTGTCCACCGCGGGCGTGGCCGGCTCGGGCGGCGTCGCGCCGTCGGCCCCGGTCCGCCCGGCCCGGCGACGGGCCGGCTGGTGGCGTTGGGGCGTGCTGGCCCTCCTCGGCCTGTACTTCCTCGTGCCGATCGCGGCCTCGGTGCTGTTCACCGTCCGCGACCGCGGCGAGGGCGGCCTGACCGCGGAGTTCTACACCGGGATCCCCACCGCACCCGGCTTCGCCGAGGCTTTCGGCCGCTCGCTGGCCCTGGGCGCGCTGACCGTCGGCCTGTCGCTGCTGCTCATGGTGCCCACCGTCGTGCTGGTGGAGCTGCGGCTGCCCCGGCTGCGGACGGCGGTGGAGCTGCTCACCCTGATGCCGCTCGTGCTGCCCCCGATCGCGCTGGTCGTGGGCGTGCGCAGCGTGCTGGCCTGGGCACCGGACTACTTCTTCGGCACGCCGCTGGCCGAGGCGTTCTTCGCGCTCCAGCGGCCGGAGCTGCCGTGGATCCTGGTGTTCGTCTACGTCGTCCTGGCGCTGCCGTTCGTCTACCGGGCGCTGGACGCCGGCCTGCGGGGGGTCGACCTGCGCACGCTCACCGAGGCGGCGCGCAACCTCGGCGCCTCCTGGCCGCGGGTGCTGGTCTCGGTCGTCCTGCCGGTGCTGCGGACCTCGGTGCTCAACGCCGCCTTCCTGACCCTGGCCCTGGTCCTGGGCGAGTACACGGTCGCCCAGATCCTGGGCTTCCAGACGTTCCCGACCTGGATCGTGGAGATCTCCGGTTCCCAGCCGCAGCTGTCGGTGTCGGTGTCGGTGCTCTCCCTGGGCCTCACCTGGGTGCTGCTGCTGCTCATCTCCGCGCTGGACCGCCAGCGGACGGACAAGGAGTCCGCATGACCGCCGCCGGCATGACCCCGGCCCCCGCCCCCTCGGCCCGCGTCGCGGCGGCCCCGGCCGACCTGCGCGAACGCCCCGGTATCGCCGTCCGGCTGGAGGGGATCACCCGCCGCTACGGCTCGGTGCTGGCCCTCGACGGCCTGGACCTCGACGTCGCCGGCGGGGAGCTGCTGGCCCTGCTCGGCCCCTCCGGCTGCGGGAAGACCACGGCGCTGCGGGCGATCGCCGGCTTCGAGCGCCCGGACGCCGGCCGGCTGCTGCTGGGCGGCCGGGACATCACCGACGTGCCGGCCAGCCGGCGCGACATGGGGATGGTGTTCCAGGCCTACAGCCTGTTCCCCAACCTGACCGTCGCCGAGAACGTCGCCTTCGGCCTGCGGGTGCGCCGTCGGAGCCGGACCGAGCAGAGCCGGCGCGCCGGCGAGCTGCTGGAGCTGGTCGGCCTGGCCGACCGCGGGGGCCGCTATCCGCACCAGCTCTCCGGGGGGCAGCAGCAGCGGGTGGCGCTGGCCCGGGCGCTGGCCGTGGCCCCGCAGGTGCTGCTGCTCGACGAGCCCCTGTCGGCACTGGACGCCCAGGTCCGCGTCCAGCTGCGGGAGGAGATCCGCCGGATCCAGCTGGAGCTGGGGATCACCACCGTGTTCGTCACCCACGACCAGGCCGAGGCGCTGTCGGTGGCCGACCGGGTGGGGGTGCTGCGCGCCGGCCGGCTGGAGCAGGTGGCCTCGCCCGACGAGCTCTACGAGCGCCCGGCGACGGCGTTCGTCGCCGAGTTCGTCGGCACGATGAACCGGGTGCCGGCCGTTCTCGGCGCCGGGGGAGTGGAGCTGCTGGGAACCCGCCGGCCGGTGGCCGGGGCGGCACCCCCCGCGGGGCCTGTGGTGGCCCTGGTACGGCCGGAGGCGCTGACCGTCGCCGCCGACCCGTCCGGTGCCGGCCGCGTGGTCACGCGCACCTTCTCCGGCGCGGTGACCCGCCTGGCGATCGCGCTGCCCGGCGGGGTGGAGGTTGCCGTCGACGTCGCCAGCGCCGGCAGCCAGCACCTGCCGCCGGGCACCGCGGTGACCGTGACCCCGGCCGAGCGACCGGTCCTGGTGGCGCCGGCCGAACCCGGCTGAACGCCCGCGCCCCCTCACGATGTAGGTGAGATCGAC
>DATAAV010000367.1:0-11836 GCA_036259935.1 Geodermatophilus sp. | reverse complement strand
AGCGCCGATGGTACTGCCCCGGCGACGGGGTGGGAGAGTAGGACGCCGCCGGACACTCCCTTCCGAAGGGCCCCAGCACACGCTGCCGGGGCCCTTCGGCGTCTCTGTCACGGGACGAATTCGAAGCCGACGGGGCCGACGATTTCCAGGGCGTGTATTGCCTCGGTGGGCCTTCGGTGTGGCGGGCGAGATCGGCCGTGCCGTCGGCGGAGGAGCCCGACCGCCTCAGCGCCGACGGACCTCCTTGGTCGTCGCCCCCACGTTGTCGGCGAACCAGGCGTTGAGCGCCTGCAGGTCACGCCACGCCGACCGGACCCGGTCCAGGGCGCGGCGGTCGTGCAGCCAGTCCGCCGGCTCCCACTGCTGGGCGGCGTGCAACGACTTGTGCCGCAGGAGGTCCAGGCGCGGGCCGTCGGCGGAGTAGCCGGCAGGCACCCGCGTGAGCCGCTCGCCGTCGATGCTCCATCCCTCGCCCGCCAGCCGGTCGAGCTCGCGGCGCAGGCGTTCGCCCTGGACGTCGTCGGCCACCGCCCGCCGGTACCTGTCCACCTGGTCGGACTCCAGCCGCCAGCAGCCGCCCGCGACCATGAGCCCCTCGGCGGAGATCTGCACGTACCAGGCACCCGCTCCCCGGCCCTCCGGGTGCACGACGGCGCCCTGGTGGGTCTTGTACGGCGTCTTGTCCGAGCTGAAGCGCACGTCGCGGTAGGGCCGGAAGATCTTCGCGGTGCCGAACTCGGACGCGAGCTCGTCGACCAGCGCCTGCATCGGGGCCCGCACGGTGGTGTCGTAGACGTCCTTGTGCCGGGTCCAGTAGGTCTTGCTGTTGTCGGCCTCCAGGCCCTCGTAGAAGACGAGCCCCTCGTCGGGGAAGCCCGCGAAGCTCATCCGGCTCCTCCTCGCTCCTCGAGCAGCGTGTGCCAGCGGATCTCGCGCAGCGGGGCGGTCCCCGTGTCCAGGGTGCGCACCCACCTGTCCGGCGCCCAGCCGGCCGACCCGAAGAAGACCGCCGACACCCGGTCCTGTTCCGGCAGCCAGATCTGCAGGCGCGCGGCACCGGTCGCGCGGGCCAGGTCGGCCACCGCCGCGAGCAGCCGGCTGCCGTGGCCTCGCCGTCCCCACCGGGGCTCCACCAGAAGAGCGGCCACCTCCGTCGTCGGGCCGGCGGGATGGGGTCCCTCTTCTGCGGGGACCTCCGCCGGCCCGTACGCGGCGAACCCGACGACCACGTCGCGCTCGACCGCGACGAGCACGCCGTGCGCCGGCGTCGGGGGAGAGGTGACCGCCGTGCGCCACGCCTCCGCGGCCGCCGCCTCGTCCCAGGAGTCGAGGAGCTCCTCCGGCAGCACCGCCCGGTACGCCGTCCGCCAGGTGATCGCCTGTACCGCCGCCACCGCCGCGGCGTCCTCCGGCCGGGCCGGGCGCACCCCCACCGAGGCGGTGCCCGGCCGGCGCGGGAACGGAGGCGACGGATCCACGTCCGGAGCGTAGGCGCAGGCCGGCGGCCCTCGCCCGGCCCTGTCGCACCCACCGGGCAGGATCGGACGCCGTGAGCGTTCCCGCCGTCGACCGGTTGCCGGCGTCGCTGGCCCGGCGCATCGCGCTGGCCGCCCAGGGCTTCGCCGAACCCCGGCCGTCCGGGCCCGTCGACAGCCGCCGGCTGCGGCGGATGACCGACCGGCTCGCCGTGGTCCAGATCGACTCGGTCAACGTGCTGTCCCGGTCGCACTACCTGCCCGCGTTCAGCCGGCTCGGCGCCTACCCCCGCGCCGTCCTCGATGACTTCGTCGGCCGGCGGCACGAGCTGTTCGAGTACTGGGCGCACGAGGCGTCGCTGTTGCCGGTCCGGCTGCACCCGTACCTGCGCTGGCGGATGGCGGCCGCCGAGGAGCACGCCTGGGGCTCCATGGTGCGGCTGCAGAGGGAGCGCCCCGGCTACGTCGCCGAGGTGCTTCAGCGGGTCCGCGCGGACGGCCCGCTCAAGGCCAGCGACCTGCTGGAGCCCAGGCCGCAGCGGCCCGGGACCATGTGGAACTGGCATGCGGGCAAGGTGGCGCTCGAGTGGCTGTTCTTCACCGGGGTGATCACCACGTGGGGCCGGACGGCCGGGTTCGAGCGGGTCTACGACCTGACCGAGCGGGTGCTGCCCGCCGAGGTGCTGCGGGCGCCCACCCCCGAGCCGGTCGACGCGATCCGCGAGCTGGTGCGCACCGCCGCGCGAGCGCTCGGCGTGGCCACCGAGCGCGACCTGCGCGACTACTTCCGGCTGCGGCCGGCCGCGGCGCGCCGGGCGATCGCCGAGCTGGCCGACGCGGGCGAACTGCTGCCGGTCGAGGTGGCCGGCTGGGCAGCGCCGGCCTGGCTGCATCCGGAGGCCCGCCGGCCCCGGTGGGTGCGCGCTCGCGCCCTGCTCAGTCCGTTCGACTCCCTCGTCTGGGAACGGCCCCGCGTGGAGCGCATCTTCGGGTTCCGCTACCGGCTGGAGATCTACACCCCGGCGGCCAGGAGGCAGCACGGCTACTACGTGCTGCCCTTCCTGCTCGGCGACCGGCTCGTGGCCCGCGTCGATCTCAAGGCCGACCGCCCGGCCGGGGTGCTGCGCGTGCAGGCGGCCTTCGCCGAGGAGGACGTCGACCGGGCGGAGGTCGCCGCCGAGCTCGCCGCCGAGCTGCGGCTCATGGCCGACTGGCTGGAGCTCGACGGCGTCGAGGTCGCCGAGCGGGGGGATCTCGCGGCGCAGCTCGCGGGGAGCGTCGGTTGAGCCTCAGTGCGCCGCTGCCGGCGCTACCCGGCGGATGCGCACGTCGCCGGAGACGGACCGGATCTCGAGCGACAGCTCGGCCGATTCGTCCCCGCCTGGTGAGGCGTGGTCCATCAGCTCCGATTCCAGGCGGCCCGACACGCTGGAGAGATCCAGCCGGACCCGCAGGCCCGGGGTGACGGAGACCGTGGCGTCCCCGGACACCGTCGTCATCCGGACCCGGCCGGCGGCCATCCGGTCGACCGTGACATCGCCGCTGGCGGTACGCAGGGACAGGGTGCCGGCTGCCTCGCCCACTGACACGTCACCGGAGGCGGTCCGCACCTCCAGGGCGCCGTCGACGGCGTGCACCCGGACGTCCGCGGACGCCGCGCCCACGGTCGCCCGCCCGTTGACCGTGCCGATGCGTGCGTCCCCGCTCGCCGTGCGCAGCTGCAGCTCGGTACAGAGTTCGACATCGCTCCGGCCGCTGGCCGAGGTCAGTGCGACGTGGCCCAGCGATCCGCGGAGCCTGGTGTCCGCCGAGCCGGCGGTGACGCGGACCGCGGTGCCCGGCGGGGTGCCGATGCTGACGGCGAAGCGCGGGGTCCGGAGCATCCACCGGTCGGGAACGGTGACCCGCAAGCGGGTCGGCGGCCCCTCGAAGAGGTCCACCGCCACCTGGTCGAGCAGTCGCTCGGCGACGTCGTCCAGCGCCGCCACCTCGACCCGGAGCTCGGCCAGGCCCTCGACGGCCTCGACCGTGACGGAGCCGGCGGGGTTGCGCACCTCGACGGCGGGTGGGACGTCGACCCCGGCGGGGAAGACGTGCTTCCGGACGGACATGCAGACCTCCGGTGGATCGGTATGGGGTCAGCTGCGGGCGAAGCCGGTGTAGCGCCGCGGCCCTCGACCGGACGGCGGCCCGTGCCGGGGCCCGCCCAGAGCGTCGGCCACCGCTCGGACCAGCCACGTGTTGAGCGACATGCCGGTTGCCGCCGCGGCGGCATCGGCGCGTGCTTTCAACCCCTCGGGCATGCGCAGGCTGATCCTGGCGACCGCACCCTCGGCGTCCCTGGGCCCGTCGTCGGACGGCGTCGGCTCGTCGCCTCCGGGGACAGGGGCGTTGAAGACGACGACCTCCGGGCGGCCGCCGCGCACCCGCACATCGACCGTTCCCCCGTCCCAGGCGGCGGTGACCTCCGCCGCCATGGCCGACAGGGCGTCGATCAGCACGAGTCGCACAGCGGGCTCCACCGCGCCGGCGAGCAGGTGCGCCGTCTCGCGGGTCTGCTCGGTGCCGGCTGCCGCGACCGCCTCCAGCGAGCGGCGCAGCGCGTCGACGTAGTTGTCGAGATCCAGTGCTGTCATGGTGGCACCACGATGACGCTGCCATGGCGTCAGATCAATACCTGATGGCATCATTCCTCGGTGAGCGGCCCGCCAGGCGCAGCACCACGGACAGCACCGGCTCCAGCCACGCCTCCCAGAATGAGCGACCGGCCCGCCTAGGCTGGGCGAGCAACCGAACATCGAGCGGCGCAGGCGGAGTGATCGTGGTGGGTGCAGGGCAGGAACCGGTCGACACGCAGTACGAGGACCTGCTCCGCCGCATCCTGGAGCAGGGGACGCCCAAGCAGGACCGCACCGGCACCGGAACCCTCAGCCTCTTCGGCGAGCGGCTGCGCTACGACCTCTCCGAGCGCTTCCCGCTGGTGACCACGAAGTCCGTGCACTTCCGCTCGATCGCCTACGAGCTGCTGTGGTTCCTGCGCGGCGACGGCAACGTCCGCTGGCTGCAGGAGCACGGCGTCACCATCTGGGACGAGTGGGCCTCCGAGGACGGCGACCTGGGCCCGGTCTACGGGGTGCAGTGGCGCTCCTGGCCGACCCCCGGCGGAGAGCAGGTGGACCAGATCTCCGCCGTCCTGGAGACGCTGCGGTCGGACCCGGACTCCCGTCGCATGGTCGTCTCGGCGTGGAACGTGGGCGCGCTGCCGGAGATGGCGCTGGCGCCCTGCCACGCGCTGTTCCAGTTCTACGTGGCCGGCGGGCGGCTGTCCTGCCAGCTCTACCAGCGCAGCGCCGACATGTTCCTCGGGGTGCCGTTCAACATCGCCAGCTACGCGCTGCTGACCCGTATGGTCGCCGACCAGGTGGGACTCGCCCCGGGGGACTTCATCTGGGTGGGCGGTGACTGCCACATCTACAGCAACCACGTCGCCCAGGTCCGCGAGCAGCTCGGCCGCGAGGTCCTGCCGTTCCCCCACCTGGACCTGGCGCCCGCACCGTCGCTGTTCGACTACACCTACGAGCACTTCACGCTGCGGAACTACCGCCACCACCCGGCGATCCGGGCCGCGGTGGCGGTCTGACCGAGCCGGCGGGCGACGGAGGGGCGGGCGCGTGGGCGTCGCGATGATCTGGGCCCAGGCCGAGGGCGGGGTCATCGGCGCGTCCGGGGGACTGCCCTGGCACCTGCCCGAGGATCTCGCGCTCTTCCGCGCGATGACCATGGGTGCCACCGTCGTGATGGGACGGCGCACCTGGGAGTCGCTGCCCGCACGCTTCCGCCCGCTGCCCGGACGCACCAACGTGGTGCTCACCTCGGACCCGGCCTTCGCTCCCGACGGCGCCCAGACCGCCGCCTCGGTGGACGAGGTGCTGGCCCGGCACGCCGACTGCTGGGTCATCGGCGGCGGAGCGGTCTACTCCGCGTTCCTGCCGCACGCCGACCGGCTGGTGGTGACCGACGTCGACGTCCGGGTGCCCGGGGACACCTGGGCTCCCGCCCTGGACGCGACCTGGCAGAAGGTGGCCCGCGCGCCGGCCACCGGCTGGTCGACCTCTCCCTCGGCCGGCCTGCGGTACGCGGTGTCGGAGTACCTCCGCCGGCCGGACGCGTGCCCCGCCGGCGAACGGGCGGACGGAGCGGCGACGGTCCGCTGACCGAGGGCGCGCCGGGCGGTGTCGGTAGATTCACCCCATGACCACCGACCCCGCCCGGCCTTTCGGGCGCGTCCTGACGGCGATGGTCACCCCGCTGGCCGAGGACGGCTCGATCGACCTCTCCGGCGCCCAGGAGCTGGCCGCCCACCTGGTCGACCGCGGCGCCCACGACGGCCTGGTGATCGCCGGGACCACGGGGGAGTCGCCGACGCTGAGCGACGCCGAGCAGCGGGCGGTGCTCGAGGCGGTGCTCGACGCCGTGGGGGACCGGGCCACCGTCGTCGCCGGCGTGGGGACCAACGACACCGCGCACACCATCGAGAAGGCCCGCGCCGCCGAGCGGCTCGGTGCGCACGGCCTGATGGTGGTGACCCCGTACTACAACAAGCCTCCGCAGGCCGGGCTGCTGCGGCACTTCACCGCCGTGGCCGACAGCACCGACCTGCCGGTGATGCTCTACGACATCCCGCCGCGGACCGTCGTCCCCATCGAGGTGGAGACGCTGGTCCGCGCCGCCGAGCACCCGCGGATCGTCGCGGTCAAGGACGCCAAGGGCGACCTCGGCGCGGTGGCCTGGACCCTCGCGCGCACCGACCTGGCCTACTACAGCGGCGAGGACATGCTCAACCTGCCGCTGCTGGCCCTGGGTGCCGTGGGCGTGGTCAGCGTGGTCGGCCACCTGGTCGGCCCGCGGCTGGCCGAGCTCATCGCCGCCGTGGAGTCCGGCGACCTGGTCAAGGCGCGGGCGGTCAACGAGAGCCTGCTGCCGGTCTACACCGGCGTCTTCCGCACGCAGGGCGTGATCCTGGTGAAGGCCGCGCTGCGCGAGCTGGGCCTGCCGGCCGGCCCGGTGCGCCCGCCGCTGATCGACGCCACGCCCGAGCAGGTCGCGCAGCTGCGCCGCGACCTCGCCGACGGGGGCGTTCCCCTGTGAGTGGAGCAGCGCCGCGACCGCGGCCGACGGGCGACGGGCGAGGAGGACTCGTGACCGGTCAGGCCACCCAGCCGCACCTCGGCCTGCAGATGCCGCCGCCTCTGCCCGCCGGCGGGCTGCGGGTCATGGCCCTCGGCGGCCTGGGCGAGATCGGCCGCAACATGGCCGTGCTCGAGTTCGACGGCACGCTGCTCGTCATCGACTGCGGGGTGCTCTTCCCCGAGGCCGAGCAGCCCGGCGTCGACCTGATCCTTCCCGACTTCGGCGTCATCGAGCACCGCCTGGACGACATCGCCGCCGTCGTCCTCACCCACGGGCACGAGGACCACATCGGCGCGATCCCCTACCTGCTGCGGCTGCGCGGGGACATCCCGCTGGTCGGCTCCCGGTTCACCCTCGCGCTGGTCAAGGCCAAGCTGCGGGAGCACCGCATCGACCCCCGGCTGGTCGAGGTGGCCGCCGGCGACGACCACATCGCCGGCCCGTTCCACTGCGAGTTCATCTCGGTCAACCACTCGATCCCCGACGCGCTGGCCGTCGCGGTGCACACCCCGGCCGGGCTGCTGGTCCACACCGGCGACTTCAAGATGGACCAGCTGCCCCTGGACGGCGTCCTCACCGATCTGGGCGCCTTCGCCCGCCTCGGGCTGGCCGGCATCGACCTGCTGCTCGCCGACTCCACCAACGCCGAGATCCCCGGCTTCGTCACCTCCGAGCGGTCGATCGGGCCGGTGCTCGACGACGTCTTCGCCCGCGCCACCCAGCGGCTGATCGTCTCCAGCTTCGCCAGCCACGTGCACCGCATCCAGCAGGTGCTCGACTGCGCCGAGCAGCACGGCCGCAAGGTCGCTCTCGTCGGTCGCTCGATGGTCCGCAACATGGGGGTGGCCCGCGACCTCGGCCTGCTGCGGGTGGCTCCCGGGCTGATGGTCTCCCTGGACGAGGCGACCTCGATGCCGCCGGAGCAGGTGGTCCTGATCAGCACCGGATCGCAGGGCGAGCCGCTGTCGGCCCTGGGCCGAATGGCCCGCGGCGAGCACCACCAGGTGACGATCGAGGCCGGCGACACGATCGTGCTCGCCTCCTCGCTGGTGCCCGGCAACGAGACCGCCGTCTACAAGGTCATCAACGGGCTGGCCCGGCTGGGGGCCACCGTGATCCACAAGGAGACGGCGATGGTGCACGTCTCCGGGCACGCGCCCGCCGGTGAGCTGCGGACCCTGCTGAACGTGGCCAAGCCGCGGTACCTGATGCCGGTCCACGGCGAGTGGCGGCACCTGCGGGCGCACGCCGCGCTGGCCGAGCAGACCGGCATGCCGGCCGACCGCGTGATCCTCGCCGAGAACGGGGTCGTCGTGGACCTGGTCGACGGCAAGGCGTCGATCACCGGGTCGGTGCCGGTCGGCGACGTCTACGTCGACGGGCTCAACGTCGGCGACGTCGGCGAGGAGTCGCTGCAGGAGCGGCGGATCCTCGGCGACGAGGGCTTCGTGGCGCTCACCGTCGTCATCGAGCCCTCGACCGGCACCATCGTGCGGCCGGTGCACCTGTCCACCCGCGGCTTCTCCGACGACCCGGCGGCGTTCGACGAGGCGCTGACCCTCGTGGAGGACAACCTCAAGCGCGCGCTGGCCGACGGCGAGTTCGACGCCCACCGGCTGTCGCAGATCATCCGCCGCACCGTCGGCAAGTGGGTGTCGGACGCCTATCGCCGCCGGCCGATGATCATCCCCACCGTCCTCGAGGTCTGAGGCGGCCCTGCTGCAGGGGCCCGCGCCGAGCGTGCGAGGCGTGGGGGGCAGCGGGGTCCTTCCTCTACCGCACCACGTCGATCGGCTCGATGCCCTCCTCGGCGGGCAGGGCGAAGCCCCACACCTGGGCGTAGAACGACAGCTCCCCGTCCAGCGCCGCGCGGATGTTCTCGGCCCGCCGGAACCCGTGCTGCTCCCCCGGGAACAGCAGGTAGGCGTGCGGCACGCCCTTGGCGCGCAACGCGGCCACGATGGCCTCCGCCTGCTCCGGCGGCACGATCCGGTCCTCGGCGCCCTGGAACACCGCCAGCGGGGTGTCGAAGGCGTCGACGTGGTTGATCGGCGAGCGCTCGGCGTAGACGTCGGCGCCCTCCGGCCACGGGGCGACCAGCCCGTCGAGGTACCGGGACTCGAACTTGTGCGTGTCGGTGGCCAGCGCGCCCAGGTCGGCGACGCCGAAGTGGCTGGCGCCCGCGGAGAAGACGCCGGGCCGCAGGCACAGCGCCGCCAGCGTTGTGTACCCGCCGGCCGAACCGCCGCGGATCGCCATCCGGGCGGGGTCGACCCGTCCGGCGTCGGCCAGAAACTGCGCGCAGGCGACGACGTCGTCGAGGTCGACGATCCCCCAGTGCCCCCGCAGGGCCTCCCGGTACCGGCGGCCGTAGCCACTGGAGCCGCGGTAGTCCACGTCTGCGACGCAGAACCCCCGCGAGGTCCAGTACTGCACCTCCAGGTTGAGCACCTGCATCGTCGCCGCGGTCGGCCCGCCGTGGACCACGACCATCAGCGGCGGCAGCTCACCCTCCGGCGCGGTCACCCGCGGATTGGTCGGCGGGTAGACCAGGGCGTGCGCGGTGTCGATGCCGGTGCCGCGGTCGGGGGTGGGGAAGGTGATGTGCTCGGGGCGGGAGAACCAGGCCGGGTCCAGGCCCAGGTCGCGGGCCGGGCGCAGGATCTCCGGATCGTTCCCGTCGAGCCGCACGCGGACCACCACCGGCTCGGTCGCCGGTCCGCCGGCGACGCACACCACCCCGCCGTCGGCGGCGGTCACGTACCGGTAGGCCGCGTACGGCAGGTCCAGCTCGTGCAGCGTCCCGTCGGTCCCGAGGACGGCGAGCCGGTCGGCGCCCTCCCGGGCGAAGGCGAGCACGACGCGGCCGTCGGCGAGCGGCGCGTAGCGGCTGGCGCCGAACACCCACTGCGGCCCGGCGATGTCGCTGCCGACGTCGAGCACCAGCTCCGCGGTCGCGCCGGGCCGCCACCGGTAGAGCGCCCAGACGTCGGTGCGGTCGCAGAGGAACCACAGGCTGCCGTCCCGGTTCCACACCGGCTGCACCACCGACTCGCCGGGACCGCCGGCCACCACCGTCTCGGCTCCGCCGACGTCGCGCACTACCAGCTGGGCGGCGTCCCAGGGCATGTCGGGGTGGTTCCACTGCAGCCAGGCCAGGGTCCGCCCGTCCGGGGCCAGCCGCGGGTCGGAGACGAAGTCGGGGCCGCTGACCAGCACCTCGGTGGAGCCGTCGCGGCCGACCCGCACGATCTCGTTGACGACGTCGGCGGCGGCCCCGCCGGCGGTGTGGGTCTCCCGGACGGCGAGCACCGCCGCCCCGTCGGGCGTGACCCGCAGGTCGGCGTGGCGGACGCCGGAGGGCACCTCCGGCTCCGCGGTGACGGCGACCGGCGCGTCGCTGCCGGGGTCGAGCCGGTACAGCCGCTGGTCGGTGAATTCGGTGAACCACAGCGTGCCGTCGGCGACCGTCCACGCGCCGCCGCCGTACTCGTGCACCCGGGTCCGGGCGTTCCACGGCGGAGGGAGGACGTCGGTGGCCGCCCCGCCGGCGGGGGAGCGGACCAGTGCCGACCGTCCGCCCTCGCCCGGCCGTGACTCCGACCACCAGACGTCGGTGCCGTCGACGACCACCTCCCCGAGCCGCGCGGCGGCACGGACGACGAGTTCCGAGGTGATCGGAGTGGGCCAGCTGCCGTAGGGCAGGGCGGGCGCGGAAGGCATGGGCCGACCGTAGGTGGCGGACACGTCCGCTCGCCTGACCTCCGACCGCCCCGGTCGCGATTACGGTCTGACACATGCCTGCGCGCTCGACGACGACCCGCCGGCCGGCAGGTCGGACGTCCACGCGCGGCCGCTCCGGCTCCGGCGCGACCGCGTCCCGGAAGCGGCCGCCCGCCAAGCGCACCTCCGCCGGGAGCCGCAAGCCCGCCGCCCGCGGATCCGGCTCCTCCGGTGTCCTGGGAGTGCTCGGCGGCACCTGGTCGCTGCTGGCCCGCGGCGCCGGCGGGCTGGCCCGCTCGGTGGCCCGCCCGGAGGAGTCCGAGCCGCTGGCTCCCGAGCACCGCCGCGACGGCGTCGGGCTGGCGGTCCTGGGCCTGGCCGTCGTCCTGGGCGCCGCCGCCTGGAGCAACGGCATCGGCCCGGTCGGCGCCGCGCTGGCCGGCGGCGTCCGCTGGGTCGTCGGCTCGCTCGTCGTGGTGCTGCCGGTGGTGCTGTTCTTCGCCGCCCTCCGGCTGCTGCGCCGCGGCCCCCGGCCCGAGGCCCGCGGCCGGCTGGTGATCGGGTGGCTGTGCCTGGTCGCCGCGGCGCTGGGGATCGCGCACGTCGTCGGTGACCCGGCCGTGCCGGAGCAGGGCCGTCCCGGTTCCGGCGGGCTGCTGGGCTGGGCGGCGGGCACGCCGCTGGTCGCCGGCGTCGGCAGCGCCGTCGCCGTCGTCCTGCTGGCCCTGGTCGCGTTCTTCGGGCTGCTGGTCCTCACCGCCACCCCGGTGCACCAGATCCCCGACCGGCTGCGCGGCCTCGCCGACCGGCTGCTGGGCCGCGAGCCGGTCGAGGACGGCGACGACGAGGAGTGGGCCGAGGAGGAGGAGCCGGAGCCCGCACCGGCGCCGGCCGGCCGGCGCAAGCGGCGCGCCTCCCTGTCGGAGGACCTGCGCGACACCGGCCCGATCGGGCCCGTGCCGGCGATCGATCATGCCGCCCTCGACGAGGCGCCTGAGGCGGTGCGGCACGATCCGGCGCCCGAGCCGCTGCCGGTGCGCCGCCCGCCGGTGGTCGACCGCACGACTCCGCCGGAGGAGCTGCCGCCGATCACCGAGCCGGAGCAGCTGTCCATCCAGCCGGTCGAGGGCGACTACGTCCTGCCGTCGCTGACCACGCTGCGCCCCGGCACGCCGCCGCGGGCCCGGTCGAAGGCCAACGACGTCGCCATCGAGGCGATCACCGGGGTGCTGGAGCAGTTCAACGTCGACGCCGCCGTCACCGGCTTCACCCGCGGCCCGACGGTCACCCGCTACGAGGTCGAGCTGGGCCCGGCGGTCAAGGTCGAGAAGATCACCCAGCTGACCCGCAACATCGCCTACGCCGTCGCCAACGACAACATCCGGATCCTCGCGCCGATCCCGGGCAAGTCCGCCGTCGGCATCGAGGTGCCCAACACCGACCGCGAG
>DATAAV010000366.1:0-6984 GCA_036259935.1 Geodermatophilus sp. | reverse complement strand
ATCTCGCTCGGCCTCATGGGCACCGGCCTGCTGATCGCCGGGATGATCTCCGACATGAAGGAGATCTACTACGACAAGGTGCAGGTCTCCATCTTCCTGGCCGACGACGTCACCGACGAGCAGCGGGCCGACATCGAGAGCCGGCTCGAGGCCTCCGACGAGGTCAAGAGCTTCATCTACGAGTCCAAGGACGAGGCCTACGAGCGCTTCAAGCAGCAGTTCAGCCAGCAGCCGGAGCTGGTGGAGAACACTCCGCCGGACGCGCTGCCGGAGAGCTTCCGGGTCGAGCTGGTCAACCCCGAGCGCTACGAGGTCATCGCCGCGGAGTTCCCCAACGGGCAGGACGGCGTCGACCAGGTCCGCGACGAGGGTGACTTCCTCGACCGGCTGTTCAGCCTGCTCAACGGGGCCCGCAACGCGACCATCGCCGTCGCGGTGGTGCAGGCGCTGGCGGCGTTGCTGCTGATCTCCAACACCATCCAGCTGGCGGCGTTCAACCGACGCAACGAGACCAACATCATGCGGCTGGTCGGCGCCTCACGCTGGTACACCCAGCTGCCGTTCATCCTCGAGGCCGCGCTGGCCGGGCTGATCGGTGCGCTGCTCGCCGTCGGCGGCCTGGTGCTGACCAAGGTGCTCTTCGTCGACAAGACCCTGGCCGGGCCGATCAAGGCCGGGATCATCCCGCCGGTCGACTGGAGCGCGATCGCCACGATCAGCCCCATCATCGCCGCCGCCGGCGTCGGGCTGGCCGGCATCGCCGCCTACGTCACCCTGCGGCTCTACGTCCGGCTCTGAACCCGCCCGAACTCCTCCCGCCGAGATCGGCGATCTCGTCACCATCAGCTGCTGATGGCGCCGAGATCGCCGATCTCGGCGCTTCACGGGCCGAGGAGCGTCAGCCGAACACCTGCGACAGCTGGTCCCAGAGCAGGACGGCGGAGAAGAAGCCGTAGAACAGCACGGCCCAGCCCAGCGCCACCAGCCGCCCGCCCCGCAGCCCGATCTCCCGGGGCAGCGTCCGCTTGTTCAGCTGGATCAGCAGGCACGAGTACACGAACATCACCAGGCCGTTGAGCGACGAGGCGATGATCAGCAGCACGAGCGGCTGGGTGAGCCCCGACAGCAGGATGATCGAGCCGAAGACGATCTCGGCCCACACGGTGGCGAAGTAGAGCCGGCTCTCGGTCCAGGTGGTGCTGTTGGCCAGCGGCCCGGTCTTGAGGACGTCGGCCGTCACCCGGCCCACCATGTCCAGCACCGCGAGGTTGGTCGAGTACAGGACGACGGTGCCGATCAGCCAGAACGTCGTGCCGAGCCAGTCGCCCTG
The DNA here is from genome assembly GCA_036259935.1 of Geodermatophilus sp. Lineage (GTDB taxonomy): Bacteria > Actinomycetota > Actinomycetes > Mycobacteriales > Geodermatophilaceae > Geodermatophilus. Next base: position 5,654 of record DATAAV010000366.1, on the reverse strand, counting down.
CCGCGCCTGGAGGGCCTCACCCTGCACCCGGATGAAGTCGAAGTTCTGGGCGGTGGTGCCGGTCCCGACGGTCACGTAGGTCAGCGTCATGAAGGTCAGCAGCGCGATCGCGCCGATGACGAAGAACGTGACGAACTGCTCGCGGTCGGCCACCCGCCACCAGCCACGCCACCGGCGCAGGTTGGTCTCGTCCCGGCGGAAGAAGTAGCCGATCGAGGGCGCGGCCACCTCCTCGCCGGTGATCGGGGAGACGATCTTGGGCAGCCGGGCGCCCATCGCCAGGCCCTTGTCGCGCACCCAGTTGGACTGGACGAGGTTGAGCGACCCGCCGGCACCGGCGAAGGCGATCGCGCCCAGCAGGGTGGCGGCGCCGATCGTCGCGACGCCGTCGGGGATCCGGTCGACCTCCACGAACCCGCGGCCCAGCGCGGCGTAGCCGTCGGCGCCGATCAGCGCGACGAGCGCGTAGATCATGAACAGCACGATGAGCCCGACGAGGAAGAACTGGATCTTCTCGACGGTCCGGTACACCACCGGTGACACCGTGAGGACGACGCCGATCAGCAGCAGCACGCCGATGGTGAGGTAGGGGACCGTCGCCTCGGAGAACCCCAGCGCGAAGCTCAGCGTCGTCGTCCCGCCCGTGGCCCAGCCCGGCCACGCCCACGGCACGATCGTCATCACGATGAACAGGGCGCCCCAGGGCTTCCACAGCCGGGTGAATCCGGTGACGGCGGTCTCCCCGGTGGCGAGCGTGTACCGCTCGATCTCCATGTTGAGGAAGTACTGCGTGCCGACGCCGACGACGACCAGCCAGACCAGGCTCAAGCCCACCTGCGAGGTGATGTAGGGCCACAGCACGTACTCGCCCGAGCCGATCGCGCCCGCCAGCAGGAGCACGCTCGGCCCGAGCACCTTCGTCATGGGTAGCGGCTCCGGCAGGTCGGCGTACGACACCGGTGCCAGGTTCTTGCTGGGAATCTCGGTGGCGACGTTCCCGCCACCCGCTGTCTCAGCGCGCGACTCGGCCACGGTCATCTCCTTGACGACGAGGAGCCCACCGGCTCGGGGCTCCACGAATGGAGGCGTCGAGGATCTCGGCGGTGTGGGCCAGGGCGATCTCCCGGCCCTCGCGCCGCATCGCCGACGCGATCTGCATGAGGCACCCGGGGTTGGCGGTGACGAGGACGTCCGCCCCGGTGGCCGCCACCGCGGCGGCCTTGCGGGCGCCCAGTTCCCCGGCCGGCTCCGGGTTGAGCACGTTCCGGATCCCGGCGGAGCCGCAGCAGATCTCCGGGTCGGCGATCTCGCGCAGCTCCAGGCCCGGTATGCCGCGGAGCAGCTGCCGCGGCTGGCTGCGGATCCCCTGGGCGTGGGCCAGGTGGCAGGCGTCGTGGTAGGCCGCCACCACGGGCAGGGGGTGCCGGACGGCGACGGGGCCGAGGTCGACCAGGGCCTCGGAGAGATCCCGGACCCGGGCCGCGAACGCCTTCGCCCGCTCGGCGTACCGCGGGTCGTCGGCGAGCAGATCGCCGTACTCCTTCATCGCCGAGCCGCATCCGGCGGCGTTGACGACGACGTACTCGACGCCGGCGTCCTCGAACGCGTCGATCACCGCCCGGGCGAACCGCTGCGCCTCGGCCTCCCGCCCGTTGTGCACGCTCAGCGCGCCGCAGCAGCCCTGCCCCCGGGGGACGACGACGTCGCAGCCCTCGGCCCGCAGCACCCGCGCGGTCGCCGCGTTGAGCTGCGGGAAGAACTCCCGCTGCACGCAGCCGAGCAGCATTCCCACGACCGCCCGCCGGGGACCCGCGGCCGGCAGCCGTTCGGGGATCCGGGGCCGCGGTCCCAGCGGGGGCGCCAGCGCCTCGAGCGCGGCCAGCCGCGGCAGCCGGGTGAGGAGTCGCCGTACCAGGGGGGAGAGCCCGCTGCGCTGCCAGGCCCGCAGCGGTCCCCGCAGCAGCCGCAGCCGCCGGGGGTGGGGGAACAGCGCGATGATGACCGCGCGCAGCAGCCGGTCCCGCAGCGACCGGTGGTAGCGCCGCTCCACCTGGGCCCGGGTGGCCGGGATCAGCCGGTCGTACTGGACTCCCGAGGGGCAGGCGGTCACGCAGGCCATGCAGCCCAGGCAGGCGTCGAAGTGCTGCACCATCGAGGGGGTCATCGGCTCGCCGCCGAGGCCCTCGGCCATGAGGTAGATGCGGCCGCGCGGGCTGTCCATCTCCTCGCGCCACAGGGCGTAGGTCGGGCACGTCGGCAGGCAGAAGCCGCAGTGGACGCAGTCGTCCACGAGGTCCTGCGACGGCGGGCGGTGGTCGTCGAACGCGGGCTGCGCGGTCATCAGATCCCTCCGACGAAGCGGCCGGGCGCCAGCCGGCGGTCCGGGTCCAGCTGCTCCTTGAGCCGTCGCATCAGGTCCAGCCCGGGGACCGGGCCCCACACGTCCAGCGCCTCGCGGACCGGCGGGGGAGCGGTCAGGACGACGACGCCGCCGTCGTGCTCCCGCGCGGCGGCGCGCAGCTCCTCCACGACCGCGCGGGCCGCCGGCGGGTCGACGTCCGCGGGCAGCGCCGCGGACAGGACCCCGACCGCCGAGCCGCGGACCGGCAGCGGGACGCCGTGCCGCCGGCCGGCCGCCCGGGCGGCCGCCAGCAGCGGACCCACCCCGGTCAGCGTCGAGGTGCTCCTCGACCTGCGTGAACTGGGCCTCCACCTCGCCGGCCGGCCCGTCGAGCTCCACGACCAGCACCGCCCCGGCGCCGGCCGGGTAGTCGCAGTGCACCGCCGCCTCGGCGGCCTCGATGGCCAGCGCGTCCATCATCTCGATCGCCGCGGGGATGACGCCGGCGCCGATGATCGCCGAGACCGCGGTGCCGGCGTCGTCGGTGGAGGGGAAGGCCGCCAGCAGGGTGCGCACCGCCTCCGGCGCCCGGAGCAGCCGCACGGTCACCTCGGTGGCGATGCCCAGGGTGCCCTCCGAGCCGACGAACGCGCCCAGCAGGTCGTAGCCGGGCGGATCGAGCGCCTTGCCGCCGAGGCGGACCAGGTCGCCGTCGGGGGTGACGACCTGCAGCCCGGTCACGTGGTTGGTGGTGAAGCCGTACTTCAGGCAGTGCGCCCCGCCGGAGTTCTCGGCCACGTTGCCGCCGATGGAGCACACCTGCTGGCTCGACGGGTCGGGGGCGTAGTAGTAGCCGTGCGGCGCGGCGGCCCGGGTGACGTCGAGGTTGGCCACGCCCGGCTCGAGCACCGCCCGCTGGTCGTCGATGTCGAGGTCGAGGATCCGGCGCAGCTTCGCGGTCACGATCAGCACCCCGTCGGGGTGCGGCAGCGCGCCGCCGGACAGCCCCGTGCCGGCTCCCCGCGCGACGTAGGGCACGCCGGCCTCGACGCAGGCCCGGACGACCGCCTGCACCTGCCCGGTCGTCTCGGGCAGGGTGACCAGCGCCGGCACCACCTTGTAGACGGCCAGCCCGTCGCACTCGTAGGTGCGCAGCTCCTGGCGGTCGGTCACGACGTTCGCCGGACCGATCTCCCGGCGCAGCCTGCCGGCCAGCGCCTCGACGTCCCCGCGCCGGGCGTGCAGCTCGACGTCCCTGGCCTTGGCGTCCATCACCGGTCACGGCATCCGCTCGTAGGCCGGCAGGGTCAGGAAGTCGACGAAGTCGTCGGAGATCGCCGTCTCGGTGAACAGGGCCCGGGCGTCGTCCCACCGGCCGTGCGCGAAGGAGTCCTCGCCCCGTGCCCGGCGGATCGCCTCGAGCTCCTCGTCCACGACCCGCTGGACCAGCTCGCGGGTGATCACCTGGCCGTCCGGCAGGTGGACGGAGTTGTGCAGCCACTGCCACACCTGGGAGCGGGAGATCTCGGCGGTCGCCGCGTCCTCCATCAGGTTGTTGATCCCCACCGCGCCGGTGCCGCGCAGCCACGACTCCAGGTACTGGAGCCCGACGCTGACGTTGCTGCGCAGGCCCGCCTCGGTGACCTGCCCCGGCGTGGCGGCCACGTCGAGGAGCTGGTCGGCGGTCACCTCGACGTCGGCGCGCAGCTTGCCGCGCTGGTCGGGGGCGTCGCCGAGGATGGAGGTGAAGACCTCGGTGCACAGCTCGACCATGCCGGGATGGGCGACCCACGAGCCGTCGAACCCGTCGTGCGCCTCGCGGGTCTTGTCCTCGCGGACCTTGGCGAACGCGCGCTCGTTGGCCACCGCGTCCTTGCTCGGGATGAACGCGGCCATCCCGCCGATCGCGTGGGCGCCGCGCTTGTGGCAGGTGCGCACGAGCAGCTCGGTGTAGGCCCGCATGAACGGCACCGTCATGGTCACCGAGTTGCGGTCGGGGAGGACGAACTTCTCGCCCCGCGTCCGGAAGCACTTGATGACGCTGAACATGTAGTCCCAGCGCCCGGCGTTGAGCCCCGCGGAGTGGTTCCGCAGCTCGTAGAGGATCTCCTCCATCTCGAAGGCGGCCGGGTAGGTCTCGATGAGGACGGTGGCCCGGATGGTGCCCTGCGGGAGGCCCAGCCGGTCCTGGGCGAGGACGAAGACGTCGTTCCACAGCCTCGCCTCGAGGTGGCTCTCCATCTTGGGGAGGTAGAAGTAGGGCCCCGAGCCGCGGTCCAGCTGCGGGCGGGCGCAGTGGAAGAAGTAGAGCCCGAAGTCGAACAGGCTGCCCGACATCCGCTCGCCGTCGACCATCACGTGCTTCTCGGGCAGGTGCCATCCGCGTGGGCGGAACACGATCGTGGCCGGCTCCCCGCGCAGCGCGTAGTGCTTGCCCTCGGGGGAGGTGAACTCCAGCGTCCCGGCGACGGCGTCGCGCAGGTTCAGCTGCCCGCCGACCATGTTCTCCCACAGCGGGGTGTTGGCGTCCTCGTGGTCGGCCAGCCACACCCGCGCGCCGGAGTTCAGCGCGTTGATCGCCATCTTCGCGTCGGTGGGGCCGGTGATCTCGCACCGGCGGTCGCGCAGCCCGGGTGCGGGGTCGGCGACCCGCCAGGAGTCGTCCTCGCGGATCGCCTTGGTGTCGGGCAGGAAGTCCAGCGTGCCGCCGTGGGCGAGGTCGGCGTAGCGGCGCCCGCGGGCGGCCAGGAGGTCCCGCCGCCGGGCGTCGAATTCCCGGTGCAGGGTGGCCAGGAAGTCGAGGGCCTCCGGAGTGAGCACCTCGTCGAAGCGCTCACGCGCCGGTCCGGTGACGTCGATTCCTGCTGACTCGGCCATCGATCTCTCAAGACGAACCGGAGCCGTGGTCCGTGGTGGGCTCGTGAAATTGCAGGCTAGGCCGGGTGCCGGGGGCGGTGGAAGATCTTCGCGGCCGGTGCCGGCGGTCCGGATCGGCGGATCGCGGCGGGGAGGGCGCCGGTAACCTGGGACCATGCCGCGAGAGACCGGGCGCAAGCTGATCGCCCAGAACAAGAAGGCGCGGCACGACTACTCGATCCTCGACACCTACGAGGTCGGCCTGGTGCTCACCGGCACCGAGGTGAAGAGTCTGCGGGCCGGCCGGGCCTCGCTCGTCGACGGGTTCGCCACCGTCGACGACGGCGAGGTGTGGCTGCAGCACGTGCACATCCCCGAGTACACGCAGGGCACCTGGACCAACCACGCCCCGCGCCGCAAGCGCAAGGTGCTCATGCACCGCGCCGAGATCGACAAG
>DATAAV010000365.1:0-7666 GCA_036259935.1 Geodermatophilus sp. | reverse complement strand
CCCGACTTCAGAACGGCCTCGAACGACCAGGCGACTACGACGTCAACGGGCGGCCGCACCGCATTTTCAGCCCGGAACGGCTCTCCCTGGCAGGGGACGAACGGGACTTCAGGGACACCCTCGCACCCACCGTGCTCGGCTGCATCGAGCGCGCTGGTCGACGTCCACCCGGGTTGGGGCCGTGCGACGCCCCTGTCGCATGGATCCATGCGACAGAGAAGCTCCATCGAGCGGAGGCCTGGTCCCGCCGTTCGAGGCGCGCAACGACGCCGGAGCCACCATAGTCGCAAACGGATATCAGGCTTATCCAAGAACTCGGCCACGGTCAACTGAATCGCACTTAGCCGCCAGCGCTTGCCGTCGACTTCCATGTGTTTACTGAAGAACGGCACGTATGCTACCAATGTGGGTAGATCGGGCCCCGCTTCACGGGACCCATCGGCATTTCAGGGGGCGATGTGTTGGTCATTGTTGGGCGGCGTTGGTAATTGCATGGCGGAATGAAGGTGTACGCCGGATCGCCCGCCGCGGCACGGCAGTACGTGGAGGCCGACCGGGGACGGGCGGATGACTACTACCTGGCCGAGGGCACCGGCCTCGCCCGCCGCTTCACCGCCGGCGGCGTCCGGGTGGTGGAGCGGGCGTCGCTGACGGGGGAGAGCTACGAGGCCTGGGTGGCCGGCCGGAACCCGACCACGGGGGAGCCGCGGGGGCGGCTGCGCACCGATGACCGCGCGGTGCGGTTCGTCGAGGTGGTGGTCAACGGCCCGAAGTCCTGGTCGCTGGCGGCCGTGCTGCATCCGGAGATCGCCGCGGCGTACGACGCCGCGCAGGATCGCGCCGCCGCGCAGATTGTCGGCTGGCTGTCGCTGTACGCGACCACCCGAGTCGGGCCGCGCGGCGGTCAGGTGCAGGTGCCGGTCGAGGTGCTGGAGGCGGTGACGGTGCGGCACTACACCTCCCGCGCCGGCGATCCGCACCGCCATCTGCACCTGCAGATCAACGCCCGGGTGTTCGCGGACGGGAAGTGGCGCGGGCTGCACACCGTCGGAGTGCGGGATTCGCTCGGCGCGATCAACGGGATCGGGCACGCCGCGGTGGCCACCGATCCGCAGTTCCGGGCCGCGCTCGCCGCCCACGGCTATTCCCTGGACGCGACTGGAGAAATTCGGCAGCTTGCCGACTATGTGGGCCCGTTCAGCGCCCGGGCGGCACAGATCGCGCGGAACCTGGACCGCTACGAGATCGAGTGGGCCGCCGCGCATCCGGGCGAACGCCCGGGCCCGGCGCTGCGGCGGGCCTCGGATGCGCCGGCGTGGGCCGACGGCCGCCCGGACAAGGTCACCCCGCGACCGGGCACCGACCTGGCCGCCCGCTGGCTGGCCGAGCTCGCTGACCTCGGCTACCGCACCCCCGCCGTCCCCGTCGACCTGGCGCCGACTCCGGTCGGCGCACTCGACCGCGGCCACGCGGCCGAGCTCGTGCTCGTCCGGCTCGCCGCGGGCTGGTCGGCTCCCCAGATCTGGCGCGATGGCTTGCCCCACGGCCAATCGGCGCTACACACGGTGGTGGGGGCCGGCACGCCACATGATCCGACGCGCCAGCCCCGCGAGCAGTAGTGAGTCGAGCCCGACCTCGACCTTCGAGAGCTGCGTCGGGTCCTCTGGCGCATAGAGGCAGAACGTGATCCGGAGGAGGTTGGGAAACCGATGGCCACGATTCAGGACCGCTGGCACCGGAAGAACCGCGAGACCGGAAAGCTGGAGCGAACCGCGCTCTACGGAAAGGGCAAGCGGTACCGGCCGCACTTCCGCGACCCGTCCGGCCGCGAGGTCACCAAGGCCTTCGACCGCAAGGTCGATGCGCAGCGGTGGCTCGACGAGCAGACTGTGGCACTGGTGCGCGGCAGCTACGTGCATCCGGAGCGCTCGCGTCTGACCGTCGGCCAGTGGGCCGAGACGTGGTTGGCCGGCCGGTCCCACCTCAAGCCGACGACGCTGGCCAGCTATCGCTCGCTGCTGTCCACCCGGGTCCTCCCGACGGGGGAGCGGGTACCGCTGTCAAGGTGGCGCACTCTGATGTCGTCGCGTGGGTCGCGGCCATGCGGGCGGAGGGCCTGTCGGCGAGCCGGACGCGACAGGCGTATCACGTCCTGACCTCGATGTTGGACGCTGCCGTGCGGGATGGCCGGCTGGCCCGCAACCCGGCAGCCGGGGTGGATCTGCCCCGCCTGCCGACCACCGACCGGCGGTACTTGCCCCATGCGCAGCTGGCCGACCTGGCCCAGCACTGCGGGCCGCACCGGCTGCTCCTGCTGGTGCTCGGCTACACCGGACTGCGGTGGGGCGAGGCAGCGGCGCTGCGGGTGCGGCGGGTGGACCGTCTGCGGGGGCGTATCGAGGTGGCCGAGTCGGTGACCGACGTGGACGGCCGCATGGTCTTCGGGCCACCGAAGTCCCACGCTCGGCGGCGGGTGCCCGTGCCGCGGTTCCTGCGCGATGACCTCGCCGACCGGCTCGCCGGCATGGGGCCGGACGACCTGGTGTTCCCGTCACAGGCCGGGACGCCGCTGCGGGTGCAGAACTTCCGCCGGAGCCACTTCGACCGGGCAGCGACTGCCGCCGGTCTGGAGGGCCTGGTGCCCCACGAGCTGCGCCACACGGCCGCGTCCCTCGCCATCGCCTCCGGCGCCTCGATCAAGGGCGTGCAGTCCATGCTCGGACACGCCTCGGCCGCCATGACGCTGGACCGGTACGGCCACCTGTTCGGCGACGAGCTGGACGCCGTCGCGGACCGGATGGACGCGGCTCGTGCGGACTGGTTGCGGACTGAGTGCGGATCGGCGCCCGTCCGGCGCCTCGGCTGAGACACTCGACGGGCCGCTGACCTGCATGTACTCCAGTGCCCCCGGCAGGATTCGAACCTGCGACACACGGTTTAGGAAACCGATGCTCTATCCCCTGAGCTACGGGGGCTCGTCGGCGCACGGCCGAGGTGGGGCGTACCGCAGAAGAGGTTAGCGGGCCGCAGCGCTGTCGCCGCCGCTGGCCGCCGGAGCGAACTAGCGTTTCGACATGGTGGTCGCGCTGATCGAGCTCACCGTCGTGGTGTTGCTGGTCGGCCTGCTGGCGCTCGGCGTCTGGGCCGTCCGCACGGCGCTGCGCCCGGTCGATGCCCCGGCCGGACCGACCCGGTTGCCCCCGCGCGCGCGGGCGGAACTGGCGGCGGCCATCGCGGGGGCGCGGTGGGTGCCCGGCCACGACGAGCTGGACGGCGTGACGCGGATCCTGCTGCGCCGCACCTACACCGGTCTGGACGGCCACCCCGCGGTCCTCGAGGAGCGGGTGTTCGAGACGTTCCCGGTCCAGCATCCCGCCTGGGAGGTCCGGTTCACCGAAGCGATGTCGAACGCGCGGTTCCGGTGCGCCTACCTGAACGCAGAGGAGTAGCCGTCACGCCATCCACTGCGGCGGCGGCCACCGGGTCGGGGACGGCTCGCCGGGCGGTCTCCTCCACGAGCCGCACGATCGTCCGGGGCCGGTCCGACTGCGGCGCGTGGCCGGCCAGGACCAGCGGGCGGAACTGGGATCCGGGGATCAGCGGCAGGAACCGCGCCGTCTGGCCGGAGGCGACCCAGTCCATCACCCCCTGGACCAGCGTCACCGGGCAGTCGATCCGGTCCAGCCCCCGCGGGACGTCGAGCATCAGCCCCCACAGGAGGGTGCGCCAGTAGTCGCGGGAGTCGGCGAACCCCTCGCGGGCGCCGACGCCCTCGTCGGCCGACGCGCTCCACGGGCGGGCCTTGAGGGGCGCGAGGAGGGCGGCGCGGCCGACGACCGAGCGGGTCAGCGGCTCGATCAGCGGCGCCGCGGCGCGCAGGGCGACCCGGGCCAGGGCCATGCCGCCGCCCTGGTAGAGCCGCTCGGGCAGCACGTTGAGCCCTGACGGCGCGATCGCCACCACCGAGCGCGCCCGGCCCCGCCGGGCCAGCTCCAGGGCCACCCGCGCGCCCAGGGAGTTGCCCAGCACGTGCACGCGCCCGACCTGCTCGGCGTCCAGGGTCCGCTCGACCGCATCGGTGATCGCCGCGACCGTGGGCCGCCGCGGCAGGTGCGCCGAGCTTCCGGATCCTGGCAGGTCGACGTTGAGGACGTCGAAGGAGACGGACAGCTGCGGCACGACGGAGGTGAAGTCCCGGCGGGAGCTGCCCATGCCATGCAGGAGGAGGAGCGGGTCGCCGCGCCCGGTGCGGGCGACGGACAGGGGCGCGGTCACCCGGTCCCGCTACCCGTGCGCCCGCGGTAACAGACCGTGAGCTGCACCACCCCGCCGGAACCTCCCCCCGCCGACCCGCCGGTGGGGACCGCCGGGGCAGGATGGACGGCATGGGACAGGTGGTCGCGACGGCGGAGCGGATCGTTCGGGCACCGGTGGACCGGGTGCGGTCGGCGCTGGCCGACTACGAGGGCGCCCGTCGCCGGACCCTCCCGGAGCAGTTCAGCGACTACCGGGTCGAGGCCGGCGGCCAGGGAGCCGGCACCCGGGTCTCCTGGCGGTTCGCGGCGACCTCCAAGCGGGTGCGCAACCAGCTGGTCGAGGTGAGCGAACCCGACGCGGACACGCTGGTGGAGCGCGACACCCTGTCCTCGATGGTCACGACCTGGACGGTGCACCCCGCCGACACCGGCGTCAGCACGGTCCGGGTGCGGACCACGTGGCAGGGCGCCGGCGGCATCGGCGGCTTCTTCGAGCGCACCTTCGCCCCCAAGGGCCTGCGACGGGTCTACGACTCGCTGCTGGAACGGCTCGAGCGGGACCTGACCGCCGGCTGAGCGCGCGGCACGGGTCGCCGTCGCGGGGGACGATGGCCGGGTGACCGCAGCGCCCGCCGTCCTCCACCCGCCGAAGCTCGACGCGCTCGCGGAGCTGGTGGGCGACGGCGACGTCCTCGTCCTCTCCGGCGCCGGCCTGTCCACCGACTCCGGGATCCCCGACTACCGGGGCGCCTCCGGGTCGCTGCGGCGGCACACGCCGATGACCTACCAGACGTTCCTGCGCGACCCCCGGGGCCGGCACCGGTACTGGGCGCGCAGCTTCGTCGGCTGGCGGCAGATCCGGGCCGCCCGGCCGAACACCGGGCACCGCGCGGTCGCCGGGCTCCAGGAGGCGGGGCTCCTGACCGGTGTCATCACGCAGAACGTCGACGGGCTGCACCAGGCCGCCGGGGCCCGCAAGGTCGTGGAGCTGCACGGCGGGCTGGATCGGACGGTCTGCCTGAACTGCGGGGACGTCGCGGACCGGGCCGAACTCGACGTCCGGCTGCGCGCGGCCAATCCGGACTTCGGGCCGCGCGCCGACGAGGTCAACCCCGACGGCGACGCCGAACTGCCCGACGAGGTTCTCGACGGGTTCGTGATGGTCGACTGCCGCGCCTGCGGCAGCGGGCCGCTCAAGCCCGACGTCGTCTTCTTCGGTGAGACGGTGCCGCGCGACCGCGTCGACCGCTGCTTCGGCCTGCTCGAGGACGCCGGCGCCCTGCTGGTGCTGGGGTCCTCGCTGACGGTGATGAGCGGATACCGGTTCGTCCTCCGGGCGGAGAAGCTCGGGATCCCGGTCGCGGTGGTCAACCTCGGGCCCACCAGGGGCGACGCCAAGGCCGACGTCCGCATCGACGCCCCGCTCGGCACGGTCCTGCCCGAGCTGGCCCGCCGGCTGGCCGCCTAGCCGATGCAGACCTTCCTGCCGGTCGCCGACTTCGAACAGAGCGCCCGACTGCTGGACTCGCCGCGGCTGGGCAAGCAGCGGGTGGAGACCCTGCAGGTGCTGCGGGCCCTGGAGCTGCCCGACTACGGCTGGACGTCGCACCCGGTCGTCCGGATGTGGCGGGGCCGCACGCCGGCGCTGGTCGTCTACGGGCTGGCGATGGTCCGGGTGTGGCGGGAGCGGGGCTTCGCCGACAGCACCCAGACGCTGATCGCGGAGTTCGCCCCAGAGGCGGTCGGCGCCGGCCAGGGGGAGCTGGCTCGGGCCGGCCTGCTCCCGTCGTGGGTGGGGGACGAGGCCGTGCACCGCTCCCACCGGTCGAACCTGCTGGCCAAGGAGCCTGACTTCTACCGGCCGCGCTTCACGCCGCTGTTCGGGCCCGAGCCCGAGGACCTGCCCTACGTCTGGCCCGACCCGGACGACGTCCCCCCGGCACCGCCGCCGGACGGCGTCCGGGTCTGGGTGGTGCGGCCGCGCTCGCACAACGAGCTGGGCGCCTGCCTGGCCGCCGGGATAGTCGGCCTGGGCACCCAGTCGGGGATCGACGTCGACGCGACCGGCCTGACCCCGGCGGAGCTGCGCGCCCTGGCCCGGGAGATCTCCGGCCGGCGACCGGCCAAGGACCTGCGCCAGCTCTCTGCGTTCCTCGACGAGATGCGGCCGGGGGACCCGGTCGCCCTGCCGGTCGGGCACGGCGCCGGGCTGCTGCTCGGCGAGATCGTGGGGGACTACCGCTTCCAGGGGCGCGAGCTGCTGCCCCACCGGCGACCGGTCCGGTGGGACCGGGTGGTGCCGCGGTCGGCGGCGCGCCCGCCGGCGACTCTGCAGGACCCGCGGGCACTGTTCTCGGTCACGCTCGACCCGGCGTACCTGCCAGGATCCTGACCGGGGATCAGTCGCCGGGCAGCGGCACGTTCTGCAGCCGCACGTGCCCGCGGGCCACCGGCTTGCCGTCGTCGCTGCGGGTCAGGGTCACCAGCCACAGCTGCAGCGTCCGGCCCTGCTGGACGGGTTCGGCGACGACGTCGAGCCGGCCGGCGGTCATCGGCCGGAGGAAGTCGGTGTTGTTGTTGACCCCGACGGCGAACTGGCCGCGCTCGGCGACCGCGGCGCTGGCGCCGATGCTCGCCGCGGACTCCACGACGGTGCAGTAGAGGCCGCCGTGGACCACGCCCCACGGGGTGTGCTGGTCCGGGCCCACCGTGACCGAACCGGTCACGCGGGTGCCGCTGATCTCGGCGACCTCGAACGCCGACGCCGCGACGAACCGGCTGGCCGCGCGGAGCTCGACCGACGGGAGCTCGCTCATGCGTCCCACACCAGGCAGAAGGGGTGGCCGACCGGGTCGGCGTAGACGCGGAAGTCCCCGCCCTCACCCGGCAGTCGCCGGGCGCCGAGGGCGAGCACCTTCGGCTCGGCCTCGTCGATGTCGGCGACCCGGATGTCGAGGTGGAACTGCTGCGGGCGGTCGGGGTCCGGCCAGTCCGGCGCGCGCAGGTCCGGGGCCTGCTGGAAGGCCAGCTGGTAGCCGGCGCCGGTGATCACCACCCAGTCGTCGCCGGGGCCGCCCTTGGCGACCTCCATCCCGAGGAGCCCGGCGTAGAAGGTCGCGAGCGCGTGCGCGTCGGGCGCGTCGATGACGACGGAGTGCAACTGGCCGATCATGGCCCCCATCCTGGCGGGCCGCGGCCGGGCCGGCACAGCCGGACCGGGCCGGTTCCCAGGACGTCCCGGCCCCCGTTGCAGGATGGTCGACGTGCCCGACCGCCCGACCTCCCCGACCGCACCGCAGCTCGGCTCGCTCACCTGGCTCCCCGCCGGCGACCGGCCCGACCTGCTGGCCCCACCGGTGGCCGCCGCCCTGGCCGGGCTCGACGCGCCGGTCTGGGTGGCCGAGATCGAC
>DATAAV010000364.1:0-5097 GCA_036259935.1 Geodermatophilus sp. | reverse complement strand
CGGCCGGCACCCCGGCGTCCAGCGCCCGGGTGATCATCGCGGTCGCCAGGGCCGGCTTGGTGGCGAACCCGACGTCGGCGGGCACGCCGGCGGCCGCGCAGCGGTCCGGGTCGTCGGCCCAGGACCTGGGTAGATACAGCTCCCGGTCGACCATCGCGTGCCCGCGCCGGCCGGCGTAGCCGAGGTAGACCCCGACCTGGGCATTCTCGATCCGGCCCGCGGTGCCGGTGTACTGCCGCTGCACGCCGACGGTGCACCGGCCCTTCTTCAGATCCCCGGTCTCATCCACCACCAGGATCCCGCCGGCAGCACCGAGGTGATCAACGACGAAGGCGCGCAACTCGCCGGTGACCGCGTCGGTGTCCCACACCGCGCGGCTCAGCAGATGCTGCATGCCCCACGGCCGGTCCTCGCCGGCCTGTTCGGCCAGCGTCCAGCAGTTCTTCGGCCCCTCCCGGCCCAGCAGGGCCAGCACCATCGACCCCAGCCGGCTCCGCGCCTCCGCGCGCACGACATGCCGACCGATGCGTTCCAGCAGGTCATCGACATAGCCGCACCATCGTGCGGCTCCTACTCTGTCGCACGCGGCCACCGCCGCGGCGTTCGTTGTCCACACACCATCGATGCTGCGCGGTGGCCGCCCTCGACCTTGACCAGCCCTTATCCGCCATAGTGATCTACAACTGCAGTACTAGCCGTGCGAGCAAACGATTTGTCCGAACGAAGACGCGCCGGTCGCCGGTCGCCGGTCGCCGGTCGCCGGCGCACTCGAAGTCCGACGGGGCCGTCGCGGCGGCACGGCGCGCCGCGGTCCTGAGCTCGGTTCAGCAGCTCGGCAGTGTCGTCGGACTCGCGCTGCTGGTCGGGCCGGCCGCGGGTCGTAGCGGTGCCCTCACCGCGGCAGGGGTGGAGTCCTCGCGCGCGCTCACCGGTGGCCTGGGCTCCGCGCTCACCGCGGGTGCCGCCGTCCTCATGTTCGCTGCCGCGCTGTATGCGTGGCCGCAACGCAAGAAGGAGGCAGCCCGGTGAGGAAAGCGGATCAGCTCACTCCCCGGAGCTGCGCGGCGTCACGTTCTTCGTCACCCGGATCGTCTGCGGGCTGCGGGTCCTCCTGGTGGGCACGATCTCGCCGAGCTCGACCAGCCGCTCGATCGCGGCGTCCTTGTCCACCTGCGTGCGCACGCCGCCACCGGACCACTCGCAGTACAGGTCGTCCGCCGGCCCGGACCGGCCCCTCAGCCGTTCCCGCGCGTACTCCTTGTGGCGCTTGGCCTCGTTCTCCGCGGCCCGCCACGCGTCGTAGTCGTGGACGGCGTCGACGAAGTCCTCGTCGGTGACCGTCAGGCGGGACTGGCGTGAGATGTCGCCCTCCGTCTCCGGGTCCACGGGCGGGCCCCAGCACAAGTCGAGGAACGGGCACCAGTCGCACATGGCGTCCACGCCGGGTCCGAACCCGTCGCGGGGAACGGCATCGACTCCGTCGTCCTCCACGGTGGCGTAGACGTCGGTCAGCCACAGGATCGCCTCGGCGGTCAGCGACGGGTCGTGCTCGGCTTCGAAGACGACATCCTCGCCCGAGTCGCGGGACAGGTAACGGATGCGCAGGCCGTCGACGTCATGCCCGGCACCGGCCGGCAGCCGGCGGTCGGCGGTCTGCCCGGTCCGCAGCAGCCAGGCGTAGACGGCGACCTGGAACCAGTGCCGGACCGGAACCCCACGGGTGAGGAGCCGCTCGAAACCGAACCGGGACGTCGTCTTGAGGTCCTCGACGACCGGAGCGTGCCACCAGTCGCAGCGGCCCTTGACCTGCTCGCCCTTGAGGCCGACCTCGGTCAGCCCGCCGTACTGGCGCCGCAGCGCGCGCAGCACCCCGCGGTGCAGCTCGGTGCCGATGAAGGCCTGCAGTCCGGTGCGGGTGTTGGTCGGCCGGCGACGGGCGATCCGGTAGGCCGCCCGGCGCCGGCACTCGCCGAGCTCGGAGGCGCCGATCATCCGCTGGCGGGAGCGGGCCCGGCGGCGGTCGAGGTCACGGACCGCGGCGGCCAGGCTCGGGGCGGCCCGTCGCTCGGCGGTGCTGGGGTGGGCGGGCAGGACGGCGGTCATCGCGTCTTCCTCGGGTCAGGGTGGGGGAGCTGGGCCGGAGGCCGGCCCCGCTCCAGCGGCGTGGCTCAGGCGACGTCCGTGCGGTCGTCGGCAGCGGACCGCTGCGTGGCGATCACTTCGCGCACGAGTGCGGTCAGCCGCTTGGTGGCGACCTGCTCGGCGGGCCGGCCGAAGCGGGCGCCGATCTGCTCCTCGGTCACGCCCAGGGTCTCCAGGCTGGCGAGCACGCCCCGGCGGGCGGCGTTGAGCCGGCGCTCCCGCGGGTCGTCCGGGGTCGGCGAGGCCTCCAGCAGCGGATTCGCCGGCGCGGCCTCCCCACCGGTGGCCGGGCGGGCGGCCGCGGCGGCGGCGCGGGCGGACTCCACCACCGCAGCGGGCGTCTGCGCACCGGCCGGGGCCTGACGGCGCCCGGCGGGGTGGGCCCTCATCGACGCCTCGAGGAACTCCTCGTGCCGTGCCTGGATCAGCTCCGCGACGGTGTACGAGCCGCCGGGGGTCGGCACGTCGACCTGGAGCAGCGCGCTGCGGTTGGCCTCGGCCCAGACCTCGCGCAGCTCGTCGTCGTCGCCGGCGTCGCCGATCCGCGCGACCAGGTCGGCGACGTCGGGCTCTGGCCGTCCGCCTGCCCGGGTGCCCGAGCGGCCGGGCAGGGCCTCCTCGGTCCGCTCGTGGTCGAGCAGCCCGCCGCCGTGGAAGGGGACCAGGTCGCGGACGTGCGCGGTGCCCGGGTCGCACTTCAGGGCGTCGAAGACCAGCCACTCCAGCAGCCGGCCCGTCGCCTCGGACGCGGTGACCTCCTTGGCCGGGTCGGTGTTGGGCTTGATGCCCACGTGCACACTGCGCGCGCCGACGATCAGCGGCCGGCGCCCGCGGCGCAGCCGCATCCACACGGTCGCCGCGTACGGGAACTCGCGGTGGGTCTGCACCGACCAGGTCTTCTGCCCCTCGATGGGGCGGCCGTTGGCGTCGACCTCGGTGACCTCCTTGCCCCGGGCGGTCACCACGACGATGCCGGGGAACGTGAGCAGCTCGGTCTGGAGCTTGCGCCAGCGGGCGCCGGCGTCGTTCCACAGGTTCTGGCTGATGACGATCTCGGCGTTGGGGTCGCGCTTGAGCAGCTCGCGGTTGCGGGCCGACTTCGCGGCGCGCTCGCTGGCCCAGTCCTTCAGGCCGTCCCAGACGGCCGAGCCGGTGTCGATGCCGAGAACCACCGGCGGCTCACCGGCGTCGGCGGCGCGACGCGCCTCGGCCTTGACCGCCTGGACGGCGGCCAGCACCGCGGCGTAGGAGCCGTCGTGCTCGACCAGCTCGTACTTCGCGCCGGGGATCGCGCCGTACTCGTCGCCGGCGCCCTCGTTGAGGTCGATCCAGTACAGCGCGCCGATCTTGTCGCTGGCGCTGAACTGGGCCAGCGCCCAGCTCTTGCCGGCCTTCTCCTCGCCCTCCAGGAGGATGCACGGCCACGGCACGCGACCGGTGGGCTTGCGGGTCTTCAGGCCAGGAACGGCCATGGTGTACTCCTTGCCGACACGGGGAAGATGTCGACCCGGAATCTACGAACGGGTACTGACAGAACGGCTCCACCAGGGCGCAGGCACAGCGAGCCCCTCCGGAGCGAAACGGCAGCTCACGGCGGTGTCGCGACGTCCCGCTGAGCATCTGAGGGGAGCGTTCGCTCTCGGCGTAACCGACGCCCACCACGGCCGCATCCAGACCAGCCCTCGTCGGGCGACCGGATCCGGGGTGATCGCGCGGCGGCCACGGAGGGGCCTGAACTCCGGGTGACATGTGTCCTGTGGGGACGCGGCGCGGCTTGCCGAACCCGGGGGTAGGCGGCACTAGCCTGCGGCGGCGTGAGCGGCTTCTCCCACGACGGTCCGGGTGACAACCCGGTGGACGCCGTCTCACTGAGAGAGGCAACGCGCTACGAGCTGTGGCAGTGGAGCCAGGAGACGTCGCAGCGCCTCGGAGAGGTGTACGAGCGGATCCTCGACGCCGGCACCCCGGAGGCGTGCCGGGCCGCGGTACCCGAGTTCCTGCGGCTGACGCGCCAGTTTTTGGCGCTGCGGCTGACCGTGGTCGCCGCCGACCGGCGGCTGGCGTTCGAGCAGCGGGTGCCGCCGGCCGACGGCGTCGCAGTGGCCGCGCTGTGGGCGGAGGTGTTCTGGGCGGCGCGGGCCGAGTCGCCGGACGACGACTCCGGTGTGCTGGAGGAGGCTGACGCGTCCATCCGCGGCCTGCTGGGCCTGTCCACGGCCGATCTGGCCGACCTCGACGCTGTGACGGCTTGGTGGGGGCGGCTGCAGCAGGTGGAGGAGACCTTCGGCGGCCTGGAGATGGCCGCACAGGTGGCGCTCGAGGCTCGGCAGGAGTTGTACGAGCACGAGCTGCAGATGCGTCAGCTGGACATGCCGTGAAGCCCTCCCCCGCTCGGCCGGCCGTGCGCGTCGGCCGGGTCGAATCGGGACGGTTCTCGATGAGTCCCGAAGGCTCCTGTGCTCTGGTCCGCTCCACACCGAAGCCATCGAGTGGCGCGGTGCAGGACCTCCTGCCGGGCGCCGTCGCGGTCAGCCGAGAGGTGTGGGTGCTCCAGGCCTCCTCGTCGCGTCGAGGGGAGACCCGGTACCGGTGGCCGCCGTCACGAGCGGTGCCACTCCTGCGCGGTCGCCGACCACCGTCACCGATGGACCGAGCCGCGACGGTCCCCAGCCGTTCGGCCCGAGCAACTGCTCGACCGCGCGACCGACGGTCATCGCGGCACGACATCCCCCGGATGGGGAACGGTCACGGGTGCTCCACGGCTCGGACCGGCGCTGCGACGAGGAGTGGCGGATCGGGCCTCGTCACGCCGTCGGTGCCGGGCCGGGGGGTCTGCCGCGGAGGCGGTGGGCGAGGGCGGTGTGCCGGCGTCCGGAGCCTGCGGCGCGCACGGCCTGGCCCAGGGCCTTGGTCGAGCCGACGAGCACGACGAGCTGCTTGGCACGGGTGACGGCG
>DATAAV010000363.1:0-2569 GCA_036259935.1 Geodermatophilus sp. | reverse complement strand
GTCGATCTCGGCCTGGTAGCAGGTCTTGCTCTGCCCGAGCATCGTGGCCGCGGCGAGGGTGTGCCGCCACGGCCCGGCCAGCAGTTCGGCGGCCTTGAGGAAGACCGCGGCCCGGTCGTCGTAGGACATCCGCCGCCACGCGGGCGCCACGGCACGGGCGGCCTCCACGGCGTCGGCGACGTCGGCCGGGGTGGCGTTGTGCATCGTGCCGAGGACGGCGTCCCTGCGGTGCGGCTGGACGACGTCGATGGGCTCGCCGCCGCCGGCCCGCTGCTCGCCGCCGATGGTCATGGTGAGGTCGGCCCGCTCCGCGGCGAGCCGCTTCAACTCCTCCTCGAGGGCGGCCCGCTCGGCGCTGCCGGGGGCG
The DNA here is from genome assembly GCA_036259935.1 of Geodermatophilus sp. Taxonomy (GTDB): domain Bacteria; phylum Actinomycetota; class Actinomycetes; order Mycobacteriales; family Geodermatophilaceae; genus Geodermatophilus. Next base: position 2,202 of record DATAAV010000363.1, on the reverse strand, counting down.
AAGTCGTGGATCGGCTCGTTGACCGGAGGGGGGACCTGGGTGACGGCGTCGAACACGTGGATCACGCTCCGGGTGTCGTGCGCCTCATCGACCGACGAGGGCGCGCAGGAAGAACACGAGGTTGGCCGGGCGCTCGGCCATCCGGCGGGTCAGGTACGGGTACCAGGCGGAGCCGAAGGGGATGTACACGCGGACGCGGTGACCGGCGTCCACGAGCTCCTGCTGGAGGTCGCGGCGGATGCCGTGCAGGAACTGGAACTCGTACTCGTCCGGTCCCCGGCCGGCCCGGGCGGCGGCCTCCCGCGCGTGGGCGACGAGCTCGTCGTCGTGCGTGCCGAAGGCGGGGTCGGAGCCGTGCTCGAACAGCCAGTCGGTGAGGTAGCGGTACTGGGCCCTGATCTCGGACCTGCCCTGGTGGGCGTGCTCGAGGGGTTCGGCGTAGGCGCCCTTCACCAGCCGGACCCGCGGCCGCAGGGACGCCAGTGTCTCCAGGTCCACGGGGGTGCGACGGAGCGCGGCCTGCACGGCGAGCCGGGTCTGCGGGTGCGTGGTCGCGGCGTCCCGGAAGAGGGCCACCGTGTCCGGGACCAGGCTGCTGTCCTCCATGTCGATCTCGACGGGGACGCCCACGGCCGCGGCCTGGTCGAGGATCTCGGTCAGGTTCGCCACGCAGGCGTCCCGGTCCACGGTCTGGCCCAGCTGGGAGAGCTTGATGGAGATCCGGGCGTCGAGGCCGCGCGCGGCGATCGCCTTCGCGGCCGCCTCGTACTCGGCGACGGCGGCGTCCGCGCCGGCGAGGTCCGTGACCCCCTCCCCGAGGAGGTCGAGGATGCTGCCGATCCCCCGGGAACCGAGCGCCGTGGCCACGTCCAGCGCCTCGTCGAGCCGCTCCCCGGCGACGAAGCGGTGTGCGGCGCGGCGGGCGATCGGGTTCTCGGTGACCTGCCGCTGGAGCCGTGGGCTGGCGGCGGCCCACATCAGCACGCGGTTGACCATCGCGCCTCCCGTTCCGGGTCGGCTGGCGCTGGGATGGCGGAGCGAGGCGACTCTACTGGAGCGTGACCCGCGTCACACGACGAGGACCGGGCCTCAGTCGGCGGTCATGGCCCGACGGCGGACGCGTTCGTCGTAGCGGTCCCGCGCGCCACTGGCCGGTCTGCCGAGGTACTCGCCCAGGGTGACGCCGGCGGCGAGGGCGAGCCCGACGGCGGCGGCCCCCACGAGGGCGGAGAGCCCACCCTCGATGTCGGCGTCGACGACGATCGCGAACAGGCCGTGGTAGATCGCCAGACCGGGCAGCAGGGGGACGATGCCGCAGACGGCGATGACCTGCGTGGGGACCCGCAGCCGGTCGGTCAGCACCTCGCCGCTGAACCCGAGGACGACGGCCGCGACGCCGCTGGCCAGCGCGGGACCCGCCCCCAGGTCCCCGGTCGCCCAGAACGTCGTCCAGGCCAGCGCTCCGGCTCCCGCGGCGAGGACGACCGAGCGCGGGCGGGAGTGGCAGGCCAGGGACCAGAACCCGGCGATGCCGGCGGACGCGGCCAGCGCGACGGCGAACGGCACGGGGGAGGACGAGGTCTCGACGGCGGTCAGCGGGAGCTGGGCACGCTGGGCCAGGTCGAGCACCCCGGCGATGCCCACGACGATGCCGGCGGTCAGCGTCACCACCTCGAAGGCCCGCGCTCCGGCGGTCACCGGGAAACCGCTGATCGCGTCCTGGGCGGCACTCACCAGGGACAGTCCCGCCAGGAGCACCACGATGCCGGCGGCGACGACCAGGGAGGTCCGCACGTCGACGTCCCAGGCCAGCAGGAGGACGGCGACGCCCGTGGCGAGCGCGGCCCCGGCCACCTGCTGGAAGAACGGCGGGAGGCTGTGCCGGCCGAGGGCACGCAGCACCTGCTCGATCAGCGCGGTGGTCAGCGCGGCGAGGAGGGCCTCCAGCCACCCGCCGCCGAGGACGAGCCCGAAGCAACCGGCGACGCCGGCCCAGCCCAGCGCGTTCACGGCCCGGCGGTAGGTGGCCGGTGCGGAGACCACGCGGTCCAGCCGGCGGTGTGCCTCCTCCAGGTCGAGTCCGCCCGCGGCCACCGCTCGCGCCAGGTCGCTGATCCCCTGCAGCCGGGTGTAGTCGGTCCGGCTCGTGCGCACGATCCGCACCGCGGTGAGTGGCACCGCGTCCTCGCGGTCGTAGCTGAC
>DATAAV010000362.1:0-5010 GCA_036259935.1 Geodermatophilus sp. | reverse complement strand
CGGGCGGCGTTGAGCATCGGGATGAAGCGCTCGGGGCGGTCACTGCCCTCGGGGCCGGCGACGACGCCACAGGCCTCGTCCGGGTGGTCCTCCCGGGCGTGGGCCACGATGGCGTCGTAGGTCGCGCGGTCGATGCGCAGCACGCCGCCAGTCTAGGCAGCGCTGGTCAGCGCCCCCCGGCCGGTCCGGCTCGCCGACGTGCATGGCCCGGCCCGGGCACCCGATACGGTGCGGTCTCGTGATCATCGAGCTGCTCATGGTCGCGGGCGTGCTGCTGCTCGCGCTGCCGGCCCTGGCGCTGGGGGCGCGCGGGCTGCTGCGCCGCAGCGGCCACTACAGCAGCGACGTCGGCGCGGACCGCGCCTCGCTGGTCCTGCTGGTGCTGATACGGCTGCTGACCCTGCTGCTGATGCTGGCGCTGTCGGCGGTGACCCTGGTCGCGGCGATCGGCGCGATGGTGCGCGGCCTGGAGCTGCCCGACCTGGTCTCGGTGTTCTTCGTGCTCGACCTGTTGCTGGCCGCCCTCGTGCTGCTCACGTTCGGCCGCCGCGACCGGCGACGAGTGCGTCGACGAGCGACCCCTGCAGGGCGGTGAGCCAGTAGTAGACCGCCAGCTGCTGCCCCTCCTCGCTGGCGAGGTCCTCGGGCGGCTCGGTGTCCTCGGTGATCTCCAGCCGGGTGCCCAGGGCCAGCCGCAGGTCGTTCGTGGTGCGCAGCCAGGCGCCGGCCTGGTCGGGGTCGAGCCGGACGGTGCCACCCTCGGCCGGCAGCGTGGCGCGGACGGTGGCCAGGTCGTCGGTCTTGCCGGTGCGCAGCGCCGACTCGGTCAGCTCCCGGTAGTCGGCGGCCAGCGCCGGATCGCCGCGGTGGCCCTCGGGCAGCAGGCGCGCCAGGACGGCGTCCCCGGCGACGTCGGCCGCGTCGGCGGCGAGCAGCTGCTCGAGCTGGTCGAGCAGCAGCCCGACGATGCCGGCCTCGGCCGGGTCGAGGCGGGCGACGACCTCGTCCCCCCGGCGGCGGAAGGGCTTCACGCGGCCTCCTCGCCGGCGCGCGTCGTTCGCTCGCTCACGAGTCGCGCTGGTAGCTGGCCCAGAGCCCGTAGGCGTGCAGCCGGCTGGTGTCGTGCTCCATCCGCTCGCGGGGCCCGGAGCTGACGATCGCCTTGCCCTCGTGGTGGACCTGGAGCATCAGCTTGGTCGCGGTCGGCTCGTCGTAGCCGAACAGTTCCTGCAGCACGTAGGTGACGTACGTCATGAGGTTGACCGGGTCGTTCCAGACGATGGTCACCCACGGCCGGTCGAGGTCGTTCTCCTCCTCGACGGTGGTGTCGGGCGTCCGTGCGGGCGCGAGCGGTCCGGACACGGCTCAACCTTATGACGCCCGAGCCGGTGCGGGCCCGCCACCGGCGTACTGCCGCGGGCCCGACGTCTCGACGCGTCGGCCCGCGTCGCCCCGCCTACGCTGCGAAGCCATGCCGACGGGTTCCGCCCTGCTCACCGACCGGTACGAGCTGACGATGGTCGCCGCCGCCCTGGCCGACGGCGCCGCGTACCGCGACTGCGTCTTCGAGGTCTTCGCCCGCCGCCTGCCGCACGGCCGCCGCTACGGCGTCCTCGCCGGCACCGGGCGGCTGATGGAGGAGCTGTCGAGGTTCCGCTTCCGCGAGGAGGAGCTGAGCACCCTGCGCGAGCAGGGGCTGACCGACGCGCGGCTGCTGGACTGGCTGGCCGACTTCCGGTTCAGCGGCGACATCGACGGCTACGCCGAGGGCGAGCTGTTCTTCCCCGGTTCCCCGGTGCTGACGGTGCACGCGCCGTTCGCCGAGGGCGTGCTGCTGGAGACCCTCGTCCTGTCGATCCTCAACCACGACAGCGCGATCGCCTCCGCGGCGGCCCGCATGGTGTCGGCGGCGTGCGAGCGGCCGTGCATCGAGATGGGCTCCCGCCGCACCCACGAGCAGGCCGCGGTGGCCGCCGCCCGCGCCGCCTACCTGGCCGGCTTCGCCTCGACGTCGAACCTGGAGGCCGGCCGCCGGTACGGGGTACCGACGACCGGCACCAGCGCCCACGCATTCACCCTGCTGCACGACGACGAGGAGTCGGCCTTCCGCGCCCAGGTCGCCACGCTCGGCGTCGGCACGACCCTGCTGGTGGACACCTACGACGTCGACCAGGGCATCCGCACCGCGGTGAAGGTCGCCGGCCCGGAGCTCGGCGCCATCCGGCTGGACTCCGGCGACCTGCCCACGCTCGCCGCGCACGCCCGAGAGCTGCTCGACGAGCTCGGCGCCACCCGTACGCGGATCATCGTCACCAGCGACCTCGACGAGTACGCGCTCGCCGGGCTGATGGCCGCGCCGGTCGACGGGTACGGCGTCGGGACGGCGCTGGTGACCGGCTCCGGCGCGCCGACGATGGGCATGGTCTACAAGCTGGTGGAGCGCGACGGCGTCCCGGTCGCCAAGCGGTCCCTGGGCAAGCCGTCGGTCGGCGGGCGCAAGAACGCCGTCCGCCGGCACGACGCGTCGGGGACGGCGACCGCCGAGGTGGTCAGCAGCAGCCCGATCGCGCCGCGGGACGGCGACCGGAACCTGGTCGTCGAGCTGGTGCGCGGCGGGCGGGTGTGCCGGGAGGTGTCGCCGGAGGAGGCGCTGGCCGAGGCTCGCGCCCACTACGAGCGGGTGCGCGCGGCACTTCCCCAGGAGGCCTGGGCGCTCTCCCGGGGGGAGTGCGCGTTGGAAACAGTGACGGCCTGAACGCCTGAGCGAGGACCGGAGGCAGCCATGAGCCGCGCACTGGTGGTGGTGGACGTGCAGAACGACTTCTGCGAGGGCGGCAGCCTGGCCGTCACCGGCGGCAGCGCCGTCGCCGCGGGGATCAGCGAGCACGCCCGCGCCGCCGCCGGCGACTACGCCCACGTCGTCGCCACCCGCGACCACCACGTCGATCCCGGCGACCACTTCGCCGAGGAGCCGGACTTCCTCGAGACCTGGCCGCCGCACTGCGTCGTCGGCACCGACGGCGTCGAGCTGCACCCGAACCTGGACCGCGGGCCCATCGAGGCGGTGTTCGACAAGGGCGAGTACGCCGCGGCCTACTCCGGCTTCGAGGGGCGGGCCGACGGCGTGCCGCTGGCGGAGTGGCTGCGCGGGCACGGGGTGGACGCCGTCGACGTGGTCGGCATCGCCACCGACCACTGCGTGCGGGCCACCGCGCTGGACGCCGCCCGGGAGGGTTTCGCGACCCGGGTGCTGCTGGACCTGACCGCGGGCGTCTCGGAGGCCTCCACCGAGGCGGCCCTCGAGCAGCTGCGCGCCGCCGGGGTGGAGCTCGCCGGCTCGGTGCGCTGACGCCGTCGTCCTCCGGACGACACCGCGGCCGATGGCCGTCGCCTGCTGCGGGGAGCCGTCAGGGCCGGGCCGGCGGTGATGCCTCCAGGACCTCGTCGCGGGTGAAGCCGAGGACCTGCAGGACCGCGTCGAGGTAGGGCAGGTTGAGCGCGGTGTGGGCCTGCTCGCGCACCACCGGCTTGGCGTTGAACGCGATGCCCAGCCCGGCGGCGTTGAGCATGTCCAGGTCGTTGGCGCCGTCGCCGACGGCCACCGTCTGCTCCAGCGGAATGCCGTAGCGATCGGCGAAGCGGGCCAGCGCCCGGGCCTTGCCCGCCCGGTCGACGATCTCCCCCACCAGCCCGCCGGTCAGCCGCCCGCCGGCCACCTCCAGGGTGTTGGCCGCGGCGAAGTCCAGCCCCAGCCGCTCGGCCAGCGGATCGGTGATCTGGGTGAACCCGCCGCTGACGATCCCGCAGCGGAACCCCAGCCGCTGCAGCGTGCGGATGAGCGTGCGCGCCCCGGGCGTGAGCACCAGGGTCTCGCGCACCTCGTCGAGCACCTCCACCGGCAGCCCGGCCAGCACCGCCACCCGCGCCCGCAGCGACTCGGCGAAGTCCAGCTCCCCGTTCATCGCCGCCGCGGTGATCCGGGCGACCTCCGCCGCCCGCCCGGCCCGGGCCGCCAGCTCGTCGATCACCTCGCCGCGCACCAGCGTCGAGTCCACGTCCAGCACGATCAGCCGCTTGCTGCGGCGGGCCAGGCCGACCTGCTCGACAGCGATGTCGATGCCCGTCGCGGCCGAGACGGAGGCCAGTTCGGTGCGCAGCACGGTCGACTCCGCGCCGGAGACGGTGAACTCGAAGCTGGTGACCGGGTAGTCCGACAGCCGGCGGATCGCGTCGATGTTGCCGCCGATCCCGGCGATGGCCGTCGCGACACCGGCGACGGCGCTGGGCGGGACCGGCCGGCCGAGCACGATGACGTGGTGCGGCCGGCCGGAGGGTGCGGGCTCCGGTTCCCCGTCGGAGGCGGACTCGACCTCGACCCGTACCCCGGTCTTCTCGGCCACCTCGGCGGCCAGCCGGCCCAGCCGGGCGAGGAACACGGCCTCCTCGCGGGCCCGGCCGTCGGCGTCGGGCAGGCCGGCCACCACCACGCCGAGCACCAGGTGCCCGTGGACCACCACCTGCTCGACGTCGACCACCTCGAGGGCCGGGACGTCGTCCCCGGCGGCGGCCAGGGCGGAGAACAGCTGCGCGGTGACGCCCGGCCGGTCGGCCCCCGTGACGGTCAGCAGTGCCCGCGGCGACTGCGGGAGCGGGGCCGACGGCGTGCGGGGGGTGGGGTCGAGGAGCGCCACGGCGCCATGGTGCCCCACGGCCGTCGGCGCACCGCCGCCCGCCCTCCGGTCCGGAGGCGCCCCCGAACACGGCGACGCCCCGCCGGCCGAGGCCGACGGGGCGTGGCTGCTGGTCCCCTCCCGGGCACCGCCCCGAGCTTGCGAGGGGTGGGGAGGAGGGGGCCCTTTCTCAGGTCGGGTCGGGGTCGCGCGGGCCCTGCCGTGGCCCGGTCCCGGGGACGACCTCGCTGATGCCGCCGTAGGGCTCGTGCCGCTTGCCGGCGTGCGCCTCGGCCTGCAGCCGCTCGATCAGGTGCGGGTAGTGCGCCTCGAACGCCGG
>DATAAV010000361.1:0-7117 GCA_036259935.1 Geodermatophilus sp. | reverse complement strand
CCCCAGCCGCGACAGGGCCGAGAAGAGCGCGAACACGGCGCCGGCTCCGGCGACGACGCGCAGCCCGAGCCGCCACCGCGGCACCGCCCCCCAGTCGCGCACCGCCGGCAGGCAGGCGATCAGCAGCGGGCCGACCAGCGGCAGCGCACCGTTGGCGGTGCCCAGGACCGTCCGCCCGTAGAGGGTGCCCAGCAGGCCGTACAGGAACAGCACCGCGGCGGTGATCCGCAGCGCCCGGCTGCGCGCGTCCGGCCGCATGCCCACCAGCACGATCGTCAGGACGACGGCGATGGTGGCGACGTACCGCCACGGCCCCGACCCGATGGTCCGCCCGCCCACGTCGGCGAGCAGGACGACCACGCTCACGAGGAGCGGCAGGCTCCACGCCGCGCCCTCGGCCAGCGCCCGCAGCAGGGGCACGGCCAGGAGCGCCGCGACCAGCCCCACCACCGGCAGGGTCGCCGCCGGCACCGCCACCGCCGTGCCGACGAGCAGCAGCACGGCGCCACCCAGGCCGAACGCGGTCCGGCCCCGGGTCGGCGCCACGGGCAGCGTCACGACGCCCTCCCCCGCTGGAGCACCGGCGCGCCCCGGCGCTCCACCGGCCGGCGCTCCAGCAGCCGCAGCGCCCGCACCGACCAGCCCGCGCCCAGGAGACTCGCCGCGGCGGTGGCCCAGAAGAAGCCGGAAGCACCCCAGAGCAGCGCCGCCGGCACCGGCAGCAGCAGACCGGCCGAGCCCAGCACGATCCGGCAGACCAGCGAGGTCCGCGGAGCACCGTGCGCGCGCATCGCCACCAGCGGGCCCATCGGCGCACCGGCCGCGACGACGGCGGCGGCCGACGCGACCAGCACAGGGGCGTAGTGCTGCCAGGCGCTGCCGAGGACCGCGGCGGTCACGGCGTCCGGCAGCAGCAGGACGACGACGGCGTATGCGGCCGACAGGGCCACCAGCAGCACGGAGAGCCCGACTGCGGCGGACAGCAGCGCGGGTCGCCGCCGGCGCACCGCGGCGAACTCCGGCACGGCCAACGCCGCCACCGCCTGCGCCAGCGGGGACAGCGGCCCGAACACCACGCCCTGCGCCCGCAGGAGCAGGGGCAGCAGCGGCAGCCCGAACCCGGCCAGGACCAGCCCCGAGGACTGGGCCAGGCCGTAGGTCAGGGACCACTCGACGGCGTAGATCCAGTGCCGGGGCCGCAGCGACGTGCCGGGAACCCGAGGCCCCGCGGCGACGAGCGCGAGCGCAACCAGGACCCCGCTGACCACGACGACGGGGGCCAGGGCCCATTCCGCCCGGCCGGTGAGGAGGGCGGCGGCCAGGCCGGTGCTGCCCGCGGCCAGCTGGGCGAGGCTGAGCGGTGCGGCGCGGTGCGCCCGGCGGGCACCGGTCCAGGCCGCGCGGACGGCGTCGACCGGCACCAGGAGCAGCGGCAGGGCCAGGCTCCACAGGCCGACGGCCGTGTCGGGCCGCACGAGCAGCGCGCAGAGCAGGGCGGCGACCAGGCCGACGGCCAGCCCGACCGTGCCGGAGGCCCGGACGTGGGCGCGGACCCGCTCCTGCGGCAGTGCCGGGAGGTCCTCGGCGATCGGCTCGGTGGTGATGCTGCGGCAGAACCCGACGGCGAGGCCGACGCCGATGAAGACGAACGCGAACTCGACCGCGTCGCGCGTGCCGCCCTGCAGGACCCCGATGGACACGCACAGCGTCGTGGCACTGGTCGAGACCTGGTCGATCAGGCCCCAGGAGAGCCGACGTACCCCGTCGCGGGCCACCGGTCAGCCTGCCGGAGCGGAGAACCCGCTCATCCGTGGATCCGCCCGCGCATGGCGATCCTGCGGCGCACCCCCGGCACCAGCCGGGGCGCGAGCGCCCGGGCGTCGGCGAGGGCCTTGGCCGGCCGGTACGCGGGCACCCCGACCAGCCGGCCCACCCGGTCCAGCCAGATCTCCCGCGGCGCCTGCGAGAACCAGCCCGCGGGGTCGGCCGAGGCGCGGTGCAGCCGTGCCAGACCGGTGCGCTTCTCCGCCGGGAGGTGCCAGATCGCCACGTCCCGATCGGCGGGGCCGGCGTTGCGCAGCGTCCACGGCTGGGTCCAGACCCGCCGCACCGCCCAGCCGACCAGCGCGGCCCGGGAGAGCTCGGGGCCCAGGGTGACCGAGACGAGCTGGGCCTCCTCGTTGGGGTGCGGCAGGCCCGCGGCGGCCCGTTCCAGCGCCCAGGCGAAGGCCTCGTCCAGGCGCGCCAGGTCGCCGGGGAGCAGGTCGGCGCGGAAGGCCAGGAACTCCCCGCCCAGGTAGGCGAGGTCGGGCACCGGCGGGGTGCCGTGCAGCTCCCCGGCGAGCGCCGCCAGGTCGCGGCGGGTCAGGCCGTTGACCTCGACGTCCGGGTCGAACGGGACGGCGTAGAACAGCCGTCCCCGCTCCCGGACGGCGGCGTCGAGCTCGGCGAGGTCGTCGGTGACCAGGCAGTCGCTGTCGGCGAGGACGACCGGCTCGCCGGGCTCGGCCGCGTCCGCCAGCACGCGCAGGCAGTCGAGGACGAAGAACTGGTTCTGCCACTGGCCGTGGAAGCCCGCGGGGGGACGGTGGGTGTTCTCGGTGACGAGGACGACCGCGCCCGCGGCCTTCCAGCGGGCGCGGTGCACCGCCGGCAGCGCCCCGGCCGCGGCCGGGTTGAGCACCACCGCCAGCCGCAGGCCGGCGTTCCACCGCCGGGCGCTGGCGAGGAAGAGGTCGATGCAGTCGAGGTAGATCTGCCAGTGCCGGGGCGAGGTCGAGTCGCCGCGCATCTGCGCGTACTCCCCGCGCAGGTCGGTGGTGTCCCCGTGGAACCAGGTGGCCAGCAGCATCAGCGCACGGGCACCTGGGGGTTCAGCCGCGCGGCGGTCGCGCCGGTGAGGGGCACGCCCCGGAGCCGCCGGGCGCTCAGCTCGCGGAGGTAGCCGCCGTTGCCGGCCTTCAGGGCGATCCGGTGCGCGCGGGAGAGCGCGTCGCGCCACGCGGGGCCGCCGCCCCGCCACTCCGCGAGCAGTGCGGCCTTCTCGGCCTGCGCGCGCGCGGTCATCCGAGCGGTGACCTGGTCCGGGTGGCGGGTGAAGCCGGCGACGACCACCGGCTCGTAGCCGATCCGGGCACCGGCGGCGTCCAGGCGCAGGAACAGGTCCCAGTCCATGATCGTGCGCAGCTCCTCCCGCCAGCCGCCGACCCGCTCGAGCAGGTCGCGCCGCATGAACGTCGCGCAGGAGGGGAGGTAGCAGCCGACCCGGCGCAGGATCGACGGTGACCAGGCGTGGTTGGTGACCAGCCGCAGCAGCCGGCCGTCGGTGTCGACCTCGGCGAAGTCGCCGAACAGGACGTCGACGTCGTCCGCGCGCAGCCGCTGCTGCACCCAGTCCAGCACGCCGGGCAGGTAGAACTCGTCGGCGTTGAGCCAGCCGATCCACGTGCCGTCGGCCGCGGCCAGCGCCTTGTTCAGCGCGTGCGACTGCCCGCGGTCGGGTTCCGAGCGCCACACCACCGAGGGCGCGGCGGTCAGCTGGGCGACGGTGCCGTCGGAGGAGCCGCCGTCCATGACGACGTGCTGCGCCCCCGTGCCGCGCACGCTGCTCAGTGCCACGCCGAGGAAGGCGCCGCTCTCGTAGGCGGGCGTCAGGACGGTGAGCGAGACCGACGTCTGCGTGGACACGGCCATCCCCCCTTTCGCCGCGAACCGACGGCCGAGTATGTCCACCGGTGCCGGGGCCGCCGCGCTCCCCGTGAGCAACGTCCCCCCGAACGGGTCACGCTCCGTCCCCCGGACAGGTCACGCGTGTCCCCGGAGCGGTTGTCGCAGGCCCGCCGCGGTGACGCTGTGTTCCGTTGCGCCAGCCCGACGGGAGGACCCCGGCATGATCGACGGCCTGCCCGTCACCCGGCTCGCCGGTATCCCGTTCCCGCACGTGGACCTGGAGACGGCGGCGGGTGCGCTGCTGTCGCCTGCCGGGCTGAAGACGGCCGCCCCGTGGCGGCTGGTCAACACGTACTGCATCTCCCTGATGCGCACCGACCCGCGGGTGGCCGCCACTCTGCGCGGCGAGGGCGTGAACCTCGCCGACGGCAAGCCGGTGGCCTGGCTGCTCCGGTTCCGGGCCGGGGCCCCGGCCGCGCCCGGCCACGTGCGGGGCGCCGCCTTCTTCCGCCGCGTCCTCGACGAGGGGCGCGCCGCCGGGGTCAGCCACTACCTCCTCGGGGGGACGCCCTCGGCGCTCGCGGGTCTGCAGGCCGTGATCCTGGAATCGTTCCCGGGTGTGATCGTCGCCGGCGCCGAATCCCCGCCCTTCCGCGCGCTGACCCCGGCGGAGGTGGCCGAGCAGGAGGAGCGGATCCGCGCCAGCGGCGCCGACATCGTGTGGGTGGGCCTGGGCACGCCGCGGCAGGACATCGACGCCGTGCGCCTGGCCCGGGCGGTGAACCGGCCGGTCATCGGCGTCGGTGCGGCGTTCGATTTCCTGGCAGGCACCCGTCCCGAGGCGCCGGTCTGGGTGCAGCGGGTGGCGCTCGAGTGGTTCTACCGCCTGGTGAGCGAGCCGCGGCGGCTCTGGCGCCGCTACACGATCGGGCTGCTCCGCTTCGGCGCCGTCGTCGCGGTCGACCTGCTGCGGCCGGCCGGTGCGCCGGGACGGGGTCGCTGACGTGGACGTCCGGGACTACCTGCGCGTGGTTCGCGCCCACTGGGTCCTGCTGGTGGCGGGCCTGCTGCTGGGCGCGGTCGCGGCCGCCACGGTCAGCCTGCTGCTGCCGAAGCAGTACACCGCCGAGACGCAGCTGTTCGTGTCGACGACCGGGTCCAGCGACCTGGCGACCGCCGTCCAGGGCAACCACTACGCCGAGCAGAAGGTCGCCTCCTACGCCGAGCTGGTCCGCAGCAAGGAGCTGGCCACCGCCGTCATCGACGACCTGGGCCTGGACATGACGGCCCTGGAGCTGCAGGAGCGGATCGAGGCCGAGGTCGTCGTGGACACCACGATCCTCGACGTCGCCGTGACCGACCCGAGCCCGCAGCAGGCGCTGGCGATCGCCGAGTCGATCGACGCGGAGTTCGCCGCGCTGGTGCGCCTGCTGGAGACGCCGGAGGGCGAGACACGGTCTCCGGTGCGGGTGACGGTCATCGCGACCCCGGAGCTGCCGGAATCGCCGAGCTCCCCCGCCGTCGTGGCCAACACCGCGCTGGGTGCCGTCCTCGGGCTCGCGCTGGCCGCCGTCACCGCGGTGGTCCGCGACCGCCTGGACACCACGGTCAAGGACGACACCGTCGCCGCGGAGATCGCCGGCGCCCCGGTGGTGGGGCACGTGCCGGCGGACGCGGAGCTCGCGACGCGGCACGTGCTCGAGTCGCACAGCACCTCGCGGACCGCCGAGGCGTTCCGGCACGTGCGGACCAACCTGGCCTTCCTGGACGTCGACGACCCGCCGCGCTCGATCCTGGTGTCCAGCGCGCTGCCCGGGGAGGGCAAGACGACGGTCGCGGTCAACCTGGCCCTGGCGCTGGCCCGGTCGGGCAAGACCGTGACGCTGATCGAGGGCGACCTGCGCTCGCCGCGGGTGATCCGCTACCTCGGGCTCGTCGGCGGGGTCGGCCTCACCACGGTGCTGGCCGGGCAAGCGGAACTCGAGGAGGTCGTCCAGCCCCTCGACGGCGGAGCGCTGCAGGTGCTGGGCGCGGGGCGGACGCCACCGAACCCCGGCGAGCTGCTCTCCTCGCAGGCGATGCGCGCGCTGGTGAAGGACCTGCTGGCCGAGCGCGACATGGTGGTGATCGACGCGCCGCCGGTGCTGCCCGTGGCCGACGCCGCGGCGCTCGCCCCGTTCGTCGACGGCGTGCTGGTGTGCGCGCGCTGGGGCGGGGTGACCGGTGACCAGCTGACCCGCACCACCGCGGCGCTGAAGCGGGTGGGTGCGGACATCCTGGGCGTGGTGCTGACGATGGTCCCGGCCAGGGCCGAGCCGGTCGCCTACGGCTACGGGGAGACCGAGGTGGAGCCGACCGGCCGGCGCACCTGGCGGCGGCCGGCGGTTGCGCAGGTCAGCGCAGCGCAGCCGCCCGCGTGAGGCGGTAGATCCCCTCCAGCGCGGAGACGTGCGCGGCCTCGGTGTAGGAGGCCTCGAAGGCGGCGCGGGCCGTGGCGCGCAGGGCGGGGAAGGACGCGTGCGCCGTCCGGACCACGGCCGGGGTGATCGTGTCGACGGCGAGCCCCGCGGCGGCGTCGGCGACGAAGCCGGCGGCGGCCGAAGGCCGGGTGGCGAGGACCGGGGTGCCCGCGGCCAGCGCCTCGGCGTGGACGAGGCCGAAGGGATCGGGCCAGCGGCTGGGGAAGAGCAGCCCGCGGCTGGTCCGCAGCAGCTCGAGCACCTCGGCGCGGGGGACCGCGCGGCGGACCGCGACGGCCTTGCCCCGGGCGGCGGCGCGGACGTCGTCCTCCGCCGGCCCCTCCCCCACCACGACCAGCGGGACGTCGGCGGGCCAGGCCCGGACGGCGTCGGCGATCCCCTTGTCCTCGGTGAGCCGGCCGGCGTACAGCCAGCCCTCCCCGCCCGGGCCCGGCTGCGGGGCCAGGGCGTCGGGGACGAAGTTGGGCAGCACCCTCAGCCGCTCGGCCGGCACGCCGGCGGCCTCGTACCGCGCCGCCTGCACCGGCGAGAGAACGGTGAGGACGTCGGCCGAGCGCAGCACCGGGTCGTCGGCGCCGCGCTGGCCGAGGGTCAGCGGCAGGGTGGCGATGCGGGAGCCGCGGTAGCAGCCGTGCTGCAGGCCCCGGTGCCGGCCGTGGTCGACGCACTCGGTGCAGGAGGCGCCGGCCCGGTAGAGGGTGGCGGCGGCGCACAGGGGCCGGTAGTTGTGCAGCGTGGCGACGACGGGCACGTCCAGGTTGGCGACCCAGCGCCGGCCGAGGTTGGGGAAGGTGTTGTGCAGGTGGACGACGTCGGGCCGCCAGGCGGCGATCTCCTCGGTCGGATCGGGGCCCGCGCCGGTGGCCACCGTGAGCGCCTGGCGCAGCGGCCCGAGCCGCGCCCAGCCGGACAGCTCGTCGCTGGAGGCGGCGAAGAGCCGGACCTCGTGGCCGGCCCGCCGCAGCGCC
>DATAAV010000360.1:0-12586 GCA_036259935.1 Geodermatophilus sp. | reverse complement strand
GGCGACGGCGGTGCGCGGACCAGGGATCAGCGGATGGCCGACTGCCTGGCCGATCTGATCCTGCGGCCCGGGGAGAGCGGGCTGCCGCCGGTGCAGGCCCGGCTGACCGTGGTCGTCCCCGCCGACACGCTGCTCGGCGGGGCCGAGCCCGGCGAGGTCGACGGCGATCCGCTGCCCTCTCCCGTCGTGCCCGCGTCGGGTACTGCGCCGCGCCAAGGAACCGCATCTGGAGTGATCGATGCCCGACGGCCGCTGCGCGAGGGTGCACCCCACCGGGTCGCCCCGAAACTTCCCGTGCACGCGCGCAGAAAGGGTGTAAAGACCACAACCACTGGTCATAGAATGGGGCACAGCTCCTTGTGGGACAGGAGGACGCCATGCCTCGTCCGCTCGCCCAGCAGGTCGTCGTCGTCACCGGCGCCGGGTCCGGGATCGGCCGGGAGACGGCGCGGACGTTCGCCCAGCGCGGTGCGACCGTGGTCGCCGCCGCCCGCAGCGCGAAGGCGCTGGACTCCCTCGCCGCCGAGGTGCAGCGTCTCGGCGCCCGCTGTCTCCCCGTGCCGACCGACGTCAGCGACTACGCCCAGGTCGAGGCGCTCGCCGCCCGCGCCGTGGAGACGTTCGGCCGCATCGACACCTGGGTCAACAATGCCGCGGTCAGCACCTACGGCACCGTCGAGCAGATGACGCCGGACGAGCTGCGCCGGGTGATCGAGGTGAATTTGCTCGGTCCGGTCTACGGGATGAAGGCGGCGCTGCCGCACCTGAAGGCGACCGGCGACGGCGTGCTCGTCAACGTGTCTTCGGCGCTCGCGCGCCGCGGCGTGGCGCTGCAGGCGGCCTACTGCGCGGCCAAGCACGGCATCGTCGGCTTCGCCGAGTCCCTGCGCCTGGAGCTCCGGCACGAGGGAAGCCGGGTGGCCGTCGTCGACGTCCTGCCCTCCTCGATCAACACCCCGCTGTTCGGCCACGCCCGCAGCAAGCTCGGCGTCCTCCCCCAGCCGATCCCGCCGGTCTACGAGCCCACCGTCGTCGCCGACACGATCGTCGCGGTGGCCGAGCGGCCGGTGCGCACCGTCTTCGCCGGAGGGATGGGCAAGCTCCTCGAGATCGGGCAGCGGATCAGTCCGACGCTGGTCGACCTCTACCTGCTCGGCCCGGGAAAGGTCGTGGAGAACCAGAAGACCGACCGGCCCGACAACGGCGTGGACAACCTCGACGCCCCGACGGACGACGCCGGCGCGACCAGCGGCGACTTCGGCCAGGGCTCGCGTACCCGCAGCCTCTACACCGAGCTGCTGGGTCTGCACCCCGGCCGCGCCCGCGCCCTCGCTGGCGCCCTGCTGGCCGGCGGCGCCGCCGTCCTCACCCGTTCCGGCCGTCGCTGACGCCCGCACCCAGAGAGCGACGCCATGTCCCTGACCGCCCCCGCCGCCCGCGACGTCCGGGTCCGCGCCGACCAGCTGATGGTCCCCAGCGGCTGGAGCCTGCTGGTCACCGACCCGCTCGGCCGGCTGCCCGGCGACGGCGCCAGCGGGTTCTACGTCGACGACACGCGGGTGCTCTCGCGGGAGCGGATCGTCGTCGACGGCAGGGAGATCGCGCCGTTCAGCTGCGCCCGCGTCGGCTCGCACGCGCTGGTCTCGCACGTGGAGCTCGGCGACGGTGAGACGCTGCCGCCCCGCGCGCTCTACCTGGGACTCGAACGGTTCGTCGGCCCCGGACTGCGCACCCGGCTGCGCTTCGACAGCTACAGCGACGAGCCGGTGACCCTGCCGGTCTGCCTCGAACTGGACGCCGACTTCGCCGACGCCGACGAGGCCGACCAGGGACGGCGGTGGCAGTGCGCCGACGTTGTTCGCACCTGGGACGACGAGCGGCGCGAACTTCTGCTCCGCTACGACGAGCCCCGGCTGGACCGGGCCGTGACCGTGCGGGTCGTGCGGGGCGAGCCGCGTGCCGCCGCGACAGCGCTGCGGTTCGACGTCGCCCTCCCGCCCCGCGCCAGCGCCACCGTCGAGTACGTCGTCGAGCCGGTGTTCGACGGGCGCCGGCGGTCCGCTCCCCCGGCCTCCTTCGACGAGGCCGGCGACACCCGGCACGGCGGTGAGCCCGGCGACCCGGCGGCACGCGCCCGGGCCACCGTCCGCGCCGAGGCCACCCGGCTGACCACGAGCCACCTCGACGTCGCGACCGCCTGGCGCACCGCCGTCGATGACCTCGCGGCGCTCGCCCTCGGCGAGCCGCCGGGCCCGGCCGCACCGATCGCCGGGCTCCCGCTCTACCAGCAGATCTTCGGCCGCGACACGCTCACCGCCTCCTGGCAGGCGCTACTGGCCACCGCGACGCCGCTGCGGGACAGCCTGCGGCTGAACGCCGCCTGGGTCGGCCGGCGGATCGACGACTGGCGCGACGAGGAGCCGGGCAAGCTGCTGCACCAGGCCCGGCGCGGGCCGAGCACCGCCCTCGGCCACGACCCGCTCACCGCCTACTACGGCGACTGGGCGACCGTGCCCGACTTCCTGGTCTTCCTCGGCCAGTACTGGGCCTGGACCGCCGACCTCGACACCGTCCGCGAGCTCCTCCCGGTCGCCCGGCAGGCCCTCCGCTGGCTCGAGCTGTACGGCGACCTCGAGGGCGACGGGTTCCTCGAGTACGACACCCGCTCCCCGCGCGGGGTGAAGAACCAGGGCTGGAAGGACTCCGACGACGCGATCGTCGACGAGCACGGCAAGGTCGTCGCGAACCCGCTGGCCGCCAGCGAGCTGCAGGCCTACCTCTACGCGGCGCAGCGGCACGCGGCCGTCGTCCTCGCCGCGTGCGGCGACCGCGCCTACGCCGCCACGCTGTGGCGGCGCTCCGACCGGCTGCAGCGCCGCTTCGACGACGCGTTCTGGCGCCCCGACCAGCACTGCTACGCGATGGCGCTCGACGCCGGCAAGCGGCAGGTCCGCAGCGTCAGCTCCAACGACGCGCACCTGCTCGTGGCCGGCATCGTGCCCCGAACGAAAGGTCCGGCGGTCGCCCGGCGGTTGATGGCCGCGGACATGTTCAGCGGCTGGGGCATCCGCACGCTGTCGGCCGACCATCCGGTCTACAACCCGTTCAGCTATCACCGCGGCAGCGTCTGGCCGGTGGAGCAGGGCACCGCCGCCCTCGGCTTCGCCCGCTACGGCTGCTGGGAGGAGCTGCACCGCCTCGCCGAGGGCTTCTTCGCCGCCGCGGCGGTCTTCGCCGAGCACCGGCTCCCCGAGACGATCGCCGGCCTGCCGCGCGACGCCGCGCACCCGTTCCCGTCGATCTACCCGAAGTCCTGCTCTCCGCAGGCCTGGTCGGCCAGCGCCGTCGTCGCGATGGTCCAGGCGCTGCTGGCGCTGCGGCCGGCCGCCCCCGCCCGCGCCGTCCTGGTCGACCCGCACCTGCCCGCCTGGCTGCCCGAGCTCACCCTCACCGGCGTGCAGGTGGGCGGCACCACCGCGACCCTGCACGCCCGGCGGCGCCGCGACGGCAGCACCCGGGTCCGCATCACCGACGCCACCGGCCCGCTCTGGGTCATCCACCGGCCGACCCGGCAGGCGGCACGCGTCCGCACCCCGCTCCCCCGCGGCACCCGCCGCGGGTCGCTCCCACAGGGAAGGCACTCAGGAGGCAGGACATGGTAGAGAGCTCCGCCAAGGCCGCCGGCCACGCGATCCACCAGCAGCTCATCGTCTTCCCGCTCGGGCTGCTCGCCACGGCGGTCGTGTTCGACATCCTGCAGCTGATCACCGGCAACGACGGATTCACGACCGCGAGCTACTACATGATCGCGGCCGGGATCCTGTCGGGCCTGCTCGCCGCGGTCTTCGGGGTCATCGACTACCTCGGCGTCCCGGCCGGGACCCGGGCGCGGCGGGTCGGCGCGGCGCACGGCGTGGGCAACGTCGTCGTCGTGGCGCTGTTCGCGGTGAGCTGGCTGCTGCGCGGCAACGAGCCCGGCCACGTCCCGACGACGGCGGCGCTCGTGCTCGGGCTCGCCGCCGCCTTGCTCGCCGTGGTCACCGGATGGCTCGGCGGCGAGCTCGTCGGCCGGCTCGGGGTCGGCGTCGACCCGGACGCCGACGTCAACGCCCCGGCGTCGTTCGAGACCGGCATCCGGCTGGGCCGGGGCGGCGACAAGCCGCTCGCCCACAGGTGAGATCCGAGGACACGGCGGGCCGGCTCGCCCGGCTCGCCGTGCTCCAGGACCCCGTCCGGCTCCGGCTCTACCAGCACATCGCCGCCGAGCGGGAGCCGGTCGGCCGGGATGCCGCGGCGGCGGCGGTCGGCGTCAGCCGGCGCCTGGCCGCCTTCCACCTGGACAAGCTCGCCGAGGCCGGCCTGCTCACCGTCTCCTACCGGCGGCTCACCGAGCGCCGTGGCCCCGGCGCCGGCCGGCCGGCGAAGCTCTACGCCCGGGCGCCGGACGAGGTCACCGTCACCGTCCCGCCCCGCGACTACGAGCTCGCCGCGCGGCTGTTCGCGGCCACCGTCGCCGCCCTCGGCCGGCCCGCCGCCGACACGATGGCCGGCGTCGCCCGCGACACGGGCCGGACGCTGGCCGCACCGTTCGCCGCGGAGGCCGCCGGCCCGGGAGCGGGACCGCGCTGCCTCGAGGCCCTGCTCGCCGCCGTCGGGTACGAGCCCTACCACTCGGACGGGACGACGCGCCTGCGCAACTGCCCGTTCCACCGGGTCGCCGAGGACCACCGGCAGCTGGTCTGCACCGCGAACCTGCATCTGCTGCGCGGGATCACCGAGGAGCTCGCCCCGGAGATGGACGCGAGCCTCGACCCGCTCCCCGGCGAGTGCTGCGTGCGCCTGCAGCCCGGCCGCTGACGCGCGGGCACCCGGCCGCGCCGGTCAGTCGGTGCCGAACTCCATCGCGGCGCGGTCGAGCAGCTCGTCGTCGCCGGAGACCCTTCCGCGCGAGGCGATCGCCTCGGCCCCGCCCGCGGGCATCGCGCCGATCAGCCCGGTCGAGGCGGCCTGCGCGGCACCGATCAGCGCCGGGTGCGCGCTGCCGACCATGCCGAGCCCGGCGTACTGCTCCAGCTTGGCGCGGGAGTCGGCGATGTCGAGGTTGCGCATCGTCAGCTGGCCGATCCGGTCCACCGGCCCGAAAGCGGAGTCCTCGGTCCGCTCCATGGACAGCTTGTCCGGGTGGTAGCTGAACGCCGGTCCGGAGGTGTCGAGGATCGAGTAGTCCTCACCGCGGCGCAGGCGCAGGGTCACCTCGCCGGTGACCGCCGTGCCGACCCAGCGCTGCAGCGACTCGCGCAGCATCAGGGCCTGCGGGTCGAGCCAGCGGCCCTCGTACATCAGCCGGCCGAGCCGCCGTCCCTCGCTGTGGTAGGTGGCGAGGGTGTCCTCGTTGTGGATCGCGTTGACCAGCCGCTCGTAGGCCGCGTGCAGCAGCGCCATCCCCGGCGCCTCGTAGATGCCCCGGCTCTTGGCCTCGATGATGCGGTTCTCGATCTGGTCGGACATGCCCATGCCGTGCCGGCCGCCGATGGCGTTGGCCTCCAGCACCAGGTCCACGGCCGAGGGGAACTCCTTGCCGTTGATGCTGACCGGTCGCCCCTGCTCGAAGCCGATCGTCACGTCCTCGGTCGGGATCTCGACCGCGGGGTCCCAGAACCGCACACCCATGATCGGCTCGACGATCTCGACGCCAACGTCGAGGTGCTCGAGCGCCTTGGCCTCGTGGGTAGCACCCCAGATGTTCGCGTCGGTGGAGTAGGCCTTCTCCGTGCTGTCCCGGTAGGGCAGGCCGTGGGCGAGCAGCCACTCCGACATCTCCCTCCGGCCGCCGAGCTCGCTGACGAACTCGGCGTCCAGCCACGGCTTGTAGATCCGCAGGGAGGGGTTGGCCAGCAGGCCGTACCGGTAGAACCGCTCGATGTCGTTGCCCTTGAAGGTGGAGCCGTCGCCCCAGATCTGCACGTCGTCCTCGAGCATCGCCCGCACCAGCAGGGTGCCCGTGACCGCCCGGCCGAGCGGAGTGGTGTTGAAGTAGCTGCGGCCACCGGACCGGATGTGGAACGCACCGCAGGTCAGCGCCGCGAGCCCCTCCTCGACGAGGGCCGCCCGGCAGTCGACCAGCCGGGCGATCTCCGCGCCGTACGCCAGGGCGCGACCCGGTACCGAGGCGATGTCGGGCTCGTCGTACTGGCCGATGTCGGCGGTGTAGGTGCAGGGCACTGCACCCTTGTCGCGCATCCACGCGACGGCTACCGAGGTGTCGAGACCGCCGGAGAAGGCGATCCCGACGCGCTCGCCGACGGGCAGGGAGGTGAGCACCTTGGACACGGGCAAGAGTATGCATGCCAGTGCATGGTCATGCAAAGCCGGGGTGGCTGGTGCGGAGGGCAGCGGCCCGCTGCGGCCCTAGGTCAGGGGCAGTCCCACGTAGTTGTCGGCCAGCAGCTTGGACGCCGACGGCGAGCTGACCACCATGTCCAGCTCGGCGATCTGCCGGCGCAGGTCGAAGTCGGTGGCGTCGGAGAACCGGTGCAGCATCGAGGTCATCCACCAGGAGAAGTGCTGGGCCCGCCACACCCGCCGGAGCACCGTGGCCGAGTAGGACTCCAACAGCCCGGTGTCCTTGCTGTCGTAGTAGGCACCCAGCGCCCGGTCGAGCACGTGCACGTCGGCGACGGCGAGGTTGAGCCCCTTGGCACCGGTGGGCGGGACGGTGTGCGCGGCGTCGCCGGCCAGGAACAGCCGCCGGTACTGCATGGGTTCGCAGACGAAGCTGCGGAACTGCAGCACCGACTTGGAGAAAATCCGCCCGGTCCTGATCGTGGCGCCGGCCCCGGCCACCCGGGCCTGCAGCTCCTCCCAGATCCGCTCGTCGGACCAGCTGTCGGGGTCGGTTGCCGGATCGCACTGGAAGTACAGCCGCTGCACGGAAGGCGACCGGGTCGAGATCAGCGCGAAACCGCGGTCGGAGTGGGCGTAGATCAACTCGTCCGACGACGGCGGCGCCTCGGCCAGGATGCCGAACCAGGCGAACGGGTACTGCCGGAAGAAGTCGGTGCGGATCGTGCCCTCGGGAATGAGGAACCGGGTGAAGGTGCGCGACCCGTCGCAGCCGACGACGAAGTCGCACTCCAGCTCCTCGGCCCGCCCGTCCTGGGTGAAGCGGACCGTCGGCCGGTCCTCCTCCAGCCCCTCCACCGCGGTGTCGCCGACCCCCAAGCGCACGTCCCCGCCGTCGGCCAGCCGGCGGGCGATGAGGTCCTTGAGCACCTCGTGCTGCGCGTACACGGTGACCGACCGCCCGCCGGTCAGCTCGAACATGTCGATCCGGTGCATCTGCCCGCCGAAGGCCAGGTTGATCCCGTGGTGGACGAAGCCGTCGCGCATCAGCCGGTCGCCCACCCCGGTGGCGCGCATCAGGTCCACGGTGCCCTGCTCGAGCACCCCGGCCTTGATGGTCTCCTCGATGTCCGCACGGGTCCGCAGGTCGAACACCACCGAGTCGACCCCCCGCTGGTGCAGCAGGTGCGACAGCATCAGGCCCGCGGGACCTGCTCCGACGATCGCGACCTGGGTGCGCATGACCGGTGCCTCCTCCACGTGGCGGCGACGAGCCGAGCGTAGGGCGCATCCGGATCGGCCGCGGGGCGTCGACACCTTGGCCGAGCAGGCGGCGGCGCGCCGCCGGGCGGCTTTCCGGAACTCCCGGGCGCCGCTGCCTAGCCTGTGCGACGGCGCCCGGTGACCTGGGCTGCAAGTCGGCCACCAGTTCACGGCAAGCCAGGTGAAAGGGCCTCCGGTCACCGTCGTCC
Source organism: Geodermatophilus sp. (assembly GCA_036259935.1). Lineage (GTDB taxonomy): Bacteria > Actinomycetota > Actinomycetes > Mycobacteriales > Geodermatophilaceae > Geodermatophilus. Next base: position 4,772 of record DATAAV010000360.1, on the reverse strand, counting down.
CGACCCACTCCACGGAGGAGAAACGATGACCGCCCAGACCCCGCCCCCCGCACAGCCGGGCGCCGCCCCGGGGGCGCCCGCCGCCCCGTACCCGGCTCCCGGACCGCAGTTCGCGCCGCCGCCCCCGCCGGCCGGCCAGGCCCCGACGTTCGGCCAGGCCCCGGCGTTCAGCCAGGCCCCGCCGGCCGGCCAGAGCCCGGCGTTCGGGCAGCCTCAGCCGCCGTTCGGCCAGCCCCAGCCGTTCGGCCAGCCGCCGGCCCCCGGGCGCTCCGGCCGGCGCACCGGCACGATCGTCGGGGCGATCGTGGCCGCGGTCCTGGTCCTCGGCGGCCTCGCCGTGGCCGCGCTGCTGCTGTTCGGGAACAGCACGCTCGACACCACCGCGGTGGAGGACGAGATCATCGCGGTCACCGAGCGCGAGTCGGGACTGGCCCCGACCGAGGTCGAGTGCCCCAACGACGTCACGGCGGAGGCCGGTGCCACCTTCACCTGCACCGCGGTGCTCGACGGGCAGCCGCTGTCGTACACGGTCAGCCAGACCGACGACGAGGGCAACGTCCGCATCGAGAGCGACACCATCTTCGTGGTGGTCAGCGACATCGAGGACGTCGTGAACGAGCAGGTGGGCGCCGAGGCCGGCGTCGAGGTGACCACGGAGTGCGACGCCGACGGCCGTAGCGTCGTCGTCGACCCGGCCGGGACGACGGTGCCCTGCACCGTCACGAACGCGGGCGACCCGACCGACACCCTCGACGTGATCGCCACCCTCGACGAGGAGGGCAACGTCACCTGGGAGGCCGCCTGATCAGGCGCGCCCGAGCGTTCCCCACGACGGCCCCGCGGTCCCCGACCGCGGGGCCGTCGCCGCGTCCCGCCGTGAACTACCGGGTCGCGGGGTATCTCCCGGGAGGAACCCTCAGGGACGTAGGAGGAACGCCATGGGTGCGACCGCGCTGACCGCCGCCTCGTTCCAGGACGCCGTCCGGACCGACGGCATCGTCCTGGTCGACTTCTGGGCCGCGTGGTGCGGTCCGTGCCGCGCCTTCGCGCCCGTGTTCGAGGCGGCGGCCGAGCGGCATCCCGACATCGCCTTCACCAAGGTCGACACCGAGGCCGAGCCCGAGCTCTCCGCGGCGGCGGGGATCCGGTCGATCCCGACCCTGATGGCCTTCCGCGACGGCGTGCTGGTGTTCTCGCAGCCGGGCGCCCTGCCGGCCGACACCCTGGAGCAGCTGATCAGCGCGGTCCGGTCCCTGGACATGGACAAGGTCCGGGCGGAGCTGGCCGCGCAGGAGCCGGGCGCCTAGCCACCGTCGGCGGTCATGACGGGGGTCAGCGGCTCGGTCGGCCCCTCGTCGCCCGCCCACGGCAGCAGGAGGGTGAACACCGGCGGCTGCGGCCGGGCGAGCTCCAGCCGGCCCCCCTCGGCCTCGGCCAGGCGCCGCGCCAGGGCCAGGCCGATGCCGTGTCCGTCCCGTTGGTCGGCGCGCCGGGCGAACAGCAGGCCCTCCGGCTCCCGCACCCCCGGGCCCTCGTCGGAGACGTCGATCGCCACGGCTCCCGGGGCCTCCCGGACCGTGATCGCCACGGTGCCCGCCCCGTGCGTCGTCGCGTTGTCCACCAGCACGGCCAGGACCTGCCGGACTGCGGCGGCCGAGGCGCTGGGATCCGGGGCCTCGGGGGCGATGAGCACCTCCAGGTCGCGGCCCTGGAGCGCCAGGCGCGCGCGCCACTCCCGCGACAGCTCGTCCAGCAGCGCGGCGAGGTCCAGCGGGCCCGCGTTCTCGGCCCGCCGGTCGCGGGCGAGGGCCAGCAACTCCCCGATGGTCGCCTCCAGCCGGTCGGCGTCGGCGAGGCTTGCCGCGATCGCGGGGCGGAGATCGTCACCCGGCCGCTCGAGGGCGGCTTCCAGGCGCAGCCGCAGGCCGGCCAGCGGCGTACGCAACTGGTGGGAGGCGTCCGCGGTGAACGCCCGTTCCCGCGCCAGCAGGTCGTCGAGGCGGGAGGCGGTGCTGTTCAGAGCGGCGCCCACCGCATCGATCTCCTGGACGCCGCCCGGCCGGCTGCGGACGCTGAAGTCCCCGTCGCCCAGCCGGTGCGCAGCGACGGCCAAGTCCTCCAGCGGGCGGGCCAGCCGCCGGGCCTGCCGCCGCCCGAGGAGCCAGGCGGCCGCCACGGCCAGTGCCGCGAGCGCGGCCATCACGCTCCACACGACGGCGACCTTGTACAGGACGGCGCTGCGCGGAGCCCTGACCTCGACCGCACCGATGAAGTCGTCGGAGTGCGTCACCGGCACCGCGACGACGAGGTCGTCGCCGTCCGTCCCGGAACCCACCCCGTCGTCGAGGGCCTCCGCCAGCTCGGGTCCGTCGGCCTCGCGACCGTTTCCGCCCGGCCCACGACCGTCGCCCACGGGCCGGGTGCCGCCGAGCCGGTCACGATCCTCGTCGTAGACCACGATCTCGACGTACGGCGCGGCGTCGACCCTGTCTCTGTCGACCACACCGACGTCGTCGTCGTCGTAGACGTCGGCGGACACCTCGATCGCGACGGCGTCCGCCACCCGCTCCAGCTCGTCGCGCTCGGTCTGCACCGCGTACTGGTAGACCCCCACGCCCAGCGGCACGCCGAAGAGCGTGATGGCCAGGACGGAGGCCCACACCGCCAGGCCGACGATTCGACTGCGCACGAGCGTCGTCTCCGTTCCGAGGATGCCGCGGTTCCCGCGCTCGGTGGTGCCTCAGCATGCCGCGATCGGCGGACGGTGTCACCGCACCTGCGGGCTGCCCTCGAACGGCCTCAGTTCATCGAGGGGGCGCCGACCCCCGACACGACACGACCGCCGGCGTCGAGCTCGACCGGTCCGGACCACGGCGCCAGTCGCAGCCCGGTGCCCCTGTCCCGCCGCGCCGGCACGGGAGCGATGGCCCACGTGCTCGTCTTGAACACCGTGCCGAAGCGGCTGTCCACGTCCTCCCCCGACGTCGACAGGCACTGGGCGGTGATGCACCTGTTCGGCCCGGCGGCGGTCAGGGCCGCGCGCAGTCGCTGCAGGACCCGGTCGAGGCGCCCTGGGCAGTCCGTGCCGTTCCGGCGGACGTGCACCTGCGCCGTCAGCAGCTCCGAGCCGGCGGGTGCGACGGCCCGCCGGTCGGGCGTCCACGTCAGGGCGATGAAGTCTGTCGTGGTCGCCGGGTCGCGCAGAGCACCCGACAGGCCGAGACGCCGGCCGTAGTTGACGAGCAGGGTCCTCAGCCCGGCATCCCGGGCGATGAGATCGAACGCTACGAAACGTAGGTCCATGGTGACCGTCCCTCGGTGCTCGCCGTCCGGATGGTGCCCCCCGCACGCCGCTCCAGCATGTGTATCCGGGCGTCCTCGACGCTATGCGCCCGAGGGCAAGGGTTGATCCATGAGCAAGTAATAATTGGGTTAACCGTGCGGCCGGACCGGACCGTCCGGTACCAGCAGTTTCTAGCGTGCCTGCCATGGCGACTGCAGTGAGCCCGGCCAGGACGTCCGGGTAGGCCAGTTCCCGACCTCAGCTCCTGGGGTCCCCCGCCATACCCGCCAGGCGGTCGCGGGCAGCCGTGGCCCGTCCCGTCCAGGCGCTGCGCACGCGATCGGTGCTCCGGGGCCCGGGCGGGAGGGCCCGCATCACCGGCCTCGACCCATCAGCCTGCACGGGCTGGCGGTCTCGACGTCGCTCGTGCCCTCAACCGGACCTGGCTCGTCTACATCCCGTTGACGACAGCCGTCGCGACGACCGTGGGAGCTGCTCCCCAGCCCCGGGTCCTTGACGCCACTGCCCACGTGGACCTCCCTGGAGGCGACCGGCCAGGAACCGCGTTCTCAACGAGACGTCGGCAGACGCGCGCTGCGTGGATGCGTCCTGAGGCCGCGCGTCAGTTGTGAGGGCACAGGTGGACCCCGCGGCGCGCGTACTGGGCCGCCATGAGCGGTCCGCGTATCGCTTCCTCCGACACTGAGAGGCTGGAACGAGCAGATGGCACACATGGATGTCGTGATATTGGTCGTCATCGTGGTCCTGATTCTGGTGGTCGGATTGGCGTTCTGGCTCGTGGGCCGGCGGCGGTAGGCAGGCGCTGCACAGGGGTCACCCGTCGGCCCTGCCATCTCGCTCTCATGTCACGAATGGCCGTATGGAGCGCTCGCGGCACCTGTGAGCAATGGCAGTCCCTGCGACGATCCGTGTCCACCGATATGAGTTCGGCGAGTCGGGAGTCCCGGGCCTGACTAGCCCGCTCAGGCTGCACGGTTGACCGAAGCTTCGTCCTCTCCTGGCCTGTCGCTCGCCACCGCTCGGATACCGTCGAGGAAGCAGGGTGCGACACCCGCGAAACGACGGAGTTCCTGTTTCCATACAGACGGGTGGTGCCGAGGAGGATCCGGTGGACCTTCGCTTCGTGGCCTTCAACCTCATCGCTCGCGACGCCACGTCGAGGACACTGCTCGCCGACCATGCCCGGTACCTGGAGGCCGACGGCGCTCCAGGGGATCAGGCGCTGCCCTGCTTCGTCTCCCTGAGTTGGGCCGTCGACGAGCGCACTCCTGCACCGGCAGGGCGCGAACTCCTGACCATCCGGGTGCACGTGTCCCGTGATGTGCCGTGTCCGCAGGACCACCTCGACGGAGTCTGCGAGCGGCTGCGTGTGCCACTGACCGCTGCCGGGCCGAGCCCGTGCCTCACTGCCCGGTGCCTGACGACGTCCGACGCCATCGCGGACGCCCACTTCGGGGCGTTCGTCCGG
>DATAAV010000359.1:0-6424 GCA_036259935.1 Geodermatophilus sp. | reverse complement strand
CGGGTGCGTGCCCGGCGCCGTGCCGGCCCCCGTGCAGGTGCTGCACAGGACGGCCGTGTCGACGGTGATCTCCTTGGTGGTGCCGAAGACGGTCTCGTCGAGGTCGAGCTCGATGCGGATGAGCGCGTCCCCGCCGGCGCGGGCCCGGCTGCGCGGGCCCCGGCTGGTGGTCCCACCCCCGAAGAAGGCGTCCATGATGTCGCCGAGCCCGCCGAAGCCGGCCGTGGAGAACGGGCTGCCCGCCGCCCCTCCGCTGGTGTCGAAGGGGTCGCCACCGAGGTCGACGATCCGCCGCTTCTCCGGGTCGGTCAGCGCCTGGTAGGCGCGGGCCACCTCCTGGAAGCGCTCCTTGGCCTCCGGATCCGGATTGACGTCGGGGTGCAGGTCGCGGGCCAGCCGCCGGTAGGCCCGCTTGATCTCGGTGTCGGACGCGCCGCGGGTCAGCCCGAGGACGCCGTAGTAGTCGGTTGCCATCGAGAAGTCTCAGCCTCAGCTCTCGGCCAGGATCTGGCCGACGTAGCGGGCCACGGCTCGGACCGCGGCCATGTTCCCTGGGTAGTCCATGCGAGTGGGCCCCACGATCCCGAGGCCCCCGAGCGCCCGATCAGCCGAGCCGTACCCCACGGAGACGACCGAGGCACCTGAGAGCGCCTCGTGTGCGTTCTCCTCACCGATCCGCACGAGCACCGCGCCCCCGGCGTCGACCTCGCTGATCAGCCGGAGGACGACGACCTGCTCCTCCAGCGCCTCGAGCAGCGCGCGCAGCGTGCCGCGGAAGTCCGTCGCCTCGCGGGCCAGGTTGGCGGTGCCGCCGATGACCAGCCGGTCCTCGCTCGGCTCCACCAGCATCTCCACGAGGGCCGCGCTCACCGCGGCCACCAGCGCCCGCAGGTGCAGCGGCGCGGTCTCCAGCAGGTCGGGCACCTTGCCGCCGGCGTCGGCGAGCTTGGCGCCGACGAAGGCCGAGTTGAGCAGGGCGCGCAGGTCGGCGACGTCCTCGTGCGCGATGTCGGCCGAGGTCTCGATGAGCCGCTGCTCGACCCGTCCGGTGTCGGTGATGAGCACCAGCAGCAGCCGGCTGGCGGTCACCTGCACCACCTCGAGGTGGCGCACGGCGCTGCGCGAGAGCGTCGGGTACTGGACGACGGCCACCTGGTGGGTCAACTGGGCCAGCAGCCGCACCGTCCGGCTGAGGACGTCGTGCAGGTCGACGGCACCGTCGAGGAAGCGCTCGATCGCCCGGCGCTCGGCCAGCGACAGCGGCTTGACCGCCGAGAGCCGGTCGACGAACAGCCGGTAGCCCTTGTCGGTGGGCACCCGCCCGGCGCTGGTGTGCGGCTGGGCGATGTAGCCCTGCTCTTCGAGCACCGCCATGTCGTTGCGGATCGTCGCCGGCGAGACGCCGAGGTCGTGCCGCTCGGCCAGCGCCTTGCTGCCCACCGGGTCGTTGGTCGAGACGTAGTCCTGGACGATGGCCCGCAGGACCTGGAGACGGCGCTCCTCGTGGGCCACGGTGACACCTCCCCGAACCGGTCGATTCCGCCGTGCGGACACCCGCGCGGGGGCGCGCTTCCCGACTCGCGAGCCCCGCGGCGCCGGTGGGCGCTGCCGCCCGGCGCTCCCGAGCGACTGGCACTCGCACGGATAGAGTGCCAACCCAGCATACGTCCGCCCGCCGTCGCCGTCGCGCGGCTCGCGCGGTCCCCGACCCTGGCACCCGGCGGCGATCGAGATCGGCGCTCGATAGGCTGGGCCCGGTCGGCGCCCGCCCGGGCAGGAGCACGGAGGTCGGTCCCCTGATCTTCAAAGCGGTGCGTGAGGGGCGTCCCTATCCCGACCACGGCCTCTCCGCGCGGGACTGGGCGATGATCCCGCCCCGGCAGATCCGGCTCGACACCCTCGTGACCACCAAGCGGGAACTCGCGCTCGACACCCTGCTGGCCGACGACTCGACCTTCTACGGGGACCTCTTCCCCCACGCGGTGCAGTGGCGCGGCGAGCTCTACCTGGAGGACGGCCTGCACCGCGCGCTGCGGGCGGCCCTGCAGCAGCGGTCGGTCATCCACGTGCGGGTTCTCGACCTCGACGCGCTCATGCCCGCGGAGGCCGCCCGCCAGGGCTGATTCGGCGCAGCGGGTCGAACGGCCGCAGCTCCGGCGGGACCTCGCCCTTGACCACGGTCTGCGCCACGAGCATCCCGGTGACCGGGCCCAGCGCGATCCCCCACATGCCGTGCCCGCCGGCGACGACGACGCGGGCCGAGGCGGTGGGTCCCAGCAGGGGCAGCCCGTCGCCGGTGCACGGCCGGGAGCCGACCCACTCGTCGCGCCGGTCGTCGAGGTCGACGCCGCGCAGGAAGGGCCGGACGGCGTCGACGACGGCGCGGATGCGGCGGGGGTCCAGCGGCTCGCCCGGCCGGCGGAACTCCATCATCCCGGCCACGCGCAGCCGGTCGCCCAGCGGCGTGCAGGCCACCCGCTGCCGTGGGAAGTAGAGCGGGCCGGCCGGCATCCGCTCCACCGGCACGCTGAAGCTGTAGCCGCGCCCGGCCTGGACCGGCTGTCGGACACCGAACCGCCCGACGAGCTCCCCCAGCCATGCGCCGGTGGCGACGACGACCGCGTCGTGCCGCAGCTCGCCGCCGGCGCTGACGACGGTGACGCCGCCTCCCTCGTCCCGCAGGGCGCGGACCCCGACACCCTCGGCCACCTCGCCGCCGCGCTCGCGCACGGCGCGCGCCAGGGCGTCGACGTACTCGGGAGGCTGCAGGTAGCGCTGCCCGTGAATCTCGACGGCCGCCCGCACCTCGGTGGTGAGGACCGGCTCGTGGGTCCGGGCGTGCGGCCCGCCGACCACGCGGACGTCCAGATCCGGATGGCCCGCGTCGCGGATGTGCCGGAGCTCGACCAGCAGCGCGTCGGCGTCGCGCTCGTCGCGGAAGCAGGCGAGGAGGGGCGCGGCGGGGTGCGTCGGTGCGGCGACCCCGCCGGCGGCGAGGACGTCGAAGGCCTCCAGGGCCCGCTCGGTGAGCGGCAGGAGAGCCGCCAGCCCCCGCCGCCAGTGGCGGTCGGTGCTGTGCCGGACGAACGAGGCGAGGAAGCGCAGCAGCACGCCGTCGGCACGCAGCGGCAGGTAGACCGGGGACCGCGGGCTGACCACGGCCCGTAGCCCGTAGCGCAGCACCGCCGGCTCCGGCAGCGGCGCTACCAGCCCGGGGGTCAGCCAGCCGGCGTTGCCCCACGAGGCGCCGGCGGCGACCCGGTCCCGCTCGTAGACGGTGACCTGGACACCGGCTTCCTGCAGGAACCAGGCGGTGGCCAGGCCGACCATCCCGGCGCCGACGACGGCCACCCGGCGGGGGCCGTTGCGGTCCGGGCTCGCTCCGTGGACGGACATGACGTCTCCTGCCCCGCGGCGGGGGCCGCGGGCTCGCTCCGGTCAGGCGCGGGGGCGGCCTCGGGGCCGCCGGCGCCGCCCGCTCAGTGCTTCTGCTGGCAGGCGACGCAACCCGGGGCGAACGGGCGGAACTCCAGGCGCTCCTCGGGGATCTCGGCCCCGCAGTGCACGCACCGCCCGTAGGTCCCGGCGGCGATCCGGGCCAGGGCGGCGTCGATCTCGGAGATGGTGCGCTGCAGGCTCGCGGCGCGGGCGATGGCGACGTCGTCGGGAACCGACTGCACCGTCTCGGCCAGGGCGATCTCGTGCTCGCGGACGCAGTCGGCGCGCTGGGCCTCCAGCAGAACGCGGAAGCGGTCCCAGCGGGCGTCGCCGGTGGCGGGGACGGGGGTGTCGATGGTGCTGGTCATGGCAGGAACTCCTCGAGGCGACGCGGAAGGACGCGAGCACCGGTGGTGCCGCGTCAGGACGGGTGGTCGCGACTCCGGAACGGAGTCAGGAGAACTGCGGCGGCGCCCGGTCCTGGCTGCGGCGGAGGACGTCGAGTCCTCGTAGCCCTCGGGCCCGCCGGTTCATCGCGAGGGCCAGGAGCATGCCGCCGGACAGCGGCATCAGAGGTACGGCGGAGGGCGCGCCGGGCGGGGATCCTGCAGCCTGCGAGTACGCCTGTGCGCCCACCGCTGACCACCCCCTGTGCTCGGGACCGGCGCCGTTGCCGGAACCGGCACCATAGCCCCGATCCGGCCCGGATGGTGGATTAATCGCTCAGCTCGCGGACGAGGGCGTCGGCGAGCAGCCGCCCGCGGTCGGTGAGCACCGCGTGGCCGGCGGCGTGGGCTCCGGGCTCGAGGAGTCCGCGGGCGACGGCGTCGGCGGCGCGGACGCGGCCGGCGGCCGAGAGCCGGTCGAGCGGCAACCCCTCGCGCAGCCGCAGCCCCAGCATGATCGCCTCGAGTGCGCGGTCGTCGTCGTCGAGCAGTTCGGAGTCCTGCGCCGGGCTCTCCCCGCGCCGGAGCCGCTCGGCGTAGGCCGCCGGGTGCTTGACGTTCCACCAGCGGAAGCCGCCCACGTGGCTGTGCGCGCCGGGGCCGATCCCCCACCAGTTGGCGTTGGCCCAGTACAGCTCGTTGTGCCTGCAGCGGGCGGCGTCGCCGGTCGCCCAGTTGGAGACCTCGTACCACTCGAAGCCCCCGCCGCGCAGGGTCGCGTCGGCCTGCTCGTACCGGTCGGCGAGGACGTCGTCGTCGGGCATCGGCAGCTCGCCGCGGGCGATCCGCCGGGCCAGCCGGGTGCCGTCCTCGACGATGAGGGCGTAGGCGCTGACGTGGTCCACCGGGGCGGCGAGGACGGCGTCGAGCGAGGCGGCCCAGTCGGCGTCGGTCTCCCCCGGCGTGCCGTAGATCAGGTCGAGGTTGACGTGGGCGAAGCCGGCCGCCCGGGCCTCGCGTGCGGCCTCGACCGCCCGGCCGGGCGTGTGCCGCCGGTCGAGCACCGCGAGCACGTGCTCGGCGGCCGACTGCATGCCCAGGCTCAGCCGGGTGAAGCCGGCCTGCCGCAGCCGGGCCAGCGACGTCGGCGTCACCGACTCCGGATTGGCCTCGGTGGTCACCTCGACGTCGCCGGCGACGGGGAACAGCTCCCGGACGGCGGCGAGCACGGCGGCCAGGTCGTCGGCGGGCAGCAGGGTGGGCGTGCCGCCGCCGACGAAGACGGTGGAGACGGTGGGCAGGTCCGGACCGAGCGTGTCGGCCGCCCGGCGCAGTTCGGCGATCGCGGTGCCCGCGTACTCCGCGCGGTTGGCGCCCGGGCCGAGCTCGTCGGAGGTGTAGGTGTTGAAGTCGCAGTAGCCGCAGCGGGTGGCGCAGAACGGCACGTGCACGTAGAGCCCGAACGGCGTGGTGGCCAGACCCTCCCGCGCGGAGTCGGGGAGCTGGGAGGTTCCCGGCGCCGGACTCGGGGCGGGCAACAGCGGCAAGGCGGTGTTCATCTGCTCCCAGTGTGCCGCGCGCCCGCCACCGCCCGGCAGGATGCGGCCGTGGACGACGAGCGGGTGCTGCAGGTGGAGGTGGCGCGCGGGGCGGCCCGGCTGGTGCTGGACTCGCCCGCCAACCGCAACGCGCTCTCCCGCGCGATGCGGGCGCAGCTGCGGGCGGCGCTGTCCGAGGCGCTCGCCGACGACGCGGTGCGGGTGATCGTGCTCGACCACACCGGGCGAGTCTTCTGCTCCGGCATGGACCTGGCCGAGGCGGCCGGCGGCGCGGCTGAGTCTCAGGGCGTGCGCGAGTTCCCGGAGCTGCTGGAGCTGATCTGGCACTCGCCCAAGCCGGTGGTGGCTGTGGTCCGGGGGCCGGCGCGCGCGGGCGGGGTCGGCCTGCTGGCCGCCTGCGACGTCGTCGTCGCCGGGTCCTCGGCGTCGTTCGCGTTCAGCGAGGTCCGGCTGGGGCTGGTGCCTGCGGTCATCTCCGCCGTGGTGCTGCCGCGGATGCTGCCGCACGTGGCGCACCGGCTGATGCTCACCGGCGAGGTGTTCGACGCCGCGACCGCCGCCGCCGGCGGGCTGGTCGACCTGGCGGTCCCCGACGGCGAGGTCGACGCCGCCGTGGCCGCGCAGGTGACCGCGCTGGCCGGCGGGGCGCCGGGGGCCCTGGCCGAGACCAAGCGGCTGCTGCGCGCCGGCGGGCTGCGCGGCTCCTTCGACGAGCTGCTGGAGCTGTCCGCCCGGTTCTTCGCCGGCGAGGAGGGCCAGGAGGGCATCGCCGCGTTCCGGGAGAAGCGCCCGGCCCGCTGGGTGCCCGCCGCCGACTGACCGCCGGCCCGGCCGGCGACGCGCTCCCCCCGGGCCTGCTCGTCCTCTGCGTGCGTCGGGCGCGCAGAGCGCGAGGCCGCGGCGTCAGAGCACGTAGGTGGCGATCAGGTGCCCGAGTTGGCGGATGTCGCTGTTGCCCTTGAACTCCAGCCGCACCTTGCCGAGGCCGCTGAACCAGAGGTCGAGCTCGGCGTCGAGGTCGAACGTGCCGGCGGTCTCGAT
>DATAAV010000358.1:0-13000 GCA_036259935.1 Geodermatophilus sp. | reverse complement strand
CGAGCCCGCCGCGACCGGCGGGCTCGGGGGTCCGTGGGCCCGAAGGCGCACGAGGAACCGCAGGCGGTGCAGCCGGCCGGGGCGGGTCAGGGACGACACGCGCTGCCGGCGCTCCCGCGTGCGTGGTCGCGACCCGGGGTGTCGAATCCGGATGAGCTCTCGCACCGGCCGTGCGTCCCCTGTCGGAGAAGCAGCATGACAGCAGACATCCCGCTCGCGCCGATCTCGACCCTGCGGCAGGTCCCGAAGTGGTCCGAGGTCCGCGAGGTCGTGCAGTTCAAGAGGTCTGCGCTCGGCCGGACCGCTCGACGCCTCGCCGGCGCCCTCACCATCCGCGACCTGCGCAAGGCGGCCAGGCGCACCACCCCACGATCGGTCTTCGACTACGTGGACGGCGCGGCCGAGGAGGAGATCACCGCGGCCCGCAACGTCGCCGCCTACCGGCGCGTGTCGTTCCAGCCCGACGCGCTGCGCTCCGTGGCCGACCCCGACACGAGCGTCGAGGTGCTGGGCACGCGCATCGCCATGCCGCTCGCCTTCGCGCCCACTGGCTACACCCGCATGATGCACCACCACGGGGAGGCGGCCGTGGCCCGCGTGGCCGAGCACGTCGGGGTGCCGTACGCGCTCTCGACGGTCGGCAGCACCTCGATCGAGGACGTCCGCGCTGCCTCACCCGGCGGTGATCTCTGGTTCCAGGTCTATTACACGACCGACCAGAAGCTCAACGAGATGCTCGTGTCCAGGGCCGAGGCGGAGGGCTACTCGACGCTCCTGCTGACCGTGGACACCTCGGTGTCCGGCATGCGACTCCGGGACGTCGTCAACGGCCTCACCGTCCCGCCCACGCTCACCGCCAAGACGGTCCTCAACATGTCCAGGTTCCCGACCTGGTGGTTCAACAAGCTGACCACCGCACCGCTCGGGTTCGCCTCGCTGGAGGGCATCGAGGGAAATCCGTCCCCGGGCGAGGTCGCGAGCATGGTGTTCGATCCGGCCCTGGACTTCACGTCGCTGGACCGGCTGCGCGAGCGGTGGAAGGGCAAGCTCCTGGTCAAGGGCGTGACGACCCCGCGATCGGCTCGCGAGATCATGGAGCACGGCGCCGACGGCGTGGTCGTCTCCAACCACGGCGGACGCCAGCTCGACCGCACGGCCGCGACGCTCGACGTGCTGCCCGCCATCCGTGCGGCCGTCGGCCCGCAGGCGACGGTCCTCATCGACGGCGGGATCCTCCACGGCCAGGACATCGTGGCGGCCCGTGCGCTGGGCGCGGACGCCGCGATGATCGGCCGGGCCTACCTGTACGGCCTCATGGCCGGCGGTCAGGACGGCGTGCGGCGCGCGTACCGGATCCTCGCCGAGGAGTACCTGCGCTGCATGCAGCTGCTCGGCGTGCGGCACAGCGAGGATCTGGCCGAGCGCCACGTCGCGTTCGCGCCGCACGGCCTCGGCGACTACCCGAACGTCTCCGTCTGACCTGGCAGACAGCACCGCCGGACGGCGCCGGCGCCCGCCGAGCACCGCAGGCGAGGCCTGCGCCGCACGACGGGCTCACGCTGCCGCCACGGCATTACGGAAATAGACTGTTTCCTTGATGTGATCTAAATCACAGGGGAGCGGCCATGGTCAGCACCCGTCAGCCCGGCGGTCAACCCGCTTCCGTCATCGATGCGTTCCCGACCAAGCACCTGCCGGCTCCCGCGCTCCGGGACATGCCGGCACCCCCGCCCACCTTCCGGCACGTCATCGGCCCCGGGATCATCGCCGCCGGCGTGGGGATGGCCAGCGGTGAGTTCATCCTGTACCCGTACATCGCCTCGCAGGTCGGCCTGGTCTTCGTCTGGGCGGCGTTCGTGGGCCTGGCGACCCAGTACTTCCTCAACATGGAGATCGAGCGCTACACCCTCGCCACCGGGGAGACGGCGCTCACCGGCTTCAGCCGGTACTGGCGGCACTGGGGCCTCGTGTTCGCGATCATGGCCTACTTCGCCAACATCTGGCCGGGGTGGGTCACGAGTTCGGCAACCCTCGTCACTTACCTGGTCGGCGGCAGCGTGGTGCCGATCGCGATCGGCATGCTGCTCGTCATCGGGGTCACGCTGACGATGGCGCCGGTGGTGTACCAGGCCCTCGAGAAGATCGAGATGGTCAAGGTCGCCGCCGTCCTCCTGCTCATCGTCGTGGCCTCGGTCGCTGCGATCGGGGCGTCGGCATGGGCGGACGTGCCGCAGATCGTCACCGAGGCAGGCCTGCCCTACGAGGAGCTCGGCTTCGCGCTCCTGCTGGGGGCGCTGGCCTTCGCCGGAGCCGGCGGCGGGCAGAACCTGTGCCAGAGCAACTGGATCCGCGACAAGCGCTTCGGCATGGGCGCCTATGTGCCCCGGATCGTCAGCCCGGTGACCGGCCACCCAGAGGCCGCGCCGTCCACCGGCTACGCGTTCGAGCCGACGCCCGAGAACCTCAGCAGATGGCAGCGCTGGTGGCGCTTCGCGAACGTCGAGCAGCTGACGACGTTCGTCCTCATCAGCTTCCTGACGATCCTGTTCACGTCACTGCTCGCCTACGCCACCGTGTTCGGCGAGGAGGGGCTCGCCAGTGACATCTCGTTCCTGCAAGTGGAGGGCGAGGCGCTCAACGCCGACGTCGGGGGCTGGTTCGGGACCTTCTTCTGGATCATCGGCGCCTTCTCGTTGTTCGCCGCGGCGCTCGGCATCGTCGACTACACCAGCAGGCTCGGCGCCGACGTGCTCAAGACCGCGTACCTGAAGAACGCGAACGAGAGCAAGATCTACTTCGGGCTGGTGTGGGGCCTGGTCGCGATCGGGTGCATCGTGCTGCTGTCCGGCCTGTCCCAGCCGCTGGTGCTGCTGGTCATCTCGGCGGTGACCGGCGGTCTCATGATGTTCATCTACTCGGCGCTGCTGCTGCTGATCAACCGGCGGATCCTGCCCAGGGAGATCCGGCCGGGAGCCGGGCGGGTCGCGGCGCTGGTGTGGTCCTTCCTGCTCTTCGGGTTCCTGTCCGTGCTCACCTTCAACCAGCAGCTGCAGAACCTGTTCGGAGGCTGAGCCGGACAGGGAGCCGGAGGGCATGGACACGACGCAGGGCGGGGACGGCGCCGCTCCCCGGGTGGTGACGGCGGGGGAGACGATGGTGCTGGTCGTGCCGTCGTCCCCCGGCCGTCTGCGGCACGCCGGCAACGTCACCCTCTCCATCGGTGGAGCGGAGAGCAACGTGGCGATCGGCCTGTCGCGGCTGGGGATCCCGGCGACCTGGGTGAGCGCCCTCGGCGAGGACGAGCTCGGTGAGCTTGTCCTGCACCGGATCCGCGCCGAGGGCGTCGACGCCGGCGCGGTGCGCCGTGTCCCGGACCGGCCGACCGGGCTCTACCTGCGCGAGGAGGTCGCCGGCGCGCTCCGGGTGTACTACTACCGTCGCGGCTCGGCGGCCTCCACGCTGGCACCGGGTGCCTTCGACGCCTCGGTCCTCGACGGCGCGGCCTTCCTCCATCTGACCGGCATCACCGCGGCGCTGTCCGGCGAGTGCGCCGAGTTCCTGACCTGGGCGGCGACGACGGCCCGGAGGGCAGGGGTGCGGGTCAGCTACGACGTCAACTACCGCAGCAGGCTGTGGGAGCCCGCGGCCGCGCGTGCCGCCAGCGAGGCGTTGCTGCCGCACGTGGACGTCCTGCTCGTCGGTGACGAGGAGGCACGCGCCCTGTGGGGGTGGGACGACGAGGCCTGCCTGGAGCGGTTCTCCGACGCGGGTCCCGGCGAGGTCGTCGTCAAGCTCGGCGCCCGGGGATGTGCCGCGATGGTCGGCGGCGAGCGGCTGACCTCCCCCGGGTTCCCGGCGCGCCAGGTAGACCCGATCGGGGCCGGGGACGCGTTCGCCGCCGGCTACCTCGCCGCGACGCTGTGGGGACAGGCGCCGACGGAGCGGTTGCGGACGGCCAACGCCATGGGGGCGTTCTGCGTGCAGAGCCTCGGCGACTACGAGGGGTTGCCGAGCCGGCGGGAGCTCGCCGCTTTTCTCGACCGGACCGTGGACCTCGGGAGGTGACCATGTCGGAGCGCCCCGCCGGCACCCTGGAGGGCGTCTACGTCGCCAACGTCACGCCGTTCCGCGACGACGAGCGCTTCAGCATCGACGTCGACTCCTACCTGGCCCACGTCCGATGGCTGGCCGGGCACGGGGTGGCCGGCGTCATCCCGTTCGGGACGAACGGCGAGGGCCCCTCGGTCACCGCGCAGGAGAAGCGCGCCGTGCTCGATGCGCTCGTTCCCGACGCGGGGCGGCTGCAGATCGTCCCGACGGTTGCCGAGGGGAACCTGCCGGAGACCCTCGACCAGCTGGCCTACCTGGAGGACCTGCCGGTCACGGCCGTCATGGTGCTGCCGCCCTACTACTTCAAGCCGGTGCCGCCCGAGGGGCTGCGGCTGTTCTTCGAGCGGGTCCTCGCGGCCACCCGGCATCCGGTGGTCCTCTACCACATCCCCAAGTACGCGATCCCGCTGCCGGCGGACCTCGTGACGAGCCTGCCGGTGTGGGGCGTGAAGGACTCCGGGGGCGAGGCGGGCTACGCCGAGACCGTCCGTGCCGGCGGGAAGGGGGTGCTCGTCGGCACCGAGGACGACCTGCCGGCACGCCTGCAGACCGCCGACGGTTCGATCTCCGCGCTGGCGAACATCGTTCCCGAGCAGGTGGTGGCGCTCTACGAGCACGTGCGCGCGGGGCGTGACGCGCAGGCGGCAGCGATGTCGGCTCACCTCCAGCAGGTGCGCGCCATGACCAAGGAGTACGCCTCCGCCGGCGTCCTCAAGTGCGTCGCCGAGCAGCGGCACGGGCACCCGATGGGCACCGTGCGCCCGCCGCTGGTGCCCGTCCCGCCGTCCTTCGACGCCGCCGCCGCGGCCCCGCGCGCCGCGGCCGGGCCGGCGAGCGGCGACCGCTGAGGAGGTGCGGGATGCGGGTGCTGGTCACCGACGCCGAGTACGCATCCCTCGACATCGAGTCGGACGTCCTGACCGCCGCGGGCCACGAGCTGCTCACCGCCCGGTGCCGGACACCGGAGGACGTGATCGAGGCGGCGCAGGGCGTGGACGCCGTCATCGCGCAGTACGCGCCGATCACGGCGGAGGTGCTGGAGGCGCTCCCGCAGTTGCGGCTGGTGAGCCGGTACGGCGTCGGCGTCGACAGCGTGGACCTGGACGCCGCCCGGGCCCGCGGGGTCTGGGTGTGCAACGTCCCGGACTACGGGACCGCCGAGGTGGCCCTGCACGCCGTCGCGATGCTCCTGGCCCTGCTGCGCAACCTGGGCGGGCACGACCGCGAGGTCCGCGCCGGGCGATGGGACTACAAGCTGGGTGGGGAGCTGCACCGTCCGGGTGAGCTGACCCTCGGAGTGCTCGGGCTCGGCCGCATCGGGCGGATGACCATGGAGCGGGCGGCGCCCTGGTTCGGCGGCTGCCTGGGGTACGACCCCCACCTGCCGGACGAGGCCTGGCCCGGTGGGATCGAGCGCGTCGGGCTGGACGAGCTGTTCGCCCGCAGCAACGCGGTGACGCTCCACCTGCCCCTGACGGAGGGCACGCGCGGCCTCGTGGGGGCGGACCTGCTCGCCCGGATGCCCGTCGGGTCCTACCTGGTCAACACCGCCCGCGGCGGGCTGGTCGACCTCGACGCGGTGCTGCAGGCCCTCGATGCCGGCCGGCTCGCCGGTGTCGCCCTGGACGTGCTGCCTCAGGAGCCGCCGCCGTGGGGGCACCCGCTGCTCGCCCATCCCCGCGCCCTGCTCAGCCCGCATGTCGCGTGGTACAGCGAGGAGGCCGAGGCGGAGCTGCGTCGCAAGGCGGCGCAGAACGTCGTCACGTGGGCGCGAACGGGCCGGCCCACGTATCCCGTCGTCGAAGGTCGCTGACACACGATGACCGCCGGCGGACCGTCCGGGTCGCTCCGGAGTCGCCGGTTCAGGCAGTGGGGTCGTGAACGACGGCGACGAACAGCGGTGAGCGGGTCGCCGTGTCGGTCAGGAGGAGCAGGAAGGGGCGGTCGAACGTCACCAGCTCCCGCGGCGCCGGGGCCGACACCGCCATGGCAACGCCGGTCGCGGCGGCGGCCTCGGTGCCCTGCTCGTCGACCTTCAGGAACGTCTTCTGCACGACCTGGGAGATCTCCAGCCCCTCCCGGCCGAGGGCCGCGTAATCGCCCTGGACCGGCAGTCCCAGGCCGGTCAGGAGATCGAGCAGCCCGTGCGTCTGCTCCATCCGCAGGCGCGGCAGATGCACCCCGACGTCCACCGGCTCGGCGTCGTCGAGCGCGGACAGGGTCGCCGGTCCGATCGCGCACGGGTCGGTGCCCTCGGGCGGCAGGACGGCGACGGCGGCCAGGGTGCCGTCCCGGTAGGGCAGCTCCACCGACCGCCACCCGTCGGCGGTGCGCGCGGCGCCTCCCGCGCCACCCATCATCTCGACCGTCACCTCGCCGGACGGTGCGGTGAACGGAGCCGGTGCCGTGCCGGTGAACGGAACCGCCCACCGTGCCTTGAGGTGCAGGGCATTGGTCAGCACCACCGCGGTGTCGGCCGACAACGGCTGGTCGAACAGCTTCTCGATGGCGCCACGCGTGTCCTCCTCGACCGACAGGTTGATCCGCTCGGTCGCTCCGTCCGGATCCCCGGCGAAGTCCAGCGACCGCACGTCGGCGTCGAACGCGGTGGCGACGTCGTCCAGGTAGCCCGGGTCCGGCTCCAGGCCGGTGGCGGTCCACAGCCGGTTGCTCATCTGCACGGCGTCGGGCGCGTCCTCGTCGTCGAGGTCGCCCTCGTGCGCCAGGCCGGTGAGCGCCCGGGTGTGCTCCTGCAGCGCGGCCACCAGGTCGGGGGACCACGCCGGCAGGTGCAGCAGGGCCCCGAGGTCCTCCGCGGTCCGCCCGGCACTGGCCGGGTACAGCAGGCCGAGGGCCTCCGCGGCGGATGTCGGGGACAGCAGCACGTTGCCGCCCGCCGCCCGCGCGCACACCGCGTGCAGCAGGTCGAGGCCGAACGCCGTCTGCGCCTCGGCGACATCACCCGCGGTGAGTGAGCCGGCCCGCACCGGGAGCACGTCCCCGCGGTGCACGACCGGGGTGGCGGCGCTGCTGCACGCGGCGAGGGCCACGGCCGCGCCGGCCACGGCGACACGATGCACGCGACGGCGGTCGGCGCTCACGACGGCTCCCGTGTCGAACAGCAGGTCAGGGCCTCGATCGTGGCGGGAGAAGTGCGGCCGCAGCAAGGCGGATCGATGTTGGTCGGAAACGGCTCGGCGGGAACTATCGTGGGCCCCGAGGAGGCGGCGCGATGACGGCCGAGATCAGCCTCGAGGACAAGTACACGGTTCCGGGTCGCTTCTGGCACCGGCTGGACGACGGCCGCGTGCAGTGCGACGTGTGCCCGCGGGCGTGCCGGCTGCACGAGGGCCAGCGCGGGCTGTGCTTCGTGCGCGGCCGGGTCGACGACCAGGTGGTGCTGACCTCCTACGGGCGCTCCAGCGGGTTCTGCGTCGACCCCATCGAGAAGAAGCCGCTCAACCACTTCCTGCCCGGCAGCGCGGTGCTGTCGTTCGGCACCGCCGGGTGCAACCTCGCCTGCAAGTTCTGCCAGAACTGGGACATCTCGAAGTCCCGGGAGATCGACCGGCTGGCCGACGCCGCCGGGCCGGAGGACATCGCCGAGGCGGCTGAGCGGCTCGGGTGCCGCAGCGTGGCCATGACCTACAACGACCCGGTGATCTTCCTCGAGTACGCCGAGGACGTCGCCGACGCCTGCCGGGCCCGGGGCATCAGGTCGGTCCTGGTCACCGCCGGCTACATCGAGGACGAGCCCCGGCGGGAGCTGTACGCCCACGTCGACGCCGCCAACGTCGACCTCAAGGCGTTCACCGAGGACTTCTACCGCCGGGTGTCCGCGGCTCACCTCCAGCCGGTGCTCGACACCCTCGTGTACCTGCGGCACGAGACCGACGTCTGGTTCGAGATCACCACGCTGCTGATCCCGGGGCACAACGACTCCGACGCCGAGATCGACGCCGAGTGCGCCTGGATCGCCGAGCACCTCGGCCCCGACGTGCCGCTGCACTTCACCGCGTTCCACCCCGACTACAAGATGCGCGACGTCCCGCCGACCCCGCCGGCCACCCTCACCCGGGCCCGGCAGATCGCCCTGCGGCACGGGCTGCGCTACGTCTACACCGGCAACGTCCACGACCGCGCCGGCGGGCAGACCCTCTGCCCCGGCTGCGGCGACGTCGTGGTGGAGCGGGACTGGTACGTCATCAACCGGTACCGGCTCACCGACGACGGGCGCTGCACCTCGTGCGGCACCGCCGTCCCGGGGCGCTACGACGGGCCGGTCGGGCGGTGGGGAGCCCGCCGGCTGCCGGTGTCCCTGGTCCGCGGACGCCCGTAGCGGGCCGATGCGCACCCGTCCGCCAGCGGTGGCCGGCCAGTTCTACCCGGCCGATCCCCAGGGCCTCGCCGCGCTGGTCGACGAGTATCTCCGGGGAGTCCGCCCCGCGCCGGACGCGGCCCGTCCCGTCGCCGTGATCGCGCCGCACGCCGGCTACCAGTACTCCGGCGCGGTCGCGGCCACCGCGTACGCCCACCTCCCCGCGTGGCGCGATGAGGTGAGCCGCGTCGTGGTGCTGGGCCCGGCGCACTTCGCCCCCCTGCACGGGATGGCGGTGCCGAGCGTCGAGGCCTTCGCCACTCCGCTGGGTCCGATCGAGATCGACGACGACGCCCGGACGACGGCCACCCGGACCTCCGGCGTCACGGTGGACGACCGGCCGCACGCGGGCGAGCACTCGCTCGAGACCCAGCTGCCGTTCCTGCTCCGGACGCTGGGCCCGGCGGTGAAGGTGCTTCCCGTCGTGGTCGGCGCCACGCCGCCGGCCGAGGTGGCCGGCCTGCTGGCCGACCTGCTCGCCGCACCCGGCACGGTGGCGGTGGTCTCCACCGACCTCAGCCACTACCTGAACCTGCAGGCCGCCCGCGAACGGGACAGCCGCACCACCGCCGCGATCCTCGCCCGGGACGCCCACGCCCTGCGCCCTGTCGACGCCTGCGGCTACCACCCGCTGCGCGGGCTGCTGCACTTCGCGGCGCACCGCGACCTCGCCGTCGAGCTCCTGCGACTGGCCACCTCGGCCGACAGCGGATCCGGCCCCCGGCGCGTCGTCGGCTACGGGGCGTTCCTCCTGCACGACAAGGCGCCGACGCGGTAGGGGGAGATCACCCGGCGCGGGTGTCGTCCCGGTCGCCGTCGGTCATGGCCGGGGACCGTATCCGCAGGGGGCACGCACCGCAGGCAACCGACAGCGGGAAACCGCGCCGGCCGAGCGGGTCAGGCACGTCGCGATGCGCCACGCTGAGCGTGCCTGCCGCCTCGATCAGTACGGAGCGACCCGTGAGCACCCTCCCCGGACAGCAGCCCCCGGCCGCCATGGTCGTGCCGCAGTTCTACGTGAACCAGCGGATCACGGTGATGGTCAACCGGTACGAGATCCGCGCCGCCAACCCCGACGGGTCCGAGGGCCACCTGCTCGCGCTGGCCGAGCAGAAACGGATGAAGCTCAAGGAGGAGGTGAACTTCTACACCGACGAGACCAAGAGCCGCCGGGTCTTCTCGTTCAAGGCCCGCCAGCGGCTCGACGTCCGGGCCGAGCACGACGTCTACGACGAGAACGGCGTGCCCCTCGGCATGTTCCGGAAGGAGTTCGGCGCCAGCCTCCTGCGCTCCACTTGGCGCCTGTCGGCCCTCGGGATCGAGGCCGTCGGCCGGGAGCGCCGGCCGTTCATCGCGATCCTGCGCCGGGTCTGGGACGCGATCCCCTACGTCGGCGACATCTGGGTCCCCTTCGTCTTCCACTTCGACTTCGTCGACATGAACACCGGCGCGACGGTGCTGGTCAGCGAGCGGCAGAAGACCGTCCGGGACCGCTACACGGTGACCGTCCCCGATCCCCGCCTCGACTTCCGCGTCGCGGCCGCTATGGCCGTTGCGCTGGATGCCCTGCAGAGCCGCTGATCACCGCGGCCACGCGGATAGCGAGGAAGCGGCGGCATGTTTCCGCCGTCCGCGGGGCAGGACCGGCGGGTGACGGAGGACTGGCGGACCATGCTGGAAGCGCTCCCGGTGGAGACGCGGGTGAAGGCCGTCCTGGTCTACGAACTGGCCAGCGACCGGGCGGCCGGCCAGCCTCTCGAGGTGGCGTCGGCCACCTTGCGGGCGGCGGCGGAAGCCGAGGGCCTCGACCCCGACCAGCCCTGGATCGAGGTCGCCGCAGCGCGGATCAGCGCGGGCGACGCCGCTCCGTGACGACCGGCGGACGGGACCGCCCTCGCGATACTTGACGGTTCCACTTCGTATGTCACAGGGCCTGTACCTGCAGCCCTTCGTGTCCCTACATTCCGCACCTGGGGAACGGCCGCAGGCAGACCCGTCGGATTTCGGGCCGGTCGGCCCCCGCTGGGTGGGCAGAGACGATGCTCCGAGGGACCCTCGCAGCCGCCACCGGACGACGGCGGTCCCTCGTCTGCGCCGCGGTGCTGGTCCTCGCCGGATGCACCTCCTCCGCCGAGGTCGCCGCGCCCACGGGCCCGGTCCCCGGCTGCCCGACGACGGAGCGGGCCACCCCCGATCCGCACCGTCCGGTCATCACCCTCGACTTCCGGCTCGACGACGACCTGCGCACGGTGACCGGCACGGAGACGGTGACCTTCACCCCGGACCTGCCGGTCGGGGAGATGTGGTTCCGGCTGATCCCCAACGCCCCGCAGTCCGCGGGGAACCGGCTCAGCGTGGACGCCGTCCGCGGGGAGAACGTGGCCGGCGGGCGGTACGCCCAGGCCTCGGCGGAGCCGGGGACCCCGGGCGGCCTCTACCGCGTCGACCTGCGCGACCCCGTGGCCGCGGGGGAGCAGGTCCGGGTGGAACTGGACTTCACCCTGCGGCTCACCGACGGGCGCACGCCCGCCGGGTTCGACCGGCTCGGCGTCGACGACGACGTCACCTGGTGGGCCAGCGGCTTTCCGCTGCTGACGTGGGAGCCGGGCCACGGCTGGGCGCGGGACCCGTTCGTCCGGATCAGCGGCGAGACCACGGCGAGCCCGGCCGCGGACACGACGATCCGGGTCTCGGCGCCGGAGGACCTCGTCGTCCTGATGTCCGGCGCCCAGGCGGAACCGCGCGACGCCGCCGGCGGACGGCGGATCTGGGAGTCGCACGACCCGGTGGCCCGCGACGTCAACGTCGCGGTGGGCGAGTTCGAGACCGAGACCGTCCGGACGAGGAGTACCACGGTCACCGTCGGGGTGGTGCCGTCGGCGGACGCGTCGGCGGAGGACCTGGCCGAGGAGACGGTCCTGGCGATCCGGCTGCTCGAGGACCGCTTCGGCGCCTTCCCGTACGCGACCCTGACCGTGCCCCTGATCGCCGACCACGGCGGGGGTGAGGAGTACTCGTCGTCGATCCTGCTGGGCGACGAGGATTTCGGGCTGCTCGTGCACGAGGTCGCGCACATGTGGTTCTACGGGATGGTGGGCAACTCGCAATACCGGGACCCCTGGCTGGACGAGGCCTTCGCCTCCTACGCGGAGACGGTCGCCGAGGAGCCCGACGAGGACCACTTCGAGGAGCACCTGAGGGACCGCGGCGACGTCGGAGGGTCGATGAGCGACTTCGCCAGCCAGGAGCAGTACGAGGACGTCGTCTACGGCAAGGGAGCCGCGGCGCTGTGGGAGGCGCGGGAGGCCGCCGGCGCGGAGGCCTTCGACGAGGCGCTGCGCTGCTACGTCGACACCCAGGCCTGGACCCTCGCCCGACCCGAGGACGTCGCACGGGCCCTGGTCGGCCTGGAGCCGGCCCTCGACGTGCTCGTCGAGGTCGGCGCCCTCGACCGCGAACACCTCGAAGCGGCCGGCGACTGACCCATGGGAGACCACGGCTCCGGGAGCGGTGCATGAGGACCCGTCGGCAGCGGAACACTCCAGGGGCCCACCCGATCTTCGCCCGGTTCTACGCCCGCACCGCCGCGGCGATGGAGCATCACGGCGCGGCCGAGCACCGGCAGCGTCTGCTCCAGGGCGTGGCCGGCCGGGTCGTCGAGGTCGGGGCGGGAACCGGCGCGAACTTCCCGCACTTCCCGTCCGCGGTGACCGAGGTGCTCGCCGTCGAACCGGAGCCCCACCTGCGCCGGCTGGCCGAGCGCGCCGCCGCCGAGGTGGAGGTGCCGATCACGGTCGCGGACGGCGTCGCCGAGCGCCTGCCCGCCGTGGACGGTTCCTTCGACGCCGCGGTGGTGTCCCTGGTGCTGTGCAGCGTGCCCGACCAGACCGCCGCGCTGCGCGAGCTGCGCCGGGTGCTGCGGCCCGGCGGGCGACTGCACTTCTGGGAGCACGTCCGCGCGGAGCGGCCCGCCATGGCACGGGCGCAACACCTGCTCGACGCGACGGTCTGGCCGGTCCTGGGCGGCGGCTGCCACACCGGCCGGGACACCGCCGCGGCGATCGAGGCGGCCGGCTTCACCGTCGAGCGCCTGGAGCGCTTCTACTTCCCCGACACCCGCCTGCCGGTCCCCACCCGGCCGCAGATCCTCGGGACGGCGACCAGCCCCTGACCCCGGGGCGATTGCGCCCGGAAGGACGCATCCCCGCCGGCGGATGCGTCTTCAGGATTCCAGGTGTGTCCATCGACCTTCAGCGACGAACCAACAATGCAGCCATCAGCCACCTTGAGAACGTCACCGACGGTTTCATGCCTGACGCCCGTATTGGCCAGCACAGGTGTGGTCGGCAGAACGCGTTTCACCGCCTCAAGGTCCGACATGTTCGCAGCTTCCCCTGTGATAGCGCCCGAGACGAGAACGGCATCTGGGATACTGGAGAACACGGCTGAGCGGGCGCGGTCCGGCAGCTCACGGCGATCGAGTGAATAGGCGAATTCTGCACTGACATTGTC
>DATAAV010000357.1:0-4465 GCA_036259935.1 Geodermatophilus sp. | reverse complement strand
CCGGGGCACCCTGAGCTTTATCGCGATAAAGCTCGGGGCTTTCGCGATGAAGCGCGTCAGGCGGGGAGGCTGGCGACGCCGTGGGGCAGGAACCTCTTGCCGGTGACCGCCTCGGAGACGCCGGTCCGGTCGAGGTAGGCGGAGATGCCGCCCAGCCAGAACGGCCAGCCGGCGCCGAGGATCATGCCGAGGTCGATGTCCTGCACCGCCTGCACGACCCCCTCGTCCAGCATCAGCCGGACCTCCTCGGCCAGCGCCCGCTCGGCCCGCTCGCGCACCTCGGTCTCCGACAGCGGGGAGCCGCCGGCATCGATGCCCGCCAGGTCGGGGTCGACGACGCCCGGCTCGCTGTAGACGCTCGACTTGCCCAGCTCCACCATCCGGCGCAGCCCCTCGCCGACGGCGAACCGGTCGGGGAAGGCCTCGTGCATCCGCTCGGCCACGTGCAGCGCCACCGGCGGCCCGACGAGCGTGAGCAGCTCGAACGGTGTCATGGGCAGGCCCAGCGGGTCGAGCGCCCGGTCGGCCACCGGCACCGGGGTGCCCTGCTCCACGGCGGCGTTGATCTCACCGAGGAAGCGGGTGAGCAGCCGGTTGACCACGAAGGCGGGCGCGTCGGCGACCAGCACGCAGCTCTTCCTCAGCTGCTTGCCCACGGCGAAGGCGGTGGCCAGCGTCGCGTCGTCGGTCTGCTCGGCGCGCACCACCTCGAGCAGCGGCAGCACGGCCACCGGGTTGAAGAAGTGCAGCCCGACGACCCGCTCCGGATGCTCGAGCTTGGAGGCCATCTCGGTCACCGAGAGCGCGGAGGTGTTGGTCGCCAGCACGCACTCGGGCGAGACGGCTGCCTCGACCTCGGCGAACACCTGCTGCTTGACCGACATCTCCTCGAAGACGGCCTCGATGACCAGGTCGGCGTCGGCGAAGACGTCCTTGGACAGGGAGCCGGTCACCAGCCCCTTGAGCCGGTTGAGCGCGTCGGGGGAGAGCCGGCCGCGGGCGGCGAGCTTGTCCAGCTCCCCGTGCACGTAGGCAACGCCCTTGTCCACCCGGGCCTGGTCGATGTCGGTGAGGACGACGGGCACCTTCAGCTGCCGCACGAACAGCAGCGCGAGCTGCGACGCCATGAGGCCCGCCCCGACGACGCCGACCTTGGCGACCCGGCGCGCCAGCTTCCTGTCCGGCGCGCCGGCCGGCCGCTTGGCCCGCTTGTTGACCAGGTCGAACGAGTAGAGGCTCGCCCGCAGTTCGTCGCTCATGAGCAGGTCGGTCAGGGCGTCGTCCTCGGCGGCGGTGCCGGCGGTGAACGCCTCGTCGCCGACGCCGTTCCGGGCGAGGTCCAGCAGCTCGACCGCGCGCAGCGCGCCGGGGGAGGCGTTGCGGGTGCGGGTGGCGACGACGGCCCGGGCGCGCTCGATCGCGCCGTCCCACGCGGTGCGGTCCACCTCGGGGCGGGGAACGGCCAGCTCGCCGGTGACCACCCCGGCCGCCCACTCCAGCGAGCGCTCGAGGAAGTCGGCCGGCTCGAACACCGCGTCGGCGATGCCGAGCTTCGCGGCCTTGGGCCCGGGGGTCACCTTGTTCTGGGCCAGGGCGTTCTCGACGATCACGGTGACCGCCGGGTCGATGCCGATCAGGTTCGGCAGCAGCTGGGTGCCGCCCCAGCCGGGCACCAGGCCGAGGAACACCTCGGGGAAGGCGACCACGGCCGTGGAGGCGATGGTCCGGTGGTGGCAGTGCAGGGCCAGCTCCAGGCCGCCGCCCAGGGCCGCGCCGTTGACGAAGGCGAACGTCGGGACGGCGGAGTCCTTGAGCCGGCGGAACACCCGGTGGCCGGTCGCGGCGATCTCCCGGGCGGTCTCCCGGTCGGTGATCGTGGGGACACCGGAGAGGTCCGCGCCGACGGCGAAGATGAACGGCTTGCCGGTGACGGCGATCGCCGCGGGCGCCGGCGTGTGCGCGGCGATCTCGTCCAGGGCGGCGTCCAGCGAGGCCAGCCCGCCCGGACCGAAGGTGGACGGGCGGGTGTGGTCGTGCCCGTTGTCCAGGGTGATCAGCGCCAGCTCGCCGGCCAGCCCGGGCACCCGCAGGTACCGGACCCTGGCGTGCGTGACGACCTCGTTCTCGAAGACGGCGGTCACTTCGCGAAACCCTCCCAGTTCGGGTTCTCCCAGATCACGGTGCCGCCCATGCCCAGGCCGATGCACATGGCGGTGAGGCCGTAGCGGACGTCGGGCCGCTCGGCGAACTGGCGGGACAGCTGGGTCATCAGCCGCACGCCGGAGGAGGCCAGCGGGTGGCCGACGGCGATCGCGCCGCCCCAGGGGTTGACCCGCTCGTCGTCGTCGGCGATGCCGAAGTGGTCGAGGAAGGCCAGCACCTGCACGGCGAAGGCCTCGTTGAGCTCGAACAGGCCGATGTCCTCGATCGACAGGCCGGTGTGGGCCAGCGCCTTCTCCGTGGAGGGCACCGGGCCCACGCCCATGACCTCGGGCTCCACGCCGGCGAACCCGTAGCCGACCAGCCGCATGCCGATGGTCAGCCCGAGCTCGCGGGCCACGTCCTCGGCGGCGAGCAGGCAGCCGGTTGCGCCGTCGTTGAGGCCGGCCGCGTTGCCCGCGGTGACGTGCCCGTGGGGGCGGAACGGCGTCTTCAGGCCGGTCAGGCCCTCGAGGGTGGTGTTCGGGCGCGGCGGCTCGTCGGCGGTTGCCAGGCCCCAGCCCGCCTCGGCCGACCGGGTGGCGACCGGCACCAGCTCCGGGCCGATCTGGCCGTTGGCCACGGCCTTGGCGTACTTCTGCTGGCTGGCCAGCGCGAAGGCGTCGGCCCGCTCCTTGGTCAGGTGCGGGAAGCGGTCGTGCAGGTTCTCCGCGGTCGACCCCATGACCAGCGCCGACTCGTCGACGAGTTTCTCGCTGAAGAAGCGCGGGTTGGGGTCGGCGCCCTCGCCCATCGGGTGGCGGCCCATGTGCTCGACACCGCCGGCGATGGCGACGTCGTAGGCGCCGAAGGCGATGCCCGAGGCGGTGGTGGTGACGGCGGTCATCGCGCCGGCGCACATGCGGTCGATCGCGTAGCCGGGGACGGACTTCGGCAGGCCGGCCAGCAGGGCGGCGGTGCGGCCGATGGTCAGGCCCTGGTCGCCGATTTGGGTGGTGGCGGCGATCGCCACCTCGTCGACGCGGTCGGCCGGCAGCGACGGGTTGCGCCGGAGCAGCTCGCGGATGCAGCGCACGACCAGGTCGTCGGCGCGGGTCTCGGCGTAGATGCCCTTCGGGCCGGCCTTGCCGAAGGGGGTGCGCACGCCGTCGACGAAGACGACCTCACGCAGCGAGCGGGACATGGGACCTCCGCGGGAATGGGAACCGGCCCGGTCCGGGCACGGCCCGCTCAAGTTACCCGCCGGTAACCGCGCCGCCAAGCACGGCCCGCCCCTTTGAGCGGCGATGTCCCGCCGGCGAGATCGCCGATCTCGCACGGTTGAGCGGCCCGAAGCGTGCGAGATCGCCGATCTCGCCGGGAGCGGCCCCGTCCCGGGCCCCGCCCTGAGCCTGCGAAGGGTGGGAAGGACGGGGTCCTTGGTTAGGCGCGGCTGATGGCGTCGGTCAGCAGGTCGCGGGTCAGCCCGATCTGCCACTCCCGCGCCCCGCCGGCACGCAGGGCCGCGGTGACCGTCTCGGGGTCGGCGGGCTCGGGCGGGGTCCACATCAGCCGGCGCACCAGGTCGGGGGAGAGCAGGTTCTCCACCGGCAGCGCGTGCTTCACCGACAGCTCGGCCAGCCCGGCGCGCGCGGCCTGGAGCCGGGCCGCGGCGACCGGGTCGCGGTCGGCCCAGCGGTTCACCGGGGGAGGCCCGTCGCCGGGCCGGCTGTGCACCGGCAGCTCCGACTCCGGCAGCGCCCGCCCGCGGGCCAGCGCCCGGAACCAGGTGCTCACGAGCTTGCGGTTGGCCCGGCCGCGGAACACCGGCAGCTCGAGCAGCGCCGCCTCGTCCCTGGGGTCGGCCTGGACGGCGGAGACCATGGCGGCGTCCGGCAGCACCCGGCCCGGCGCCACGTCCCGCCGGCGGGCCAGGTCGTCCCGGGCCTGCCACAGCGAGCGCAGCATGCCCAGCTGCCGGCGGTTGCGCAGGCCGTGCACGCCTGAGGTGCGCCGCCACGGGTCCGACCTCGCCGCCGGAGGCCCGCGACGTCGCGGCGGGCCGGGTGCTCCCCGACTCGGCCATGGTGTCGGCGGTCCAGGCCGATCCGCAGAACGAGGCGGCCCTCCTCGAGCTGCCGGTGTTCCGCGGCCGGGCCAACCGCAAGCTGGTCGGGACCTGGTTCGGGGCGCTGGCCCGCGGCCGGGCGCTGCCCGAGGGGGAGCTGCCGCCGCACAGCCGCCCGGGCGACGGCCCGCCTCCGGTCAACCGCTGGGCCGACCGCGACCCGTCCGCCGCCGCCCGGCTGCAGGCCGCCCGCGCCGG
>DATAAV010000356.1:0-10622 GCA_036259935.1 Geodermatophilus sp. | reverse complement strand
AGCTCGCGCGAGGGGATGACGCCCTCGGTCTTGTAGCCGATGTCCAGCAGCACCTCGTCCCGGTCGACCTTGACGATGACGCCCTCGACGATGTCGCCATCGTTGAAGTACTTGATCGTCTGGTCGATCGCGGCGAGGAAGTCCTCTGCGGTTCCGATGTCGTTGACCGCGATCTGGGGGGTGCTGTCGGGACGGACCTGGGTGGAGGTCATGTGGTCGATTGCTCCGGACGGGGAATGCGTAGGGACAGGACGACCCGCGGCCGGGTGACCGCGGGAAGAGCGGGGAGAGCCGGCGGGCGCCGTTCCCGAACGAGGGGACAGCAATCACAGACCTCGAGCGCATTCCCATGGTACGGACGCGGGGAGCACGGGGTCCACCAGGGTCGGCGACGGGATCCCCGGGCCCGGCGTGTCACCATCGGCGTGTCATGGCCCCCGCCTCCCCTTTCCCCCCGGCCCCGGGCGGGCCGACGTCCCCGGGCCTGCCGCTGGCCGACGACGGGTACCCCGCTGCCGGCGGCGTGGCGCGTCGGCCGGCCGGAGCCGCCGAGTCGGTCCGCGCCAACCGCAAGTGGTGGGACGCGGCCGCGCCGGCCTACCTGTCCGAGCACGGGGCCGACCTGGGCGACGCCGACTTCCTCTGGTGCCCGGAGGGGCTGCGGGAGGACCGGGCCCATCTGCTGGGCGACGTCGCGGGACGGCGGGTGCTCGAGGTCGGCTGCGGATCGGCCCCGTGCGCCCGCTGGCTGCGCCGCGCCGGCGCGGAGGTGGTGGCACTGGACCTGTCCGGGGGGATGCTCGCCCGCGCCGCGGAGCTGAACCGCGCGACCGGCATCGCCGTCCCGCTCCTGCAGGCCGACGTCGGCGCGCTGCCCGTGGCCGACGCCAGCGTGGACGTCGTCTGCTCGGCGTTCGGCGGCCTGCCGTTCGTGGCGGACGTCAAGGGGGCGCTCGCGGAGGTGGCGCGCGTGCTGCGCCCCGGCGGCCGGTTCGTCGCCTCCGTCAACCACCCGATGCGCTGGCCGTTCCCCGACTCCCCCGACCCGGAGGACCTGCGGGTCGTCTCCTCGTACTTCGACCGCACTCCCTACGTGGAGACCGACGAGGACGGCCGGGCGGTCTACGTCGAGCACCACCGCACGGTCGGCGACTGGGTGCGCGCCGTCGTCGGGGCCGGCCTGGTTCTCGAGGACCTGCTCGAGCCCGAGTGGACGCCGGGCCGCACGCAGACCTGGGGCCAGTGGTCCCCCCAGCGCGGCGCCCTGATCCCCGGCACGCTCATCCTCGCGTGCCGCCGTCCCTGACCAGCCCTCACCGACTTCGGGGAATGCGGGCACCGCCGACGCTCGGCAACCCCCACTTCCCCGATGTCGCCGCCGCGGAGCGGAAGCTCGACCTCGACCTGACGTCGAGGGTGAGCCTCAGTGGGCGGCGTCGTCCCAGCTCGAGCCGAAGCCGACGGAGACCTCCAGCGGCACCGACAGCTCGGCGGCGCCGGCCATCTCCCTGCGCACCAGCGCCTCCAGCGGCTCCCGCTCGCCGGGGGCGACCTCGAGCACGAGTTCGTCGTGCACCTGCAGGAGCATCCGGGAGTGCAACCCCTCGGCGTCGATCGCCTGCTCCACCCTCAGCATGGCGACCTTGATCACGTCGGCCGCAGAGCCCTGGATGGGGGCGTTGAGCGCCATCCGCTCGGCCATCTCCCGGCGCTGCCGGTTGTCGCTGGTGAGGTCGGGCAGATAGCGGCGGCGGCCGAGCGTCGTCTCGGTGTACCCGCGCAGCCGGGCCTCCTCCACCACGCTGTCGAGGTAGTCGCGGATGCCGCCGAACCGCTCGAAGTAGGCCTGCATCTGCTCGCGCGCCTCCTCGGTGGAGATGCGCAGCTGCTGGGAGAGGCCGTAGGCGGACAGGCCGTAGGCCAGGCCGTAGCTCATCGCCTTGATGCGGCGGCGCATCTCCGGGTCGACGTCCTCGATCGGGATGTTGAACGCCCGCGAGGCGACGAAGGAGTGCAGGTCCTCCCCCGACGTGAAGGCCTCGATCAGCCCCTCGTCGCCGGACAGGTGCGCCATGATCCGCATCTCGATCTGGCTGTAGTCGGCGGTCATCAGCGACTCGTAGCCGCCCCCCACCACGAACGCCTGCCGGATCCGCCGGCCCTCGGCGGTGCGGATCGGGATGTTCTGCAGGTTCGGGTCCGTCGACGACAGCCGCCCGGTGGCCGCGATCGTCTGCTGGAACGTCGTGTGGATCCGGCCGCCGTCGTCGACCATCGGGATCAACCCGTCGATGACCGTCCGCAGCCGGGTCACGTCCCGGTGCCGCAGCAGGTGCTCGAGGAACGGGTGCCCGGTCTGGGCCAGCAGCGCGGTGAGCGCCTCGGCGTCGGTCGTGTAGCCGGACTTGATCTTCTTGGTCTTGGGCAGCCCGAGCTCGTCGAACAGCACGGCCTGCAGCTGCTTGGGCGAGCCGAGGTTGACCTCCCGGCCGATGACCGCGTAGCACTCGGCCGCGGCCGCTGCGACCCCCTCGGCGAACTCCTTCTGCAGCTCGTAGAGGTAGTCCAGGTCCGCCGCGATGCCGCGCCGCTCCATCGCGGCCAGCACCCGGGTCAGCGGCAGCTCGATCTCCCCCAGCAGGGAGTCGCCGCCGCGCTGGGCGAGGACCTGCTCGAGGGCGTCGGAGAGGTCGTTGACCGCCACCGCCTTCAGCACGTCGGCCTTGGCCGCCTCCGCGGCGACGTCGGCCTCGGAGGGCCCCAGCCCGTCGAGGGCCAGCTGGTCCTCCGGCGCGGCGGCGTCCTTGAGCTCCCGGCGCAGGTACCGGACGGCGAGGTCGGCCAGGTCGAAGGACCGCTGGCCGGGCATCGCCAGGTAGGCGGCGAGCGCGGTGTCGCTGACCACGCCGGCCAGCTCCCAGCCGCGGGCCCAGATGGCCAGCAGCGGGCCCTTGACCTCGTGGACCACCTTCTCGGCGGCCGGGTCGGCCAGCCAGGCGGCCAGCGCCTGCTCGTCGGCGACGTCCAGGTCGGGGCCGGCGTCGACGAAGACGGCGTGGTCGTCGGCGGCGGCCAGCGCGATGCCGGAGAGCTCCCCGGTGCCCCTCCCCCACGTGCCGCGGAAGATGACCCCGGTGCGCCCGGTCCGCGCGTGCGCGTCCAGCCAGCCGGCCAGCTGCCCGGCCGGCACCTCGTCCAGGCCGACGTCGAAGCCGCCCTCCACCTCGGGCTCGGCGCTGGTCAGCGTGGCGAACAGCCGGTCGCGCAGCACCCGGAACTGCAGGTTGTCGAAGAGGGTGTGCACCTCGTTGCGGTCCCACGGCCGGACGGCGAGGTCGGTCGGGCCGACCTCCAGCGGCACCGCGCGGTCCAGCTCGGTCAGCCGCCGGTTCTGCAGCACCGAGGACAGGTGCTCGCGCAGCTTGTCGCCCACCTTGCCCTTGACGGTGTCGACCTGGTCGACCAGCGCGTCGAGGGAGCCGTACTCGCGGACCCACTTGGCCGCGGTCTTCTCCCCCACGCTCGGGATGCTGGGCAGGTTGTCGCTGGGGTCGCCGCGCAGCGCGGCGAAGTCGGGGTACTGCGCCGGCGACAGGCCGTACTTGGCCTCCACCTCCTCGGGGGTGAACCGGGTGAGGTCGGAGACGCCCTTGCGCGGGTAGAGCACGGTGACGTGCTCGCCGACCAGCTGCAGCGCGTCCCGGTCGCCGGTGCAGATCAGCACGTCCATGCCCTGCTCGACGGCCTGCACCGTGAGGGTGGCGATGACGTCGTCGGCCTCGTACCCCTCGGCGGTGATGACCGGGATGTGCAGCGCGGCCAACACCTCCTGGATGAGGCTGACCTGGCCGCGGAAGTCCGTCGGGCTCTCGGTCCGGTTGGCCTTGTACTCCGCGTAGATCTCGCTGCGGAAGGTCTTGCGGCCGACGTCGAAGGCGACGGCGAGGTGCGTGGGCTGCTCGTCGCGCAGCACGTTGATGAGCATCGACGTGAAGCCGTAGACGGCGTTGGTCGGCTGCCCCGTGGTCGTGGAGAAGTTCTCCACCGGCAGCGCGAAGAACGCCCGGTAGGCCAGCGAGTGCCCGTCGAGCAGGAGCAGGCGGGGACGCTGCCCCGTCGGGGTACGGCGGACGGCGGGCGCGGAGGTACTGACCGGAGCGGACATCGACGGCGATCCTAGGTCCGTACCCCGACAGGCCGGGTCGCCCCGGCGGTGGACGGCGAGGCGCAGGTCACCCGGGGTCGTCGGCTAGCGTCGGCGCCGTGAGCACCGCTCCTCCGGCCTGGGTGCCGACCGAGAAGCTCAGCCCGCTCGACGACAAGCTGGGCATCCGGATCACCGACTACGACCCCGACCGGCTCGTGGCCACGATGCCGGTGGAGGGCAACCAGCAGCCGTTCGGCCTGCTGCACGGCGGCGCGACGTGCTCCCTGGTGGAGACCGTGGGGTCGTGGGCGGGAGCGCTGGCTGCCGGGCCGGAGCGCCAGGTCGTCGGGGTCGAGCTGAACGTCAGCTACGTCCGCGCGGCGACCTCGGGCGAGGTGACGGCGGTGTGCACGCCGGTACGCCGGGGCCGGACGCTGTCGACGTTCCTCATCGAGGTCTCCGACGACCAGGGCCGGTTGACCGCGACGGCGCGGCTCACCTGCATGACACTGCCGGCCTGACCCGCCGGGCCGGACCCGGTCAGGCCTCCAGAGCGGCCGGCGCGGGCAGCGCCCGGTCCAGCGGACGGCGCCGCAGCGACGTCCGCCGCGGCACGGGGATGACGATCCCGCCGCGCCGCCAGGCCGCCAACGCCCGGGCGAGGTTCTCGCGGGGCACGATCCGGCGGGTGGTGAGCGGCGCGAAGCCCATCCCGGCGAAGAACCGCTGCCGCTCGGCCTCGTGCCCGCCGACGGCGGCGACGACGTGGTCGGCGCCGGTCTCCGCCGCGTAGCCGACCGCCGCATCCAGCAGCGCCGCGCCCGCCCCCCGCCGGCGGTGATCGCGGTGCACCACCAGGTTGTCCACCGTCACCTGCGCGACCCCGAGCACGACCGACAGCGGGTCCTGGCCCAGGATCGCCAGCCCGACCACGAGCTCGCTCTCGACCTCCCCCGATGCGACGGTGCCCTGCGCGGCGTTCGGCCCGGGCAGGACGGCGAGGACCACCCGGTGGCCCGGATCGGCCAGCAGCCGGCGGAAGCCCGCGGCGGCGGCCGCGCCCGGCGTCTGCCCGGTCAGCACTCGCTCCGCGTGGGCCTCGGCCCGGTGCTGGCGCACCAGCGCGAGGACGGCGGGCAGGTCGTCGGGACGCGCCGTGCGCGTCGTGACGCGGGACCGCGAACCGATTCCTGGCACCGGAGGCCTCCCCTGGACGGTGGCCAGAGACTGCACCTCTGACGAGGCGCGATCACGACGGCGCGCCGAACCGGCACGGTCGGTCACCCGCGGGCGTGTCGCGGAACGGTCACAGCTGTTCACGCCGAGGTGGCGTCGCAACGTCCCTGGGTTACCGTCCGGTCCCAATCCACACGCCAGGGAGGTCGAGTGACGCACGCCCCGGACCGTGTCCTCCGACACGGTCGCCGCACGGGCTCCGCGCAGCCCCCTGTCGGGCGCGCCGTCCCGCAGGGGACCGGCGCCTCCCGACCTCGCACTCTGCTGCGGCTGCTGCTCGTCATGGTCGTCGCCGGCGGGTTGAGCCTGCTCGTCCCCGGGCTGGCCGCCGCCCAGGGCGAGCAGGTGCGCGGCACGCTCACCACCGGAGCCTCCGGGCCGATCGAGGGGGTGACGATCACCGTCGAGACCGCCGACGGCGAGGAGGTCGACTCGGTCGAGACCGACGAGAACGGCCGGTTCGCCGTCGACCTGCCCGGCCCGGGTGAGTACCTCGTCAGCATCGACGCCGACGACCTGCCCGAGGGCGTGGAGGTCGCCGAGGAGTCCAAGACGGTCACCGTCGAGCCCGGCCGCCGGCTCCCGGTCAACTTCGGGCTCAGCGGCGGCGACGACGGGGGTGGCGGCAGCGGACGGGTGCGGGCGGTCCAGCTGCTGGTCGAGGGCCTGCGCTTCGGCCTGCTCATCGCCATGGCCGCCGTCGGCCTGTCGCTGATCTTCGGCACCACCGGGCTGACCAACTTCGCCCACGGCGAGCTGGTCACCATCGGCGCGGTGGTGGCGTTCTGGATCAACGTCACCGGTGTTCCGCTGCTGGCGGCCGCGCTCATCGCGGTCCTGGTCGGCGGCCTCGTCGGCGCCCTGAACGAGCTCGCGCTGTGGCGCCCGCTGCGCCGCCGGGGCACCGGCCTGGTGGCCGCCCTGGTGGTCTCCATCGGGCTGTCGCTGGCCGCCCGGTACCTGATCCAGACCATCTACGGCGGGCGGTCCAACGCCTACCGCGACTACCAGGCGCAGCGGGCCCGTGACTACGGCCTGTTCGCCCTCACCGACCGCGACCTGTACTCGATCGTGCTCTCGCTGGCCGTGCTGATCGCCGTGGCGGTGATGCTGCAGCGGACCCGGATCGGCAAGGCGATGCGCGCGGTCGCCGACAACCGCGACCTGGCCGCCTCCTCCGGCATCGACGTCAACCGCGTGATCCTCGTGGTCTGGATCATGGGTGGCGCGCTGGCCGCGCTCGGCGGGGTGCTCCTCGGCCTCTCCGACCAGGTCCAGTGGGACATGGGATTCCGCTTGCTGCTGCTGATGTTCGCCGGCGTCACGCTCGGCGGTCTGGGTACCGCCTACGGCGCCCTGCTCGGCAGCGTCATCGTCGGCGTGTTCGTGCAGATGTCGACCCTCGTCATCCGGGATGACATGAAGTACGTCGGAGGTCTGCTGCTCTTGATCGTCATCCTCGTCATCCGGCCCCAGGGGATCCTGGGCGCCCGCGCACGGATCGGCTGACCGCCATGGGTGACCTGCTCGACGCGCTGGCCCTCGGCATCCGGGCGATGTTCGCCTACCAGGCGGTCTTCTTCGCCCTGCTCGCCATCGGGCTGAACCTGCACTTCGGCTACACCGGACTGCTGAACTTCGGACAGATCGCCTTCGCCATGCTCGGCGGCTTCGGCATCGCCATCTCGGTGTCCAAGTGGGGCCTGCCGTTCTGGCTCGGAGTGGTCGTCGGACTGCTGGCCGCGCTGGTCCTGGCCCTCCTGCTCGGCCTGCCGACGCTGCGCCTGCGCGCCGACTACCTGGCGATCGTGACCATCGCCGCGGCGGAGGCGCTGAGACTCCTCTTCCGGTCGGTCGGTGCCACCGACATCACGAACAGCACGCTGGGCATCTCCGGCTTCAACGGGGAGTTCCTGGCGATGGCACCGTGGTCGGTCAGCGGCCGCTACGACATCCTCGGCACCCGCTGGAACGGCGGCGAGCTGTGGACCATCACCGTCGGGTGGACCCTCGTGCTCCTGGCCTCGCTGCTGGTGTGGGCGCTGATGCGCAGCCCGTGGGGGCGGGTGCTGCGCGCCGTCCGCGAGGACGAGGACGCCGCCCGCGCGCTGGGCAAGAACGTCTACTCGTACAAGATGCAGTCGCTGGTCCTCGGCGGGCTGTTCGGGGCGCTCGGCGGCATGATCTACGCCGTCGGCACCGGGTCCGCCCAGCCCGACCAGTACCAGAACGCCAACACGTTCCTGGCCTACGGAGCGCTGATCCTCGGCGGTGCCGCGCGGGTCGTCGGGCCGGTCATCGGTGCGATGCTGCTGTGGTTCATCATCGCCTTCTCCGACAGCGCCCTGGCCGCGCTGCTGGCGAACGACCGGACCTTCTTCGGCCTGTTCCAGTTCAACGAGCTGCTGTCCACGACCGACATCGCCTACGCGCGGTTCATCATCATCGGCCTCGGGATCATGCTGTTGATGATCTTCCGGCCCCAGGGGATCCTCGGTGATCGACGAGAGGTGATGCTCGATGCGCGCTGACCCGCCTCCCCCGACGGGCGCCTCGGCCGCCTCCGGCCCGGGGTCCGGGGCATCCGGCGCCCCGCCGGCCCGGCTGGCCAAACTGGCCCTGCAGGACGTCCCCTGGGAGGTCGGCGTCCCCAAGCCGGACCCGGCCATCGTCGTGGACGGCGTCACGCGGACCTTCGGCGGCCTGACCGCCGTCGCGGTCGACCACCTGGAGGTCCAGCGCGGCGGCATCACCGGCCTCATCGGCCCCAACGGCGCCGGCAAGACGACGCTGTTCAACCTGCTCACCGGCTTCGACCAGCCCAACAGCGGAACGTGGTCCTTCGACGGGCGATCCTTGGGCAAGCTGGCGCCGCACCAGGTCGCCCGGCTCGGTGTGGTGCGGACCTTCCAGCTCACCAAGGCGCTGTCCCGGCTGACGGTGCTGCAGAACATGCTGCTGGGCGCCCAGGGCCAGCGGGGTGAGGGCTTCCTGCGGGCGCTGGTGCCGGGCACCTGGCGCGGGCAGGAGAAGGCCAACACCGAGAAGGCGATGGAACTGCTCGCCCGGTTCAAGCTGGACGCCAAGAAGGACGACTTCGCCGGCACGCTCTCCGGCGGCCAGCGCAAGCTCCTGGAGATGGCCCGGGCGCTGATGAGCGACCCGAAGGTGGTCATGCTCGACGAGCCCATGGCCGGGGTGAACCCGGCGCTGACCCAGAGCCTGCTCGGGCACGTCAAGGACCTGCGCGAGCAGGGGATGACGGTGATCTTCGTCGAGCACGACATGGACGTCGTGCGCGACATCAGCGACTGGGTGGTCGTGATGGCGGCCGGCAAGGTGATCGCCGAGGGGCCGCCGGAGTCGATCAGCCAGAACCAGGCCGTGGTCGACGCCTACCTGGGCGCCCACCACGACGCGCCCCTCACGGTCGAGGAGGAGGACCGCGTCCTCGCCGAGGCCGAGGCGGCCATCGCGCAGGAGGAGCGCAGCGAGGGCGAGGTCCTCAGCTCCGAGACCCGCCGTGAGGAGACCGGTCGATGAGCGAGCCCCTGTTCGAGGTCGACGAGTCCGGCGAGGACCTCACCCGCGCCGACGTGATCGCGCCGTCGACCACCCTCTCCCGTGCGGAGCTGGCCGCGACGCGGGAGGAGCACGTCCGGCTGGCCGAGGGCGCCCTCCTGCGCGCCGACGAGCTCGTGGCCGGCTACGTGCCGGGAGTCAACATCCTGCGCGGTTGTGACTTCTACCTGCAGGACGGCGAGCTGGTCGGCATCATCGGGCCCAACGGCGCCGGCAAGTCCACCCTGCTCAAGACGCTGTTCGGGCTGATCCCGGTGCGGTCGGGCTCGGTCTCGCTGCGTGGGGAGAACATCACCTCCGCGCCCGCGCACCGGCTGGTCTCCCTCGGCGTCGGCTACGTGCCGCAGAACAACAACGTGTTCCCCTCGCTGACCATCGAGGAGAACATGCAGATGGGCGTCTACCTACGGCCGAAGACGTTCCAGGAGCGGTTCGACTACGTCGTCGAGCTGTTCCCGCTGCTCGGGGAGCGCCGCAGGGCCAAGGCCGGCTCGCTGTCCGGCGGCGAGCGGCAGATGGTGGCGATGGGCCGCGCGCTGATGATGGACCCCTCGGTGCTCCTGCTCGACGAGCCGTCGGCCGGCCTGTCGCCGGCCTACCAGGACGAGGTGTTCATCCGGTGCCGGCGGATCAACGCCACCGGGGTCTCGATCATCATGGTCGAGCAGAACGCCCGCCGGTGCCTGCAGATCTGCGACCGCGGCTACGTGCTCGACCAGGGCCGCAACGCCTACACCGACACCGGTGAGTCGCTGATGACCGACCCCAAGGTCGTCGAGCTGTACCTGGGGACGCTGGCCAAGGCCCGGTAGCCCCTCCCCAACACACACGACGGCGCCGCCTCCACGGGATCGTGGGGGTGGCGCCGTCGTCTGTGCTGGCGTTACGGCCCCGGGGCGACCGGCCGGTCCTGCGACGCACGGCGGCCCGGCACCGAGGAGGTGCCGGGCCGCCGCGTCAGGTGTGCCGCTGGATCAGCCGATCAGCGCGCCGGCCCGATGCCCTGCGCGTTGAGCTCCTGGATGATCCGGGCGGACTCGTCGAAGCCGATCACGACGATGGCGTCGGGAGCGAACTCGACCATCTGCTGCACCTCGGAGTCGTACGAGGAGGCGTTCGGGTCGTAGGTGATCGACCGGATGTCCTCCTCCGCGAGACCGCCCTCGATCAGGTTGGCCTTGACGTTCTCGGCCAGCCCGGTGCCGTACGGGTCGTTGAGGTTGAGGATCCCGACCGTCGTGTTGCCGTCGGCCAGGATCAGGTCGGCCAGCGGGATCGACTGCAGCACGTCCGGAGGCGCGGTGCGGAAGTACAGCCCGTTGTCGTTGTAGGTGGTGAACTGGTCGGAGGTGTTCGCCGGCGAGAACATCACGACACCGGCCGCGACGATCTTGTCGATGACGGTGAGGCTCACCGCCGAGGACGCCGCGCCGATGATCGCGTCGACGTTGGCCGCGAGCAGCCGGTCGACGCTGGTGTTGGCGGTGTCGGTCGAGGTGTCGCCCGAGTCGCTCTCGGTCAGCTGCACGGGGGCGCCGAGCACGCCGCCGGCCTCGTTGATCTCCTGGACGGCGAGCTGGACGCCGGCGACCTCGGGCGGGCCGAGGAAGGCCAGCGAGCCGGTCAGCGGCAGCAGGGTGCCGATGTGCAGCGGGTC
>DATAAV010000355.1:0-14169 GCA_036259935.1 Geodermatophilus sp. | reverse complement strand
GCATGCCGCTGCGGGGCCCTCGCCGTCTGTCCAGCCCCTGCTCTCCTTCCCGGCGAGATCGCCGATCTCGCACGGTTCGGGGCGCGAAAGCGTGCGAGATCGCCGATCTCGTCAGGAGGCGGCCTCGCTGAGAGGGCCTCGCCGGGAGGGGGCGGCGGTCCCCGGCCGGGCCGTGTACCGTAGGGACGTTCCCCCCAAGACCGCTGGTCGTCGCACGTCCGCGTGCGATCGAAGGTCCCGCAGGATGCGGGCGGCCCGCGCAGGAGGACGGTTCGATCGACGGACGCCCGCGCGTCCGTCCCTCGCCCCGTGCGCCCTGCGCCGGGGCGTTCCTCGTCTCGGGGCCCGCTGATCGCCCGCCGTCGTGCACCGGCCGGTGGTCGCCCGACAGACGAGAGGAGGCCCATGCCCACGCAGGCCAAGGCCGCGGTGATCGACGAGATCACCGAGCGGTTCCAGAAGTCGAGCGCGGCGGTGCTCACCGAGTACCGCGGGCTGACCGTGGCGCAGCTGACCCAGCTGCGCCGTTCCCTCGGTGAGGGCAGCAGCTACGCCGTCGTCAAGAACACCCTGACGAAGCGTGCGGCGGAACAGGTCGGCTTCGGCGACCTCGCCCCGCTGCTGAACGGGCCGACCGCGATCGCCTTCATCGAGGGCGACCCGGTCGACGCCGCCAAGGCCATCCGGGACTTCGCGCGCGCCCACCCGCTGCTCGTCGTCAAGGGCGGCGTGGTCGAGGGCCGCACGGTCGACGCCACCGAGGTCACCCGCCTCGCCGACGTCGAGAGCCGTGAGGTGCTCCTCGCCAAGCTGGCCGGCGCGATGAAGGGCAACCTCACCAAGGCCGCGGGGCTCTTCCAGGCCCCGCTGTCGCAGGTCGCCCGCCTGGCCGCCGCGCTGCAGGAGAAGAAGCCCGCCGAGGGCGCTCCCGCCGCCGACGCCGCTGCTGCCGACACCACCCCCGACACCGACGCTGCCGCCGGCGACGCCGCGGCCAGCACCGACTGACCCAGAAGGAGAGATCATGCCCAAGCTGTCCACCCAGGAGCTGCTCGACGCGTTCAAGGAGATGACGCTGCTCGAGCTGTCCGACTTCGTGAAGCAGTTCGAGGAGACCTTCGAGGTCACCGCTGCTGCTCCGGTCGCCGTTGCGGCCGCCCCGGCCGCCGGTGGCGCCGGTGGCGACGGCGGTGCCGCCGCTGCCGAGGAGCAGGACGAGTTCGACGTCATCCTCGAGGCCGCAGGCGACAAGAAGATCCAGGTCATCAAGGAGGTGCGCGGCCTGACCTCGCTCGGCCTCAAGGAGGCCAAGGACCTGGTCGACGGCGCGCCGAAGCCGGTCCTGGAGAAGGTCGCCAAGGACGCCGCGGAGAAGGCCAAGGCCGCCCTCGAGGGCGCCGGCGCCACCGTCACCGTCAAGTGACCTCCCACCAGGCGGCGCCGACCGCCGGGTAGCGCACAACCTCGTTCGCAGGGGCCGATCCACTTCCGTGGGTCGGCCCCTGCGGCGTTTCCGGGCACGCCCTGGGAGGCGCCCCACCCCCTTGGAGTGATCCACGTAACCTCTCCGCCGCCCCGTCGTTACCCGCCAGTAGGAGCCACCCCGTCCGGGGGTGTGCGCTACGCGGGGAAGCCGCACACTGCCGGGGCCCGTGATCTTGGCGGGACGAGGACCGGCAACGAGGCCGGAGCGAGGGAGGTCGGACGTGGGCGTCGCGGTCCAGGTCGAGGGGCTCACCAAGTCCTTCGGCAGCCAGAACATCTGGAGCGACGTCACCCTGACCCTGCCGCCCGGTGAGATCTCGGTGCTGCTCGGGCCCTCGGGCACCGGCAAGTCGGTCTTCCTCAAGTCGCTGGTCGGCCTGCTCAAGCCCGAGAAGGGCTCGATCGTCATCACCGACACCGACATCGTGCGCTGCGGCGAGCACAAGCTCTACGACGTCCGGAAGCTCTTCGGGGTCCTGTTCCAGGACGGCGCCCTGTTCGGGTCGATGAACCTGTTCGACAACATCGCCTTCCCGCTGCGCGAGCACACGAAGAAGAGCGAGTCGGAGATCCGCCGGATCGTCCTGGAGAAGATGGACATGGTCGGTCTCCAAGGCGCCGAGGGGAAGCTGCCGGGGGAGATCTCCGGGGGCATGCGCAAGCGGGCCGGGCTGGCCCGGGCGCTGGTCCTCGACCCCGAGATCATCCTGTTCGACGAGCCCGACTCGGGGCTCGACCCGGTGCGCGTGGCATACCTCAACCAGCTGATCGTCGACCTCAACGCCCAGATCGACGCCACGTTCCTGATCGTCACCCACGACATCGGCACCGCCCGGACCGTGCCCGACAACCTCGGCCTGCTCTTCCGCCGGCACCTGGTCATGTTCGGCCCCCGCGAGCAGCTGCTGACCTCGCAGGAGCCCGTCGTCCGGCAGTTCCTGAACGGCCGGCGCGAGGGCCCGATCGGGATGAGCGAGGAGAAGGACGTCGCCCAGGTCGAGGCCGAGATGGCCGCCCTGGAGGCGCGCGGCGGGGACCAGCACAACGGGGTCGGTCCCAAGGGGGCCAGCGGCGGGGACGCCGTCCCGCCGCAGCTGGAGCCCTCACCCGGGCTGCCCGAGCGGCGCGCGGTGCGCCGCCGCCAGGAGCGGGTCGCGCGGATGCTGCACACCTTCGACCCGCACACCGCCGACGCCATCCGCGCCTCCCTGCCGGAGGACCTGCTCGCCCAGGTCGACGCCGGCGTCTTCACGCCCACGGCCGGCGAGGGCGGGCGGCACTGGGCGCCCGAGCCCGACGGCGCGCCCGCCGGTGCTCCGACCGCCGTGCTGCCCGGGCCGCGGGGACGCTCGTGAGCGCTCCGGACAAGCCGGAGGCGCCCGGTCTGCTCGACGGGAAGTGGTCGCCGACCCGCCCGCTGGCGGCCAGCGGCAACCTGTTCGCCTTCGCCCTGGACATCGGGCGCGCCCTGCCGCGGCGGCCCTTCCAACTGCGCGAGTTCGTGCAGCAGACCTGGTTCGTCGCGAGCGTCACCATCCTGCCCACGGCGCTGGTGGCGATCCCGTTCGGCGCGGTGATCGCGCTGCAGCTCGGCTCGCTGACCCGCCAGCTCGGTGCCCAGTCGTTCACCGGCTCGGCGTCGGTCCTCGCCGTCCTGCGCGAGGCCAGCCCGATCGTCACCGCGCTGCTCATCGCCGGAGCCGGCGGCTCGGCCATCTGCGCCGACCTCGGCGCGCGCAAGATCCGCGACGAGATCGACGCGATGGAGGTGCTGGGCATCAGCCCGATCCAGCGCCTCGTCGTGCCCCGGGTGCTCGCCTCGATGCTCGTCGCGGTCCTGCTCAACGGGCTCGTCAGCGTGGTCGGCGTGGCGGGCGGCTACTTCTTCAACGTCGTTCTCCAGGGCGGGACGCCCGGGGCCTACATGGCCTCGTTCAGCGCGCTGGCCCAGGTGGAGGACTTCTGGTCCGGGGAGATCAAGGCGCTGGTCTTCGGGTTGATCGCCGGCATCGTCGCCTCCTACAAGGGCTTGCGGGCCGGAGGCGGACCCAAGGGCGTCGGTGACGCGGTGAACCAGTCGGTGGTCATCACCTTCCTGCTGCTGTTCGCCGTGAACTTCGTGATGACCGCCATCTACTTCCAGCTCGTCCCACCGAAGGGCGCGTGATGGCGCTCCTCTCACCGGTCGACCGCGTCCGGGTCGGCGCCCGCCGGGTGCTCCGGCGGGCCTACAAGCGGCCGCTCGACACCCTCGATGACCTCGGCGACCAGCTGGGGTTCTACGGCCGTGCGCTGGCCTGGACGCCGCGGACCCTGCGGCGCTACAAGCGCGAGACCTTCCGGCTGCTCGCCGAGGTCAGCTTCGGCACCGGCGCGCTGGCGGTCATCGGCGGCACGGTCGGCGTCATCGCCGTCCTGTCCTTCTTCACCGGCACCGAGGTCGGCCTGCAGGGGTACGCCGCGCTGGACCAGCTGGGGACCTCGGCGTTCACCGGCTTCCTCTCCGCCTACTTCAACACCCGCGAGATCGCCCCCCTGGTGGCCGGCCTGGCCCTGTCGGCCACGGTCGGCTGCGGCTTCACCGCCCAGATCGGCGCCATGCGGATCAACGAGGAGATCGACGCCCTCGAGGTCATGGGCGTGCCCTCGCTGCCGTTCCTGGTGACCACGCGGATCGTGGCCGGCTTCATCGCGGTGATCCCGCTGTACGTCATCGGGCTGCTGAGCAGCTACTTCGCCACCCGCACGATCGCCACCGACGCCTACGGGCAGTCGGTGGGCACCTACGACCACTACTTCAACCTCTTCCTGCCCCCGCAGGACGTGCTGTGGTCGTTCGTCAAGGTGTTGGTCTTCGCCGTCGTGATCATCCTGACCCACTGCTACTACGGCTACCGGGCCAGCGGCGGACCGGCCGGCGTGGGCCTGGCCGTCGGCCGCGCGGTGCGCTTCTCGATCGTGGCGATCAACGTCATCGACCTCTTCCTGTCCCTGGCCATCTGGGGTTCCACGACGACCGTGCGGATCGCGGGGTGAGCGCACTGGTGAACAGCGGAAAGGCGGCCGCCGTCCGTCGTCGGCTGCAGGGCCTGGCGTTCCTCGTCGTCCTGGCGCTGCTGCTGGGCCTGTCGGTGGCCCTGTACAACAAGGCCTTCACCGAGGTCGCCTCGGTGACGCTGGAAACGGACACGGCGGGCAACCAGCTGCAGGAGGCCTCGGACGTCAAGGTCCGCGGCGTCATCGTCGGCGAGGTGCGCGAGGTCCGGGCCGCCGCCGACGGGGCCACGATCGAGCTGGCGATCCTCCCGCAGTACCTCGAGCAGATCCCGGCCGACGTCACCGCCCGGCTGCTGCCCAAGACGCTGTTCGGGGAGCGCTACGTCTCCCTCGTGGTCCCCGAGCAGCCCTCGACCCAGCAGCTCTCCGACGGCGACGTGATCGGCCAGGACCGCACGGAGAACGCCATCGAGCTGCAGCGGGTGATCGACGACCTGCTGCCGCTGCTGCAGGCCGTCGAACCCGAGGACCTCAGCTACACGCTCGGCGCCGTCGCCGAGGCGTTGCGCGGCCGCGGGGACGCGCTCGGGCGCAACCTCGCCTCGACGGGCAGCTACTTCGGCGAGCTGAACACCGTGCTGCCCGAGCTGCAGGCGAACATCTCCGGCCTCGCCGACTTCGCCGACACCTACGAGTCCGCGGCCGACGACCTGCTCGCCGTCCTGGACAACCTGGCGGTCACCAACACCACGCTCGTCGACCAGTCCGAGCAGCTGCGCCGCACCTTCACCGTCGGCGACAGCTCGGCCGCGGCCATGGCCGGCTTCCT
The DNA here is from genome assembly GCA_036259935.1 of Geodermatophilus sp. Classification (GTDB taxonomy): domain Bacteria; phylum Actinomycetota; class Actinomycetes; order Mycobacteriales; family Geodermatophilaceae; genus Geodermatophilus. The sequence continues at coordinate 8,858 of DATAAV010000355.1, read as the reverse complement.
GGAGACCAACGAGCGCAACCTGATCTCCCTGGCCGCCACGTCCCGCCCGGTCCTCGGCCTGTTCGCCGAGTACTCGCCGGTCTACCCCTGCCTGCTCAACGGGCTCACGAGGTTCAACCCCATGATCACGGAAGCCTTCGGTGGCGACGGCGACCCGGCGCTGAACCTGAACATCACCATCAGCATGCCGCCGCGCAACCCGTACGTGCCCGGGGACCAGCCGGCCTACCTGGACACGTCCGGACCGGACTGCCGGGCCCTGGCCGACATCGACGCGGTGATCGCCGCCGCCGAGCGCGGCGAGTACTACTGCCCGACGTCGCCGGTCGACGGCGTGGACTCGCCCGACAACCCCTGGTCGGGCAACCCGAACTGCCTGGGGGGCCGGGGCCCCGACGACGTCCCTCCGGGCGCCGGCGACCCCAGTCCGACCGCCGGCCGGTCGCTCCCGTCGGACCTCGCCGGGTCGACGGCCGAACTCGAGTTCGTGCGCAGCATCCTCGGCTACCAGACCGGCACCGAGCCCGCCGCGGTCTCGGACCTGTCCGCGTCGACGCTGGCGCCGCTGCTGCGGGGCACGCAGGTGGTGCTCCGATGAGTGAGCATCGCAGCGAGCGCCGGCGAGCGAGGAGCGGAGCGATCGGCCGCGAAGCGGTGGTGTCATCGTGAGGGGGCTGGTCGCGCCGCTGACCAAGCTGGTCGTGTTCGCGCTGGTGACCGTGGTGGCCAGCTACGTGCTGGTCACCACGATCACCAACAGCGGGTACGGCGAGCAGATCGAGTACCGGGCGCAGTTCACCGACGTCGCCGGTCTGGTCGAGGGCGACGAGGTGCGCATCGCCGGCGTCCGCGTCGGCCAGGTCACCGGCATCCGGCTCGGCGACCAGGTGGACCGGCCGGTGGCCGAGGTCGTCCTCGAGGTCGACGCCGACGTCCCGCTGCCCAGCGGGGTGGAGGCGACGATCCGTTACCGCAACCTCGTAGGGCAGCGCTACATCGCGCTGACCGAGGGGGAGGGCTCGGCCGGGCGCACGCTGGACGCCGGCGCCGGGATCCCGCTCACGCAGACCAAGCCGGCCCTCGACCTGACCGTGCTGTTCGGCGGGTTCCAGCCGTTGTTCCAGGCGCTGTCCCCGGACGACGTCAACCGGCTGTCCTTCGAGATCATCCAGGTCTTCCAGGGCGAGGGCGGCACGGTGGAGAGCCTGCTGGGCCACGTCGCCTCGCTGAGTTCCTCCCTGGCCGACCGGGACGCCGTCATCGGCAGCGTGATCGACAACCTCACCACGGTGCTCGGCACGGTGGCAGCCCGGGACGAGCAGCTGTCCTCGCTGATCCTCAGCCTGCAGCAGTTCGTGACCGGGCTGGCCGAGGACAGGGACGCGATCTTCGACTCCCTGCAGACCATCGACGGCCTCGCGGTGGCCACCACCGGCCTGCTCGAGGACGCCCGGCCGCCCCTGGCCGCCGACATCCAGGCCCTGGGCGACCTGGCGGGCAACCTGGCCGACACCGGAGACGTCCTGGAGGAGTTCCTGCAGCTGGCCCCGACGAAGATCGACCTGATCACCCGGACCGCGGTCAACGGCAGCTGGTTCAACTTCTACATGTGCGGGGCGTCGGGCTACGTCGTCCTGCCGGGGGAGACCACCGGCCACGAGATCCCCGAGGGCGGCATGTCCTCCGGTGCCGAGGGGTGTGGCTGATGGCCCGCCACGCCACGCCGTTCCGGGACCGCAACCCGGTCACCATCGGCGCGATCAGCCTCGGCCTGATCGCCGCCCTGGTGCTGCTGTCCTTCAACGCGCAGTCCCTGCCGCTCATCGGCGGCGGCACGGTCTACCGCGCGCAGTTCTCCGAGGCCGCCGGGCTCAAGCCCGACGACCCGGTGCGGGTGGCCGGCGTGAAGGTCGGCCAGGTGGAGAGCCTCGCGCTGGAGGACGGCGCGGTCACCGTCGAGTTCCGGGTGAAGGACGCCTTCGTCGGCGACCGCTCCGAGGCGGCGATCAAGATCGAGACGGTGCTGGGTGCGAAGTACCTGGCGCTGGTGCCGCGCGGCAGCTCCCCGCTGGACCCCGAGGAGCGGATCCCGCTGGAGCGGACCGCCTCGCCCTACGACGTCGTCGAGGCCTTCGCCGACCTGTCGACCACGGTCGAGGAGATCGACACCGCCCAGCTCGCCGCCTCCTTCGAGGTGCTGGCGGAGACCTTCGCCGAGACCCCGGAGGAGGTGCGCACCTCGCTGGACGGCCTGGCGCGGCTGTCGAGCACGATCGCCTCGCGCGACGCCGAGCTGCAGGAGCTGCTGACCGCGACCCGGGACGTCACGGCGGTGCTCGCCGACCGCAACGGCGAGTTCACTCGGCTGGTCATCGACTCCAACACCCTGCTCACCGAGGTGCAGGAGCGCCGGGCGCTGATCGACGCGATCCTGACCAACACCCAGCGGCTGGCCGAACAGCTGTCCGGCCTGGTCGCCGACAACCGGGAAGCGCTCACCCCGGCCCTGCAGCAGCTGGCCGCCGTCACCGACATCCTGTCCCGCAACCGGGCCGCCCTGGGGCAGACGGTGGCCAACCTGGCCCCGTTCGTCCGGGTGTTCACCAACACCCTCGGCAACGGGCGCTGGTTCGACAGCTTCGTGGAGAACCTGATCCCCGGCTCGGTCGCCACGGCCCTGTGCGGCAACGCGGCCCACGCGCCCGGCGGGGTCGTCTCCTGCCAGGGAGGTACCCCATGACCGGCTCACTGCAGCGCGGGGTGGCGCTGGCCGCCGCGATCGCTCTCGTGGGAGCCCTGGGCTGGACGGTCCTCCGTCCGGCCGGCCAGTACCGCGTCACCGCCTGGTTCAGCCAGGCCGTGGGCCTCTACGCGGGCAGCGACGTGCGCATTCTCGGCATCGCCGTCGGGGAGATCACCGAGGTGGTACCGACCGGCGACCGGGTTCGGGTCGAGATGCTCATCGACGACGACTACGACATCCCGGCCGACGCCGACGCGGTCGTGCTGGCGCCGTCCCTGGTCAGCGACCGCTACGTGCAGTTCGCCCCCGTCTACGACGGCGGGCCCACGATGCAGGACGGCGCTGAGGTGCCGATCGAGCGCACGGCCACCCCGGTGGAGCTCGACGCGGTCTACAGCGCCCTGGACGAGCTGGCGGCGGCCCTCGGCCCCCACGGTGCCAACTCCGACGGAGCCCTGTCGGAGCTGCTCGACGTGGGCGCGGCGAACCTCGACGGGAACGGTGCGGCCCTCAACCGCACCTTGACCGGCTTCGCCCAGGCGGTGGAGACCCTGGCGGACAACCGTGAGGGCCTGTTCGACTCCATCGAGAACCTGCAGGCGTTCACCACCGCGCTGGCGACGATCGACGCACAGGTCGGCCAGTTCAACGACAACATGGCCGCCGTCGCCGCCCAGCTGGAGGGCGAGCGGGAGGATCTCGCCGCGGCCATCGCCCTGCTCTCCCATGCGCTCGGCGAGATCGCGACCTTCGTGCAGACCAACACCACGCTGCTGACGACCAACGTCGACCGGCTCGCCGACGTCACCCTCACGCTGGTCCAGCAGCGGGCGGCGCTGGCGGAGGTCCTCGACGTCGCGCCTGCCGCGCTGGGCAACCTGGCCCACGCGTACAACCCCGACTACGGGACGCTCGACACCCGGGACAACTCGCCCGGGTCGACCGCCCCCGAGGTGATCGTCTGCCAGCTGCTGGCTCAGGCCGGTCGCCTGCAGGTGGGGAACGTGAACGTCGACGACCTGACGCAGTTCCTCACGCTCCCGCCCACGGAGCAGATCTGCATCCGGATCCTCTCCGGTGACCCGGGCAACGACGGGACCGTCGACGACCTGAACGGCAACGGGGTGCCGGACCTGCAGGAGCTGCTCACCAACGTCTTCGGCGGCCCGGCCGCCGCGGCCGGCGGCAGCACCCTGGTCGGCCTTCCCCCGGTGACCGCCGGGAGCGCGCAGTGACGGGCCGGGCGCGGCGGCTGTCCGCGCTGGCGGTGGGCGTCGTGGTGCTGTCCGGCTGCGACTTCCGCGGCGCCTACTCCTTCGACCTCCCCGGCGGCGCCGACCTCGGCGACGAGCCATACACGGTGCGGATCCAGTTCGCCGACGTCCTCGACCTGGTCCCGCAGGCGGGGGTGCGGGTCGCGGACGTGCCGGTGGGCCGGGTGGAGGCCGTCGAGCTCGGCGAGGACTGGACCGCCGTGGTCACCGTCGAGGTCAACGGCGACGTCGAGCTGCCGGCCAACGCCGTCGCGATGATCCAGCAGTCCTCGCTGCTGGGGGAGAAGTACGTGGAGCTGGCCGCTCCCGGGAACGAGCCGGCAGGGGGCCGCCTCGACGACGGCTCGCTGATCACCCTCGACCGCACCAACCGCAACGTCGAGGTGGAGGAACTCCTCGGCGCGCTGTCGCTGGTGCTCAACGGGGGCGGCCTGGCCCAGCTGCAGACGATCAACCGGGAGCTCGGCGAGGCGCTGGAGGGCCGCGAGGAGGAGATCCGCGACACCCTCCACCAGCTGGACACCTTCATCGGCGGGCTCGACCAGCAGCGTGCGGAGATCAACCGGGCGCTCGACAGCGTGAACGCGTTGGCGGCCAGCCTCGCCGAGCGCACGGAGACCATCGAGACCGCGCTGGACACCATCGGTCCCGGCCTGGACGTGATCAACCAGCAGCGCGATCTGCTCGTCTCGATGCTCGACAGCCTCGCCCGGCTGGGGGAGGTCGGCACCCGGGTGATCAACGAGGCGGGCGCGAACACCGTCGCCGACCTGCAGCTGCTGCAGCCGATCCTCACCCAGCTGGCCGCCGCCGGCCCCGACCTGGCCGGGTCCCTGGACCTGCTGCTGACCTATCCCTTCCCGGCCAGCTCGCTGTCGGCCATGAACTACCGGCCCGACCTGCGCACCGGGGGCTACGGCCTGTTCACCAACATGACCGCGAGCCTCAACTTCGACCTGCGCGAGCTGCTCTGCCGGTACGCCGTCGACCCGGTCACCGGCGCCGTCGTCGAGCTCGAGCCGCAGGACGTCGCCGGCGACAGCTGCGGGGTGCCCGGCACCCCGCCGGCCAACCAGGCCGCCGTCGGGAGCGAGGCCGGCGCGGACTCCGCCACGCCGGTGCCCGGACTGGCCGGGGTCGAGGGGCAGATGCCCTCGGTCGGTCCGGCGGCCGCTGTGCCGGGGCTTCCCCCGGTCCTGGCGCCGGGAGGCCAGCCGTGATCACCCGCAAGACGAAGCTGCAGCTGCTCGCGTTCGCCACGATCGCGCTGCTGGGCATGTCCTACGTCGGCTTCAACTACGTGGGCCTGGACCGGGTGCTGCTCGGGAGCGGCTACGACGTCGCCGCGGACTTCGAGGACTCCGGCGGCATCTTCGTCAACGCGGAGGTCACCTACCGCGGCGTCTCCGTCGGCCGGGTCACCGGCATGGAGCTGGTCGACGAGGGCGTCCGGGTGACGCTGACCATCGAGCCGGACGCCGCCCCCATCCCGGCCGACACCGACGCGGTGGTGGCCACCCGCAGCGCGGTGGGGGAGCAGTACGTCGATCTACGGCCCGCAGCCGACGACGGGCCGTACCTGACCGACGGCTCGGTCATCCCCCGGTCGCGGACCGCCATCCCCATCCCGGTCGAGCAGCTGCTGCTCAGCATGGACGAGTTCGTCACCTCGCTGGACCCGGAGAGCCTCCGCATCGTCGTCGAGGAGCTCGGCACCGCCTTCGCCGGCGCCGGCGACGACCTCGCCCGGCTCATCGACAACGGCAACCTGCTGCTGGCCCGGGCCGAGCAGTCGCTGCCGGAGACCCTCCAGCTGATCACCGACGGCAAGACCGTCCTCGACACCCAGGTGGCCAGCCGGTCGGCGATCGAGCAGTGGGCCGCCGACCTGCGGCTGCTGACCGACACCCTGGTGGAGATGGACCCCGACCTGCGCGGCCTCGTCGTCAACGCCCCGGACGCCGGCGCGGCGCTCGAGCAGCTGGTCGAGCGGGCCGGCCCGGGGCTGGGCTCGCTGGTGCGCAACCTGGACATCCTCAACGGCGTGCAGATCCCGCGGCTGCAGGCCATCGAGCAGCTGCTGGTCACCTACCCGGACGTCGTCTCCGGCGGCTTCACCGTGGTCCGCAACGACAGCGGCGTCATGCGGGCGCACTTCGGCATGGTGATCAACGCCGAGGACCCCCGCCCCTGCACCACCGGCTACGTCTCCACGGGGTCGACCCGCACCCCCGGCGCGGTGCTCGCGCTGGACACCGACTCGGTCGCCTGCGACGTCGTCAACGGGGTGGACCGGAATCCGTCCGACGGGGTCGACGAGAGCGGCGCCACCATCCGCGGGGAGCAGAACATCGGCCGGGACGGCGGCGTCGGCGCCCCGGGGCCGCACAGCCACGCCGCCGCCGGGGAGCCGGTCGGCGCCACGTTGGACACGGTCGTGGGTGGGTTGCTGGGCGCCGAGCCGTTCGCCCGTACCGTGGGCTGACCGCGGTGCCGGTGGGCCCCAGCACGACGATCGAGAGGAGAACGCGGGTGACCAGCGACGCGCGGACGCGCCCGCGGGCGGAGGACGCCGACCTCGAGACGAAGCCGGACGCCGCAACGTCCGCGACCCGCACCGCCGTCGAGGACCCCGCCTCCGACCGGGCGTCCGGCAGCGGAGCCCGCGGCGGGCAGGCCCCGCGGGCGAAGACCGCGGCGGAGGAGTCCGCCGGCGGGGAGCCGGGCCGGACTCGGCCGGCGCTGCCGCTCGTGCCGATCCTCGCCGTCCTGCTGGTGGTCCTCCTCGGGGTGACCGCCTGGCTCGCGCTGCCGCTGCTGCGCGGGGACGACCGGTCGCCGATCCGCACCGACACCTACGGGGAGGTGCTGCAGGCCGCCCGCTCCGGCGTGGTGGACCTGACCTCCTTCGACCACCTGACCCTCGACGACGACATCGAGCAGGTCCGCCGGGTGGCCACCGGTGATCTGCGGGAGGAGTCGCTGGCGCAGCTGGAGGAGCGCCGCCAGGAGCTGATCGACATGCAGGCCGTGGTGAACACCGAGGTGGTCGGCGCGGGCGTGACCCGGGCCGAGGAGAACGAGGCGACCGTCCTGCTGGTCATCCAGTCCACGCAGCAGAGCACCGCCTCCCCGCAGGCCCAGGTGCTGCGCTACCGGATCCAGGTGGAACTGCAGAAGGAGGACGGCCGCTGGCTGCTCTCCGGGATCACGGGACGGTGAGCGGAGCGATGAGCGACACCCCGGACGAGCGGCCCCGCCCCACCCCGCGGCCGCGCACGGCCGCCTCCGCCCGGCCCACGCCCCGGCCCCGGGTCGCGGGCAGCCGGCGCGAGCGCGAGGAGACCCCCGCGGCGCGGACCGCCACGAGCACGACCACGCGGACCACCACGAGCGCCCCGGCCACGACCGCCCGGTCCGCCACGCGGACCGCCGCGGCCGAGACGCGCGCAGAGGCCAAGGCACCGGCCGCCCGCCGGTCCCGTCCGGCAGCCGGCCGCGCCGCCGCCCCGGCCGCCGGCGACGGCGCGGGTCGTCGTCGTCGTCGCGCCGTCCCGGTGCTCGTGGTGCTGTGCCTGGTGACCGCCGGCCTGGCCGGGCTGGTCCTGTGGCAGCGAGCCGACCGCGAGTACGTCGACCCGTCGATCTTCGACGCGACCCGCGGCAGCGTGGAGGCCCTCTACGCCTACGACTACCAGGACTCGGAGGGCAGCGTGCAACGCAAGCTGGACGTGCTCACCGGCGACCTGCGCGAGCAGTACGCGACCGACCTCTCGCAGGGCGGGATCATCGACACCTACGAGCAGGTGTCGGCCACGACCCGCTACGAGGTGCTCGACATCGGCCTGCAGCAGGTCAACGACTCCCAGGATGCCGCCACGCTGGTGGTCTTCGGCCAGTACGTCGTCGAGTCGGTGAACAGCGGCACCCAGCCGGCCCCCGAGGGATCCGAGTGCCAGGTGACCCCCGAGGGCGCCCAGTCGTGCACCCAGACGGTGCAGGTGCAGATCCTCCGGGTCGACGGCGAGTGGAAGGTCAGCGACCTCACCCTGCTGACCACCAGCTGAGCCCGGCGCCGGAAGCCCGGCGTCCACCGATGGCGGCGTGGCGGTTCCCTGATGGCCCTCCGGCTGGCATCATGGCCGCGAACGACCCGCCCCGCCGGGGCGGCTGACCTTCCCGGGTGTGTCCCTGGTCGCTACCGGACCCCCCGACGTGGACAGCCCGTACGAGCAGGGGTAGGGTTCCCTGTTGCGCTGCCCCCTGACTGCTTGCCCGCCGAGACGGGTCGCCTGGGGTGCCCGGGGAACCGCTCCTGGGCGCCGGTCGACCCCTCCGAACAGGAGCGATCTGCAGACCAGACGGACAGCCCCGCCATTACCGACGACGACCCAGGACGAAACAGCACCCACCGCCCGTACGTCGTGAGGTCCTTGGAAGGACGCATCTTGGCAGGCTCTCGCCCCACCAGCATTTCCGCCAGCACCACCGAATCAGGCACCATCCAGAACACTCCGCAGGCCCCGCAGACCACCCCCCGCACCGGCGAGGCCGACCAGCAGAAAATCCCGGGCGCTCCGCTGCGGGTCTCGTTCGCCAAGATCTCCGAGCCCCTCGAGGTGCCGGACCTGCTGGCTCTTCAGACCGCCTCCTTCGACTGGCTGATCGGCAGCCCCGAGTGGCGGGCCACCCTCCCGCCCGAGGAGCAGGCCGACGCCGTCGGCGGCCTGGCCGAGATCCTCGAGGAGATCTCGCCGATCGAGGACTTCAGCGGCTCGATGTCGCTGTCCTTCTCCAACCCGCGCTTCGAGGACGTCAAGGCGTCCCTCGAGGAGTGCAAG
>DATAAV010000354.1:0-1707 GCA_036259935.1 Geodermatophilus sp. | reverse complement strand
GCTGATCCGCAGGCCGAAGTCCTCGTCGACGACGACCACCTCGCCGCGGGCGATCAGCGTGCCGTTGACCAGCAGGTCCGCCGGGGCGCTGGCCGCGCGGTCGAGCTCGACCACCTCGCCGGGGTGCAGGGAGAGCAGCTCGCCGACGGTCATCCGGGTGCGGCCGATCTCGACGGTGACCTCCATGGCCACGTGCCGCAGCAGGTCCAGGCTGCCGCGCTGGGTGCGCGCCTGGGGCAGCGTCACCTGCAGCGCGAACACCGCCTCGACCGTGCCGCCGGCGCCCATCAGCGGGACGGCGACGAACATGCCCTTGTCCCGCAGCCCGTCCATCGCGGTGTCCGGGTCCTCGGTGCGCTCGGCGTCGACGCGCACCCGGCCCAGCGTCGCCGCGGCGGCCTCGAGGGCCGGGCGCAGCGCGGTGGCGACGTCCATCGGGCCGACGGGGGAGTTGGCGAGGGCGTCGACGACCTCGGCGGAGAGGACGAGGACGACGTCCCCGCTGACCTCGCCGGAGAGCCTCGCCGCGACCGCGGCGGCGGCCGTGGCCGGCGCCAGGACGGCGTCGGGGTCGCTGACCGGCGGGCCGGGGACGAGCTCCGCCGTCGCCGGCACCAGCGCGGCCGCGGCCCGGGCGGCGGAGGCCACGACGGCGATCACGGTCTCGGATGCCTGCGAGTGGTCCACGGTGGCGGTCATGCGGTGTCCTTCTGGGCTGGGTGCTGGGAGGTGGCCGGGGTCGGGACGATGGCGGCGGCCAGCCGGCGGCGGTGGTTGCTGGCGATCGCGTAGGCGAAGGTCACGTCGTTGGTGGTGACCTCGAGCGGCGCGTCCTGCGGGTGGCGCAGCAGCAGCACGTCACCGACCGCGAGCGAGAGCAGGTCCTCGGAGGAGACCTCGAGCGGGGTGAACCGCACGCCGACGTCCACCGGCACGTGGGTGAGTCGCTCGTTGAGGGCCTCGAAGGCGCGCCGCCGCTTGGCCTGGGCCGACTCCGACAGCTGCGGGGAGGCGGCGTTGTTCAGCGGCACCTGGAAGGAGGAGAACGGCAGCACCAGCGTGGCCTCGCCGGTGCGGCCGCCGATCCCGATGGTGAACGAGGCCACCATGACGGTGTCCGAGCCGGACGCGGCCTGGGCCAGCTGCGGGTTGTACTCGACCTCGCTGAGCTCGGGCTGCAGCTCGACGATGTGCGTGAAGGAGGCGGTGAACTCCTGCAGCAGGCGGTGGAGCAGGTGGTTGGTGATCGCCGTCTCCATGACCGTCATCGGCCGGTCCGGCTGGTCGGCGGCACCCGAGCCGCCGAGCATGTGGTCGACGGCGGCCATCGCGATGTCGAGCGGGTAGGCGAGCACGCCCTTGCCGGCCAGCGGCTCGATCGTGAAGGTCGCGATGAAGCACGGGTCGGGCAGCGAGGCGACGTAGTCGTCGTAGGAGTGCTGCTCGATGCCCAGCAGCTCCAGCCGGGCGCCGGCCCGCAGCATCGTCGTCAGGACGGTCGTCGCCTGCCGGGCGAACGCCTCCTGGGCGATCTGCAGCACCCGCACGTGCTCGCGGGAGAGCTTGGTCGGCCGGCGGAAGTCGTAGGTGCGGGGTTCGCCGCGGCGGCTGCGCCCGGTGGGGGCGGGTCCGTTGTCGAGGCGGGTCACGTGCGCTACATCGGCGTCGGACGCCGCCGCCCTGACCGGCGGCGCGGGGCGCTGCCGG
>DATAAV010000353.1:0-3241 GCA_036259935.1 Geodermatophilus sp. | reverse complement strand
GGAGGACTTCGAGAGCCGGCCCGAGTACACCGACCCGGAGATCCTGCGCACCAACCTCGCCTCCGTGCTGCTGCAGATGGCCGCCCTCGACCTGGGGGACGTCGCCGACTTCCCGTTCATCGACCCGCCCGACCGCCGGGCGGTCGCCGACGGCGTCGCGCTGCTGGAGGAGCTCGGCGCCCTGGACGACGCGGGTGCGCTGACGCCGACCGGCCGGGCGCTCGCCACGCTGCCGCTCGACCCGCGGATGGCGCGCATGGTGGTCGAGGCCGACCGGCGCGGCGTCCTGGAGGAGGTGCTGGTCATCGCGGCCGGACTGACCATCCAGGACCCCCGCGAACGGCCCACCGAGCACCAGCAGGCCGCCGACCAGGCGCATGCCCGGTTCGCCGACGAGAACTCCGACTTCCTCGCGCTGCTCAACCTCTGGCGCTACCTGGGCGAGCAGCAGGAGGCGCTGTCGGGCGGTCAGTTCCGCCGCACCCTCAAGCGCGAGTTCCTGCACTACCTGCGCATCCGCGAGTGGCAGGACCTCTACGGCCAGCTGCGCAGCACCGCCCGCCGGTTGGGCATGACCGTCGGCGAGCTCGCGGCCGAGCCCGACGAGCGCGGCATCTCCGCCGCCCTGCTCTCCGGGTTGCTGTCCCACGTCGGCCTGCAGGTCGAGGACGCCAGGTCCAACCGTGGCCGCGGGCGGGAGTACCTCGGCGCCCGCAACGCCCGCTTCGTGCTCGCCCCGGGCACCCCGCTGGCCAAGAAGCCGCCGCGCTGGGTGGTCGCCGCCGAGCTGGTGGAGACCAGCCGGCTGTTCGCCCGCACCGTCGCCCGCATCGACCCCGAGGTCGTCGAGCGGCTGGCCGGCCACCTGGTCACGCGGCAGTACTCCGAGCCACGCTGGGATGCCAAGCGCGGATCGGTCGTCGCCACCGAGCGGGTCACCCTCTACGGCATCCCGCTGGTCGTCGGCCGCCGCGTGCAGTACGGCTCGATCGACCCGGTCGTCTCCCGCGAGCTGTTCATCCGGCACGCCCTCGTACAGGGCGAGTGGACGACGCACCACCGCTTCTGGCACGACAACCAGAAGGCGGTGCAGCGGGTCGCCGAGCTGGAGGAGCGGGCCCGGCGCCGCGACATCCGGGTGGACGACGAGACCCTGTTCGAGCTCTACGACGCCCGCATCCCGGCCGACGTCGTCTCCACCCGGCACTTCGACAGGTGGTGGAAGCGCGCCCGGCACGAGCAGCCGGACCTGCTCACCCTCACACCCGAGGTCCTCACCAACGCCGCGGCGGCCGGGCAGGTGCGGGCCGAGGACTACCCCGACGAGGTGCCGCTGAGCCAGGGGCTCACGCTGCCGCTGTCCTACGCGTTCGCGCCGGGCACCCCGACCGACGGCGTCACCGTCGACGTCCCGCTGGCCGTGCTGGACACCGTCGCCGAACGGACGTCCGGGGAGTCGCTCGCCTTCACCGTCCCCGGGCTGCGCGAGGAGCTCGTCACCGCGCTGCTGCGCACCCTGCCCAAGCAGCTGCGCCGCGCGCTGGTGCCGATCCCCGACCGGGTGCGCGAGGTGCTCCCGCACGTCGCGCCCACCGAGCCGCTGCTGCCGGCACTCGAGCGGGAGCTCCGGCGGGCCGCCGGCGTGGTCGTCCCGCCGGACGCGTGGGCACCCGACCAGGTGCCCGACCACCTGCGGGCGACGTTCCGGGTCGTCGACGACCGCCACCGGCCGCTGGCCACCGGCAAGGACCTGCAGGCGCTGCGGGCCCGGGTCGCCCCGCAGGCCCGGGCGAGCCTCGCCACCGCGGCCGCGGACGTCGAGCGCACCGGGCTGACCTCGTGGTCGATCGGGGAACTGCCGCGCACGGTCGAGGTCCGCCGCGGCGGGCACGTCGTCACCGCCTACCCGGCGCTGGTCGACGAGGGGACGACGGTCGGCGTCCGCGTCGTCGCCACCGAGGTCGAGGCCACCCGGCTGACCTGGCGTGGTGCCCGGCGGCTGCTGGTGCTCGTCGCCGGCTCACCCACCCGGCAGGTGGTGAAGGGGCTGTCGCCGACCACCCGCCTGGCGCTGCAGTTCAACCCGGACGGCGAGATCCCGGCCCTCGTCGACGACTGCGTGGACGCGGCCGCCGACGAGCTGCTGGCCGCTGCCGGCGGCCCGCCGCGCGACGAGCCCGGCTTCACCGCGCTGGTGCAGACCGCCCGGGCCCAGCTGTCGCCGCTGACCGTCGACACCGTGCGGCGGGTCGAGGCGGTGCTCGTGCAGGCCCGCGAGGTCGCCGTCGCGATCGGCGCGGCGCCCGGGCGCCGCGTGCCCGAGGCGGCGGTCGCGGACCTGCGCCGGCAGATGGGCGGCCTGCTGCACCGCGGCTTCGTCGCCACGGCCGGACGACGCCGGCTGCCGGACCTGGTGCGCTACCTCAGGGGCATGGCGCACCGGCTGGAGAAGCTGCCGGCCAACGCGGTCCGCGACGAGCTGTGGATGCAACAGGTCGCCGCGGTCACGGCCGAGTACGAGCAACTGCGGGCCCGGGTGCCGTCGACCGGGGTGCCGGACGACCCGGTCGCCCGCGTCCGCTGGATGATCGAGGAGTTGCGGGTCAGCCTGTTCGCGCAGAGCGTCGGCACGCCGCGGCCGGTGTCGGAGCAGCGGGTCTACAAGGCCATCGACGCGTTGTAGGAGGACCCCGGCACGCGCAGGCTCGCGGCGGGACCGGCGGGACCCCCGCAGGCGCCGGGCGGGTCTCAGCCGGCGGTGCGGGCGCGCTCGCGCAGCAGGGCCGAGATCCGCTGCCGCGTGACGCCGAACATGGCGGCGATCCGGTTGATGCTGACCTGCTCGGAGGCCAGGGCGTGCGCCTGCTCGCGCCGCCACGCACCCCCGGCACTGGCGAGGGCCGCCATCACCGAGCTGATCTGCTCGACCACGAGCGGCCGGGACTCGGTCGTCACGATGTCCAGCCAGGAGCGGCCGGAGCGACGCTCCTCCAGCAGCTTCTCGGCTCGCACGCGGGCCCCGCCGAGTTCGGCCACGCAGCTGTCCAGCACGGTCATGAGCTCGGCGAGCGCCCGGACGGCCGGGTCCTGCTCGGCGTGGTCGATCGGCACGGGCCCTCCGCCTCCGGTCTGGTTCGCTGTGGTCAATCCTGTTGCCCACTATCCAGACCCGAAGGGCGGAGTGCAAGGGCCGTGACACGCAACCGCACACGCGGGGCAATGGTCGTTGTCTGCGACCGTC
>DATAAV010000352.1:0-2406 GCA_036259935.1 Geodermatophilus sp. | reverse complement strand
GTCCTGGGCGGCGCTGGTGGTCGGTGCGTTCGCCGGCTTCTTCCTCGGCGCGGTGGTGGGCGTGGTGGTGATGGCCGCCGGCACGGGCGGCCGGAAGACGGCGCTGCCGTTCGGGCCGTTCATGGTGGTCGGTGCGCTGGCGGCGCTGTGGATCACGGACCCGGTGATGGCGCTCCTGCTGCCGGGCTTCTGAGCTCGGGACGCTGAGCGGCGTCAGGAAGCCAGCCGGATCAGCAGACCGCCAGTTCCCCGGCGCGCCGCGGGGAAGGGATCAGGTCCGCGGGCCCGCCGGTGAGACCGAGGCGGACGGCGGCCATGACGGCTTCGGCGCGATTGCGCGCACCCAGCTTGTCGTAGACGCGGGAGACGTAGGTCTTCGCGGTCGAGGGGCTGATGTGCAGCGAGGCGGCCAGCGACGGCACCGACCGGCCGGCCATCAGGAGGTCGAGCACCTGCCGCTCCCGGGCGCTCAGGTCGTAGGTCGGGGCGGCGGTCCGCCGGCGGCGCAGCGCGGCCGCCAGGCCGGAGGCGGTGAAGGACGACGCGGCCACCGAGGCGTGGCGGACGGCGGCGACCACCTCGGTCACCGGGGCGGACTTCGCGACGAAGGCGGACACGCCCGTCTCGAACGCCTGCAGCAGGACGTCGTCCTCGTCGGCGGGGGCGAGGATGACCACGCCCAGGTCGTCGAACCGGTCCCGCAGCTCGCGGGCCAGGGGCAAGCCGAAGGCGTCGGACTCGGTCAGCCCGACGGTGACGACGTCGGGCAGCAGGACGGCGGCGAGCTTGACCGCCTCCTGGGCCGAACCGGTCTCGCCCACGACCTCGAGGTCCGGCTGCTCGTCGAGCAGACGGGTGATCCCCCATCGCGTGACCGGGTGATTCTCGACCACCAGAATGCGCGAACTCATCGCGTGTGCCCCCGTGACAGAAATACGCTCTCCGGTCCTCAGCGGCCGGAAGCAGCGCGACTGTTGTACGGGTCCGCGTGACTCCGGGTCAACGGAGAGACACGGCCGGCGGCGTGTCCAGCCGTGGAGATTTCTCAACACCGCTGCTGTAGTACTAAGGGTCACGAGACGGGCACGTCCGGTGAGCATACGGGGCTGATTTGCAGGCCCCTGTCCTCCGAACGGATGACGGCTGTCCCCCGGTCGGCCATCGGAAGTGACCGATCGCCCGATATGGGCCTGCCGCGGTCACCAGCAACCTCCTTCCCGAACAGCCGAGCAGCGATCGCACGGGGCGGTCGCCGGAGCTACCGGGGAGGTGACAGCGTTGACGATCGCCTGCGGTCTGAGCGAGCGGGACGGCGATGCGCTGGCCGCGTCCCTCGGCGGCCCGGTCACCGTCCTGGCCGACCTGACCGCGGTCCTCCGCTCCCTGCGGGGAGCGCGGGCCGAGGCCCTCGTCGTCCTCGGCCCGGAGGTCCCCCACCACCAGGTGCTGCGGTTCGCCGCACGGGCCCGCGCCGAGCGCTCGGACGCGCTGATCGTCCTGTTGCGGCCGAGCGCCAACCGGCTGGAGCGCCAGTCCGCCCGCGAGGCCGGCGTCGACGCGATCCTGCCCGCCGCGGACGTTCCCGCGGCGGGGCGGAGCTGCCGCGAGTTCCTCGCCGCCCGCTCCGGGCGGAGCCGGGGCCGCCTCGTCACGGTGTTCGCGGCCAAGGGGGGCTGCGGCAAGACGACGATCGCGGCCAACCTCGCCGTCGCCCTGGCCGAGGACCCTGCGCGCCGGGTCTGCCTGGTGGACCTCGACCTGCGGTTCGGCGACCTCGCCGTGACCCTCGGCCTGGAGCCGCAGCGGACGATCACCTCCGGGGCGCCGGCCGACGGCGACCGCGTGGCCGCCATGGTGACGCCGCTGCGCCCGCGGCTGGACTGCGTGCTCGCGCCCGTCCGCCCGGGTGAGGCCGAGCGGCTCGAGGTCGACGGCGTCGAGGATGTCCTCGACGCGCTGACCGACCGCTACGACGTCGTCGTCGTCGACACCCCGGCCACCTTCAGCCGGCCGGTCGTCACCGCCCTCGACCTGTCGGAGCACCACGTCCTGGTGACGACGCCGGAGCGGCCGGCGCTGCACAGCCTGCGCAAGACGCTGGACACGATGGACCTGCTCGGCCACCGCCGGGACAGCCGGTCGGTCCTGTTCAACCGGTCGGACTCCGGGGTCGGGATCACCGCCGACGACGTCGAGCGCACGCTGCACGCGCCGATCGCCGCGCACATCCCGTCGAGCCGGGACGTCGCGACCTCGATCAACCGATGCCTGCCGTTGATGGCGGCCAGCCCGGACCACCCGGTGAGCACCGCCATCCGGCACTTCGCCCTCGCGCGGCTGACTTCCCCGGCCGCCGCGCCACCTTCCCTGGCCGGGGGCGCGATGACGTGACGCCTTCCTGAGCCA
>DATAAV010000351.1:0-2409 GCA_036259935.1 Geodermatophilus sp. | reverse complement strand
CCAGGTTCCCTCGCGAGCTTGCGAGCGGAGGGCAGACCGAGGTCCTTCTGCCGGCTCGGGCAACTCCTCATCGTCCTCGGCTGGCTCCGGCTCCGGGGGCTCGTGCTCGAGCACGTCACCGGACTCGACGGCCGCGACGATCGCCGCGGCCGGGTCGGCCACCCCCTCGGCGCGCAGCGCGGCGACCACCAGGTCGGCGGGGAGGACGGTGTGCCCGTCGCGGGTCGCCGTCCGCAGGGTCTGGGCGACGATCGCCCGGCCACGGCGGCCGTCCTGCCTGTCGGCCCCGGGCAGGACCGCGATGGCCAGCCGGTCGGCGTCGGCCAGGGTGACCCCGGTCAGGCCCAGCAGCGCCCACGGGTCGTCGCGCAGCCGGCGGGCCGCGTCGTTGCCCAGCGCGTCGGCGGCGGTCGAGGCCAGCTTGGCGTCCAGGCCCGCCCCCACCAGCAGCGCCACGACCTCGTAGGTCGGCTGCGCGGCCAGGAAACCGGAGAAGAGGCGCTCGGCGCGCTGCCGGCCCACGCGGGGCAGCCTCAGCAGCCGGTCGGCGGTGACGTCGTCCGGGGAGGTGATCCCGGCGGCCGGCAGCTCGGCGGCCGCCCGCTTGCCCAGGCCCGGCCACAGGCCGGCCGCGCAGAAGGCGGCGAAGACCGGGTCGGCGCCCGGCGCGGTCTGCGCGGCAGTCACCGGTCGTACCGCCGCTCGGGGTAGCCGAAGTAGGGCGCCGAGACGTCCTCGAGCGCGGTGCGGATCGCCGCCGGCAGGCGCACCGCCTCGGCGTCCAGCGAGGACTGCAACTGCGCGGCGGTGCGCGCACCCACCACCGGGGCGGTGACGCCGGGGCGGTCGCGCACCCAGGCCAGCGCCACGGCCAGCGGCGTGGTGCCCAGCCCGTCGGCGGCGGTGACCACGGCCTCCACGATCCGGTCGGCCGTCGCCGAGCGCAGCCCGTCGATGAAGCCCTGCCACTCCGGCGACGCGCCGCGGGACTCCGCCGGCGGGCCCTGCCGGTACTTGCCGGTGAGCAGCCCGCGGCCGAGCGGCGACCAGGCGAGCACGCCCAGGCCGAGCGCCTCGGCGGCGGGCACCACCTCGCGCTCGACGCCGCGCTGCAGCAGCGAGTACTCCACCTGGGTGCTGACGACCGGCACGCGACCGGGCCAGGCCCGCTGCCAGGTGACCGCCTGCGCGGTCTGCCAGCCGGTGAAGTTGCTGATGCCGACGTAGCGGGCCCGGCCCGAGGAGACGGCGGTGTCGCACGCGGCGAGGGTCTCCTCGAGCGGGGTGGTGTCGTCCCAGGAGTGCAGCTGCCACAGGTCGACGTGGTCGGTCCCCAGGCGCTCCAGCGAGGCGTCGAGGGCGGCGAGCAGGTGGCCGCGGGAGCCGCCGCGGCCCATCGGTCCCGGCGCGGTGCGCCCGACGGCCTTGGTGGCGACCAGCACGTCCGAGCGCGGGACGACGTCGGCCAGCAGCCGGCCCAGCAGCCGCTCGCTGTCCCCGTCGCAGAACACGTCGGCGGTGTCGACCAGCGTGCCGCCCGCGTCGACGAACGCCGTCAGCTGCACCGCGGCCTCGTCCTCGTCGGTGTCCCGGCCCCAGGTCATGGTGCCCAGTGCCAGGCGCGAGACGACCAGTCCGCTGCGGCCGAGTGCGCGTTGCTCCACGGGAGGCCAACCTACCGGCGGGTCCGGACGGGAGCGGGGGAGCGCAGCGGTCCCTGCGTGCCGCGCCCGGCCGGTGCGCGCGGCCGCTTAGGGTGGCCTCCCGTGCTCGTGTTGACCGGCCCGCCCTCCCGCGCCACCCCCGCCGACCGCCGTCCACGCTCCGCCCGACCGGAGCGGGGCGCGCGATGAGCTGGCTCGAGGCCGTCGTCCTGGGGCTGGTGCAGGGCCTGACGGAGTTCCTGCCGATCGCCTCCAGCGCGCACCTGCGGGTGGTGGGGGAGGCCTTCGGCTGGGGTGACCCGGGTGCGGCGTTCACCGCCATCACCCAGATCGGCACCGAGGCCGCGGTGCTGCTGTACTTCCGCCGCGACATCGGCCGGATCATCAGCGCCTGGGTCCGCTCGCTGGGCGACCCCGCGATGCGCCGCGACCCCGACGCCCGGATGGGCTGGCTCATCATCGTGGGCACGCTGCCGATCGGGATCCTGGGTCTGCTCTTCCAGGACCGCATCGAGACGACCTTCCGGGACCTGCGCATCGTCGCGATCGCGCTGGTCGCCTTCTCGCTGGTCCTCTACTGGGCCGACCGGGTGGGCCGCAAGAAGCGCGAGCTCGACCAGCTGACCGTCGGGCACGGCATCGCGTTCGGGTTCGCCCAGGCCATGGCGCTGGTGCCCGGCGTCTCCCGGTCCGGCGGCACGATCACCATGGGCCTGTTCCTCGGCTACTCGCGGGCCGCCGCGGC
>DATAAV010000350.1:0-1910 GCA_036259935.1 Geodermatophilus sp. | reverse complement strand
TCGGTGCTGCGCCCGTGGATCGAGGCGCACCCCGAGGTCGGTGAGCGGCTGCTGCACGTGCTGGCCCGCCGGCTGCGCCGCACCAACGACTCGGTGGCCGACCTGATCTTCACCGACGTCCCCGGCCGGGTCGCCAAAGCGCTGCTGCAGATGGCCGACCGGTTCGGCAGCCGTGAGGGCGAGGGCCTGCGCGTCAAGCACGACCTGACGCAGGAGGAGCTGGCCCAGCTGGTCGGCGCCTCCCGCGAGACGGTGAACAAAGCGCTGGCCGACTTCGTGCACCGCGGCTGGATCCAGCTGCAGGGGAAGTCGGTCGTCGTCCTCGACGAGGAGCGCCTGCGCCGCCGCGCGCGGTGACACCGTCGGCCTACCGGCCGACACCGCGACCACGGCTGTCGTGCCGAGTGGGCCCCGGAGGGGTCCGCAGGCGCGACGCAGCGGCTCACCGCAGGTCGGGCACGGCACCTGGCCGCGGTGTGACCCGGAGGGTCACGAGGGGAGCGGTACGACCATCCTGATGCGGGTGCCGTCGGGCAGCACGGCCCAGCGGCCGTCGGGCTCGTCGGTGAACGACGGGCAGATGGGGTGCAGCGGCTCCGGCGGCGACCCGGCGAGCGCCGCGGCCACGTCGGGGAAGGGCTCCAGCTGCCCGAGGGTGTGGATCGTCGGCGGCAGCATGGGCCGGGTGCCGGCGGTCATCTCGGCCAGCGCCGCGGACGGCGTCAGCCAGCTCACCTCGTCGGCCTCCCCGGTGACGTGCCGGGCCTCCTGGCCGACCGGCAGCGCCGCGGCGAAGAACTTGGTGTCGTAGCGGCGCGGCTCCGCCGGCGGGGTGATCCAGTGCGCGAAGGGCCGCAACAGGTCCGACCGCAGCGCCAGCCCGCGGTCGGCGAGCAGCTCGGCGAGCGAGAGCTCGCGGACCAGCAGGGCCTGGCGCTGCGCCTCCCAGTCCTCGCTCGACACGTCCGGGACGACGTCGCCGCCGTCGGCCGCGCCCGCGAGCAGGACACCGGCCTCCTCGAACGTCTCGCGGACCGCCGCGCAGACCAGTTCCCGCGCGGTCCGCTCGTCGCAGCCGAAGGCGTGCGCCCACTCGGCGGGCGACGGCCCGGCCCACGCGGTCTCGACGTCGCCGTCCCGCGGGTCGACACCACCGCCCGGGTAGGCGGTCATCCCCCCGGCGAACGGCATGCCGCGGGTGCGCCGGAGCAGGTACACCTCCAGGCCGGGGGTGCCGTCGCGCAGCAGCAGCACGGTCGCCGCCTGCTTGGGGGTGGCGATCACCTCAGCTCGACGGTCAGCTCGACCTCGACGGGAGCGCCCAGCGGGAGCTCGGCCACGCCGATGGCGCTGCGCGCGTGCCGGCCGGCCTCCCCGAAGACCCGGCCGAGCAGCTCGCTGGCGCCGTTGACCACCCGCGGCTGGCCGGTGAAGCCCTCCGCGCTGGCCACGTAGCCGACGACCCGGATGACGCGGGCCACCTCGTCGAGTCCCACCAGGTCGTCGATGGCGGCCAGGGCGTTGAGGGCGCACAGCTTGGCGTCGTGCGCGGCGTCCTCGGCATCGACCGAGCCGCCGCCCTTGCCGGTGCGGCGCAGGCCGCCGTCGACGAAGGGCAGCTGACCCGAGGTGTGGACCAACTGGCCGCTGCGCACCGCCGGCACGTAGGCGGCGACCGGTGCGGCGACCGCGGGCAGCCGGATGCCGAGCTCGGCGAGCCGGGCGTGCCAGCTGGAGGTCTGCGGGCTGGTCATGACCGGGTCAGCCGACGGGGCGCTTGAGGTAGGCCACGGGCTGGTCGGCTCCGCCGGGGCCGGGCAGCACGGTGACCAGCTCCCACCCGTCGACGCCCCACGAGTCGAGGATCGCCTTGGTGTTGTGGATCAGCAGCGGGATGGTGGCGTACTCCC
>DATAAV010000349.1:0-18455 GCA_036259935.1 Geodermatophilus sp. | reverse complement strand
GAGATCTGGTCCGATGTCGTCTGTCCTTGGTGCCACATCGGCAAGCGCCGCTTCGAGGCCGCCTTGGCGCGGTTCCCCCGCCGCGACGCCGTCGAGGTGGAGTGGAAGGCGTTTGAACTGGACCCGGGCGCGCCGTCGGCTGCTGCGGGAGATCCCGTCTCGCCGACGGAGTACGCCGAGCGGCTGGCCCGCAAGTACGGCACCTCCGTTGCCGGCGCGCAGCAGATGACCGATCACATGACCCGGCAGGCCGCCGCCGAGGGGCTGGAGTTCCGGTTCGATCGGGCGGTGCGGGCCAACACCTTCGACGCCCACCAGGTGATCCATCTGGCCGCCGAGCGCGGGGTGCAGGACGCGGTGAAGGAGCGGCTGCTGACCGCCTACTTCGGCGAGGGCAAGGCCGTGGGCGACCGGGAGACCCTGGTCCGGCTGGCCGCCGAGGCCGGCCTGGACGCCGACGAGGTCCGCGCAGCGCTTGACGACCAGCGGTACGCCGGTGCAGTCCGGGATGACGAGGCCGAGGCGGCGAGGCTCGGCATCAGCGGCGTGCCCTTCTTCGTCGTCGACCGCAGGTACGGGGTCAACGGCGCCCAGTCGGCCGACGAGTTGCTGCGCGTGCTGGAGCGGGCCTGGTCCGAGCGCTCACCGCTGATCCCGGTCGACAGCGACGGCGCCGTCTGCGGCCCGGACGGTTGCGCCGTCTGATCTCCCAAGGGTCTCGAGGCCCCCGCCGACGGCAGCGACGCGGTCGGCAACGTGCAGACCCGGACCGGGGGCACGGTCATCCGGGTGAAGTCGACTCGAATCGAGTGGACGCGCCGAACACCCTGGCGTAGCCGCGCGACGAGCGGTAAGGAATAGCCGTTCCGGCCGTCCGACGAGGGAGCAGTCCCATGGCCGACAAGTCGCCCCATGACAACCACTCCGCGAAGAAGTCGGGCAAGGCCGTCAAGGTCAAGCGCAGCGAGCGCAAGGAGAAGCAGCGGGCTGCCACGGAGATGGAGCGGCTGATGCACCCGCGGAGAGCCAAGGGCTGACCGGCCGCTACGCGAGTCCGGTGGAATTCGCTTGTGGGAGTGGTGCAGGTGCGCCGATACCTCGTCGTGGCCAACCAGACACTCGGCGGTCGGGAACTCGTCGCCAAGCTCGACGAGTGTGTGGCCGCCGGACCGTGCCGGTTCCACCTCGTGGTCCCGGCGACCCCGGCCACCGACCTGGAGACGGTGGACCGTCCGCTGACGCTGTCCGGGGTCGACGGCGGCGCCGGCATGCTGCCCGACGCCGGCGCGGTGGGGCGGGCGTTGGCCCGGCGCCGGCTCGACAAGGAGCTCGCGCGTCTGCGTGAGGCCGGGGTCGAGGCCGACGGTGAGGTCGGCGACCCGCGGCCGCTGCACGCCGTCGAGGACGCGCTCCGCGGCCTGGACGTGGACGAGATCATCGTGTCGACGCTGCATCGCGGGTCTCGCTGGCTGGGCATGGACCTGCCGCACCGGATCAAACGCCACGTCGAGGTCCCCGTGTCGCACGTCACCGGCCACCCGGGCCCGCCTACCTGAGAGCGGGCCGCGAGGGTCCCCAGCAGCGGTTCCGCCGGCTCGGGGTCGAGCTCGTCCATCCGTCGCCTGCCGGCCCGTCGGCGCGGGGCCACCGGGCTGTCCGGAGGGTGGTCGACGTGCCGGGCGTGGCCGTGCTCGCCGGCGACCGCCCTCAGCTACCGGAGCAGCCACCGGCGGCTGCGCGCACGGGGTTCGCGGCGGCTATCCCCGGCCCTGCCCGGACAGTGCCATCTGCTCCCGTTCCTCGGCCGTCGGGAACAGGCCGCTCGGCTCGACGATGCGCGACGGCTCGGCCGGCGCCTCGACGACCGTGACCTCGTCCGGCCGGCGGATGGCTCGCATCCACACCCGCGCGGCGTCCACGATCACCGCGACGACGAGCAGGGCGAAGATCGCGGCCAGGACGCCGTCGACGGTGGAGTTGAGGATGACCTGCCGCATGTCGCCGAGGTCCCGGGCCGGCGCGAGCACCTCGCCGTTGGCGAGCGCCTCCTGGTACCTCGCCCGCTGGGCGAAGAAGCCCAGCCTTGGGTCGGCGGAGAACACCTTCTGCCAGCTCGCCGTGAGGGTCACCGCGACGTCCCAGGCCAAGGGCACGGCAGTGACCCAGGCCCACTTGAGTCGCCCGGACTTGATCAGGATCGTCGTCGCGACGGCCAACGCTATGGCGGCGAGCAGCTGGTTGGCGATGCCGAACAGCGGGAACAGCTGGTAGATGCCGCCCAGCGGGTCGTTGACGCCTGCCCACAGGAAGTAGCCCCAGGCGCCGACGATGATCGCGCTGGTGGCGTACACGCCGGGCTTCCACGAGGTGTTCCCGATCGGCTTCCAGACGTTGCCCAGGGTGTCCTGCAGCATGAAGCGCCCGACCCGGGTGCCGGCGTCGACCGTGGTCAGGATGAACAGCGCCTCGAACATGATCGCGAAGTGGTACCAGAAGGCCCGCAGCGCCTCGCCGCCGAGAAAGCCGGAGAAGATCTCCGACATGCCCACGGCCAGCGTCGGCGCGCCACCGGTCCGAGCCACCAGCGTCTGCTCCTCGACGGCCGCCGCGGCGGCGCGCAGCTGCTCCGGGGTGATGGTGAAGCCGAGGTTGGCGACCGCCTCGGACGCGGACTCGACCGTGGTGCCGAGCAGGCCCGCCGGGGCGTTCATCGCGTAGTACAGGCCGGGGTCGAGGATCACCGCGGCGATCATGGCCATGATCGCGACGAACGACTCGGTGAGCATCCCGCCGTACCCGATCAGGCGCACCTGCGCTTCCTTCTTGATCATCTTCGGGGTGGTCCCGGACGAGATCAGGGCGTGGAACCCCGACAGCGCGCCGCACGCGATGGTGATGAAGACGAAGGGGAACAGCGAGCCGGCGAACACCGGGCCCTCGCCGGTGCGGGCGAAGTCGGTCACGGCCGCGGCCTGGACAACGGGCAGCGTCACGAGGATGCCCACCGCAAGCAGGCCGATCGTGCCGACCTTCATGAACGTGGACAGGTAGTCCCGCGGGGCGAGCAGCATCCAGACCGGTAGCACGGACGCCAGGAAGCCGTAGACGACCAGGCACACCACGAGCGTCTGGGGGCTCAGCGTGAACGTGTCGGCCCACGCCGACCCCTGCACCCAGCCACCGGCGATGATGGCCAGGACGAGCAGCACGACACCGATCACCGACGTCTCGACGACGCGTCCCGGGCGGAACACCCGCAGGTAGAACCCCATGAGGAAGGCGATGGGGATGGTCATCGCGATCGAGAACGTGCCCCACGGCGAATCGGCCAGCGCATTCACCACTACCAGCGCGAGGACCGCGAGCAGGATGATCATGATCAGGAGTACGGCGACCAGCGCCGCGGCGCCGCCGAACGGCCCGATCTCCTCGCGCGCCATCTGTCCCAGGCTCTTGCCGTCCCGGCGCATGGAGAAGAAAAGGATCACCATGTCCTGCACCGCGCCGGCGAAGATGACTCCGACGATGATCCAGATCGTGCCCGGCAGGTAGCCCATCTGAGCGGCCAGGACCGGGCCCACGAGCGGTCCCGCGCCGGCGATCGCGGCGAAGTGGTGGCCGAAGAGCACCCGCCGGTCGGTCTTGTGGAAGTCGATGCCGTTCTCGAGACGCTCGGCCGGCGTGGCCCGGTGGTTGTCGACACCCAGGACCCGGTTGGCGATGAAGCGGGCGTAGAACCGGTAGGCGATCGCGTACGAGCTCAACGCGGCGAACAGCAGCCAGATCGCGTTGATCTGCTCCCCGCGGGCCAGCGCGACGACTCCCCACGCCACCGCGCCGAGGATCGCGACGGCCGTCCAGACCAGCACCTCACGGGGCTTCACGCGACGAGCGGTCGTCGGTGTTGTCATCGCAGCCTCCTCGCCGCGGGAGAACTCAGGAGCCGGGGTGGCTGTCGGAATTCTCTCGATCGGGAGGGGGCTGCGCGAACCGTTCTGCTCGCCCTGGGTCAGGTCGACTGCTCCCCGACGCCGGTCGCCGCCTCGTGCAGCCGGCCGGCCGGCGTGTCGGGTGCGAGCGGCGGAGTCTGTGCGCCGGCTCGGTCGGCCATGCCCTCGAGCACCTCGCGCAGCGCGTCGAGGGAGGACACGATGGGCGACCAGCCGAGTTCGGTGCGGATCCTCGTGGTGTCGAGCAGGGGCAGTTGGAGCGCCAGGTCCAGCAGCGTGGGCTCGGCCGGGACGAGGTGCAGTTGCCATGCGGCCGTCAGTCCGACGCGCGCCAGCGGGCCGGGCACCGGGATGACACGCGCCCCGAGCACCTCACCGATGGAGGCGGCGTCGATGACCGGATCGGCGGCGACGTTGTAGGCCCCCCGCCCGTCGCCGACGACGGCCAGCCGGTATGCCTCGGCGACGTCGTTGGCGTGCAGCGCCTGGAACCGCAGTCCTGCCGGCCAGGGAACGACCGGTAGCCGGCCCGGGCGGAGCAGACCGCCGGGCAGCAACGGCCCGGCGAAGATCCGCCGCTGCTCGGAGGCGGACTGCCGCTGGAAGATGAACGCCGGCCGGAGCCGGACCACGCGGGTGTCGGGATGCTGGGCCTCGAACACGTCGAGCAACCGCTCGACGTAGGCCTTCTCCCGCCCGTACGCCGCCGTCGGGACGCTGTGGGTAGGCCACGACTCGTCCACCCGCCGACCCGGTCCCGGAGAGTAGGCGCCGACGGACGAGGCGTAGACGAGGGCACCGACGCCCGCCTCGGCCGCGGCCGCGAACACCCGCGCGCTGCCCACGGCGTTGGCCTGCCAGGTCACCGTCGGACGGTGCGTCGGCTGGAACAGCCAGGCGAGATGGACGACGGCGTCCGCTCCCCGCAGATGTGGGACGAGGTCGTCGCCGGCGATGTCCGCTGCCACGAACGTCGTCTTCGGCGGCTGCCACTCCGGGCGCCGGCGCGCGATGCCGACGATCTCCGACACGCTGTCGTCGGCTGTCAGTGCGCGCACGACCGCGGTCCCGACGTTGCCCGTTGCTCCTACGATCACGACCTTCACGGGGTCACCTCGACTAGGTCGCCATCCGGTCCCGGACAAGCCCGTACCCCGGACGACGCCATGGATCACCGAATCGGCGGCACGCTGCGAGAAGACGCCGATCTCGTCAGTCCAGGCGTGTGCGTATGTACCGCGTCGCCCCTCGGGCACTGCTGCGATGTTTCGGGACACCGTTCACAGGTGTTCCGGGGCATGTCGTGACCACTCGGCGAGCCGGTGCCGACGTGGCTGACCGGGTCAGGCCGCGGCGGCGGTTACGGGGTCCGCGACCGCCGCCTCACGCCCCTACCGGCCGGATGGCTCAGGCCCCTACGGCCGGATCTCGTAGACGAGGTTGAACGCCGTCTGCGCGGCCCGCCGGAAGCGGGTGAACCCGGCCTCCTCCGTGAGCCGGCGGATCGCGGCCTCGCCGGCCTGAGCGCCCAGCGCGTACCCCCCTGACTGGGAGAGCGCATTGGGGACGCAGAGGAACGTCGAACCGCTGTAGTACACCCGACCCACGGGGTCGAGGTTCTCCTCGACCCCGTCACCCGCGAACGGTTCGACGAGCAACCACGTGCCGTCGGGTGCCAGCGCCTCCCGCACGCGGCGGGCGGCCCCGAGCGGGTCCCCCATGTCGTGGAGGCAGTCGAACATCGTCACGAGGTCGTAGTCGCCGCCGTCGAACGTCTGCGCGGAGGCCACCTCGAAGCTGACCCGGTCGCCGACCCCGGCCTCGGCGGCCTTCTTGCGTGCCAGTTCGACGGACTCGGCGTGGGAATCAGAGCCGGCGACGGTCGTCCGGGGATAGGCCTGCGCCAGCAGCACCGACGTCGTCCCGAGGCCGCAGCCGAGGTCGGCGACCCTGGCCCCTGCGGTCAGCTTCTCCTCGACCCCGTCCAGCGCCGGGATCCAGTGCGGCAGCAGCTCGGCCACGTAGCCCGGCCGGAAGAACGCATCGCATCCGACGAAGACGTCCTCGGCGTGCCGGCCCCACGCGAAGCCGGCACCGGTGCGGAACGCCTCGGTGATCTCCGGTTCGGCGCGCAGGTACCCGAGCACGATGAGGAAGGCCGCCGGCACGTTCGGACCGTCCGGGTCGGCCAGGCAGAATGCCTGCTCCGCGGTGAGCGAGAACTGCCCGGTCGCCCGGTCGTAGGTCGCGTACCCCCCGGCGGCCTGCCCGCCGAGCCACTCGGTGAGGTACCGGGGGTGGCAGCCGGTGCGCTCCGCGAGCTGCTCGGGCGTCGCCGGCCCCTCGGCCAGGGCGCGGTAGAGGCCCAGCCGGTGGCCGATCACCACCGATCCGGCAGCGCCGGCCGCCCCCAGGTCCGAGACGAAACGTCCGAGGAACTCCATCACCTTGTCCTGATCCACCGTCGGATCTCCTTCACGGTCCGGCCGGTTCCGTCCGTCCGGCCTTCTCCTGCCGGCTCTTTCCGGCCGGTCACGACAGACGGTCGGCGGACGCGCTGTCGTCGCCCTGGCGCGCCCTTGCAGCGCACTGGCAGGGGCGGCCGGGGTTCCGGAGCGGTCGTCGGCGGGGGCACGCTGTCCACCGGGAGGTGCGCGATGGCGCTCGGGCGAGCCCCCGCGACGGTCAGGGTGGACGTGCTCGGACCGCTGCGCCTGACCGTGGGCGGCGAGACGGTGGAAGTCCGCGGCCCCAAGCGACGGGCCATCTTGGCGCTGCTGGCCCTGGCGGAGGGGCGGACCGTGCCGGTGAACGCGCTGCTCGACGCGCTGTGGCCGACGGAGGTGCCGGAGTCCGGCCGCCAGGCGCTGCACAGCCACGTCTCCCGGCTGCGCGGACACCTCGGGCCGGCGTCGCCCCGGCTGGAGAACCGGCCCGACGGCTACCGCCTCCTCCTCGGAGAGGACGGCCTGGACCTGGCCCGGGCCCGGACGCTGCTGGCACGGGCGCGGGGCCTCGCGGGACACGACCCGGCCGGGGCGTCAGCGCTGCTGCGGGAGGCGCGGGCGCTCTGGCGCGGACCGGTCCTCGCCGACCTCGGTGACGTCCTGCCCATCGCGGGCGTGGTCGAAGAGTGTGCGCAGCTGCACCGCGAGGTGACCGACGCGTTGATCAGCAGCGCGATCGCCGCGGGAGAGGCGGAGCAGGTCGTCGGCCTGGCGGTCGCGACCCTGAGCGCCGATCCGTTGCGCGAACCCTCGGTGCTGCTGCTCATGCGCGCACTGGCGGCGACGGGTCGAGCACCGGAAGCGCTGCGTGCTGCACGCGAGTACCGACACCGGCTGGCCGAGGAGACCGGCCTCGACCCGTCCGCCGAACTCGACCAGCTGGAGCGGGAGGTCGCCGGTGGCGCCGCCGGTCCCGCCCCGGGCGCCGCCCGGGTCCTCCCCCGCCCGGCCACCCGGCTGATCGGCCGCGAGACCGACGTGGCGGCGGTGCACCGGCGGCTGCAGGAGGAGCGACTGGTCACACTCGTCGGCCCCGGCGGCGTCGGCAAGACCCGGGTCGCCGTCGAGGTCGCCCGGCGCGCCGAGGCGACCGCGGTGCTGCTGCTCGCCCCGATCACCGATCCCGCCGGCGTTCCGCACGCGCTGGCGAGCGCGCTGGGCCTGGAGGTCGTGCGGGGCGACGTGCTCACCGCCTGCCTCGCCGTCCTGGGCGACCGCCCCGGGCTGCTGGTGATCGACAACTGCGAGCACCTGCTCGATGCGGCCCGCGCCGTCGTCGAGGCGCTGCTGTCCGCCTGCCCGCGCCTGGCGGTCCTGGCCACGAGCCGTGAACCGCTCGGCCTGACGGCCGAGTGCCTGGTCCGGCTACCCCCGCTCCGCCTGCCGGACGGCGAACGCGAACTCGCGCGCGTCCCCTCCGTGGCGCTCTTCCTGGACCGCGCCGGCCGCGTCCGACCCGGACTGCCGCCGACTCCCGAGGACCTGCGCACGATCGCCGACATCGTCCGCCGGCTCGACGGGATACCCCTGGCCATCGAGCTGGCCGCCGGCCGCCTGTCGGCCTTCTCGCTGGCCGACCTCCGCAGCCGGCTCGCCCGCTCGCTGGATCTCCTGGGCGGCGGGTCCGGCGGAGACGTCCGGCACCGGACGCTGCGCGCCACGGTCGAGTGGTCCTACCGGCTCCTCGCCGAGGACGAGCGGCGCCTGTTCCGCCACATGTCGGTCTTCGTCGACGGCATGGACCTGGACGACGCCGAGCGGCTCGCTGCCCACCTGACCCCGGGCACCGATCCGGGAGGCGTTCTGGCCCGGCTGGTCGACGCCTCGATGCTCGAGGTCGGGTTCGACGGGGGCACCCGGTACCGGATGCTGGAGACGCTGCGGACGTTCGGACTCGACCGACTGGCCGCGGCCGGCGAGACGGAGGCCGCCACCGAGCGCCTGCAGCGCTGGGCGGTGGAGCTGACCTCCTGGGTGGCCGCCACCCTGCCGACCGAGCGCGAGCCCGAGGCCGACGCCTCGCTGCGCCGGGAGCTGGCCAATCTCCGAGCCGCCTGGCGGTCGGCGCGCAGCCGGGGAGCTGTCGACGAGGCCGCGGCAATGGTGACCGCGCTGTTCGAGGCGGTCGCCTACCGTGATCTGCTCGAGATCCGCGACTGGGCCGAGGAACTGGCCGGCGATCCGACGCTCGACGGTCGCCCGCTCGCGGCCGCGGTGCTCGGCACGGCGGCGGAGGCCGCGTACCACCGCGGCGACCACTCGACCGCCGAGCGGCTGGCCCGAGCCGGGCTCGAGCGGGGAGGCGACGACGGCGGGCCGTGGTACTGCCTGTACCCCCTGTCCGTGGTCGCCCTCGCCCGGGGAGCGCACGCCGAGTGCGTCGAGTACTGCCTCGCGGCCGCGGCGTGCGGCCCCGGACCGCGGGACAGCCTGGGTATCGCTGCTCTGGCGCTGGCCTACTCCGGCGACACCGACGCGGCGCGCACGCTCAACGATCGAGGGCTCGCCGGCGCGGTATCGCCCTCGATGCGGTCCTGGGGCGCGTACGTCACCGGGGAGATCGAGACCTGCGCCGGGCGCCGGGACCGCGCCGAGGAGCACTACGTCAGGGCCATCGAGCTCGCCCGGACGTCGGGCGCCACGTTCCTCGTCGGGGTGGCCTCCGTCGGTCTCCTCGCGGCACGGGCCGCTGCCGGCCGGGTCACCGAGGCCCTGGTCGGCTACCGCGAGGTGATCGACTACTTCGCGCGGACCGGCAACTGGACCCACCAGTGGACGACGCTGCGCAACCTCGCCGACCTGCTGCGCCGGCTCGGCGACGACCAGCCCGCCGAGGCGCTCGACGCCGCCGCCGACGCGGCGGGCGACGCGCCCGCCCACGCCGACCGTGCTCCGCCGCCGGCGACCGTCACGGCGGCCGTCGACCGGGACGCCGTCCTCGCCGTCGCCCGGGGGGCGATCGAGCACAACCTCAGCCGATGGTGACCGCCACGGCCGCGGGTGAGGCCTCCCCTGCCGGCTTCCCGCGTCGGAGGAACGACTCGTCGCCGACCCACGCGGTGTACCGGTCGACGCCCATGGCGGTGATGAGCGGTGCCGTCTGGGTCACCTGCGCGGCCAGCGCCTGGACCTTCCGCGCCACGACGTCCGGAGACAACACCAGGTCGACCGCGAGCCCTTCCTCGGGCGTGATGACCGGGTAGCCGGGCAGGTACACGCCAAGGCTGTCGTTGAGATCCTGCCACCGGTGCACGCGCCGCGCGGGGACCGTCGCGTACAACAACCGCGCACCGGGCCCGGCCGCACGGTCGAACGCCGCGGTGGCCCATGCCGAGACCGCCCGGTGGTCCGGGTGACCGGTGATGCCGTCCGGGCCGAACGTCAGCACCGTGTCCGGCCGGACGTCGTCGATCAGCTCGGACAGCCGAGCGACGGCATCCGCGGCAGGAACGACCGCACACTCGCCGTCCCGGTAACCGAGCCACCGGTGCTCGGAGACGCCGAGGATCTCCAGGCACCGCGCCAGCTCCCGCGTGCGCTCGGCAGCCAGCCGCTGCGGCGGCCACGTCTGAGGGTCGGTCGTGCCGAGCTCGCCCCGGGTCGCGGTGACGCACACCACCCGCGCGCCGCCGTCGCGGGCCATCGCCATCAGCCCGCCGGACAGGTACGCCTCGTCGTCGGGATGGGCCCAGATGC
Organism: Geodermatophilus sp.; assembly: GCA_036259935.1. Classification (GTDB taxonomy): domain Bacteria; phylum Actinomycetota; class Actinomycetes; order Mycobacteriales; family Geodermatophilaceae; genus Geodermatophilus. Next base: position 8,302 of record DATAAV010000349.1, on the reverse strand, counting down.
CCAACAGCGTGCCCAGCTCGGCGACGGCGCCTGCAGAGTCGATCATGGTCGGACCTCCGGACGAGGATGCCGCGATGCCCTCTCGTCCCGGCCAGCCTGGCGGCGGCCGCTCACACGGCACTGTCACGGCACTGACCTGGCCGAGCGTCCCCGTCCGTCGGTCGCCTCAGCCGGCGCGGTCGACATCGATCACTGCCCGCACGGTCAGCCGCAGGCGGGCACTGCGAGCCGCAGGACGATCTCGCCGTCGTCGATCTCACCGGTGGGCTGGAAGCCGAACCGCTGGTAGAAGGGCCACGGTTCACCCTTGCCCGGCTCGTAGCTCGTGAACAGCTCAGTGCCGCCCTCGGCTCGCACCAGGTCGACGATCTGCGTCAGCACCGCTCGGCCGATCCCGCGCCTCTGGTGCCGCTTGTCGATGAGCAGCCGCCACAGGAAGTAGCGCCCTCGGTACGGGCCTTTCCGCGCTTTCCAGGAGAGCATCACGAAGCCGACCGGCTCGTCGCCGCAGTACACGGCCCGGTACCAGGGATTGGCCTTCGGCGACTTGGCGGCGTCCCGAAGCGAGCGGGACACCGAGGCGACGAACCGCTGCTGGCGACCTCGGACGCGCAATCCGCAGACCGCCTCGCGGTTGTCGTCGGTGATCTCCCGCAGGTGCACGCCTGGAGAGGCCGTGCCGCCCTCCCTCGTGTCCCCGGCAGTCGACTTCTGCTCCGAGAGCACAGCACCCCGATCGGGCGCAGACCCGCACGGCGCACCCGGCAGCCGGACCACGTCGGCGAGGACGCTCCCGTCGTCGGTCAGCCGGGCCGGGGACGGACTGTCGTAGACGACCAGCAAGCGGGGGCTGTCGGCCGGACCGAGCACTCCGATCCCCTCGGCGTGGTCGCAGCCGTCGCCGTAGGGCAGCTCGAGCTCTCGCGTGAGCAGGTCGCCGCGGACCACCTGCGGCGTGTCCGCCTGCAACGCCCCGTGCCAGCGGAAGACGTGCACCGGTCCGTCGAGTTCCATGGTCGGCCCGGCCAGCACGAGCAGGTCGTCGCCATGTGGGCAGAGGTCTCGTACTCCGAGGCCGCGCAGGCGCAGGACGTGCTTGCGATACAGGCAGCCGTCATCGAATCGGGTCAGCCGCAGCCGCTCCGGCGCCTCGGGGTCGATCTCCGGTCGCAGCTCCAGCACCACGGCCCATCCGCGCAACACCGGCCCGCGCAGGCCCAGGTACACCCGCGGCCCGATGACGGCGATGCCCTCGACGTCCAGCCCGTTGTCCTTGCCCGGCAGCGGCAGGAACGGGGCCAGGTGCTCGTCGTCGGCCAGGACCTCCCGCAGGTCGGTGCCGTGCACGCCGAACGACGCGGCGCGGTGCCGTACACCGTCCTCCTCCAGCTCGCGCACGACGGTCGGCAGGCCGTCCACGACGCCGACCGGCAGTCGGACGAGGATCTGGCGGTTGGGCTGGCCGGTGACCTCGGCCAGCCGGCGCAGGGCCTTCTCACCGCTGTGCTTGTCCTTGACCTGCTTGCGGCGCAGGCTGTGCGATCCGACCGCCCACAGAAAACTGCCGTGCCGGGCGATGCCCTCGATGTCGGCTTCGTCCTCGACGTCGTCCTCGTCGGCAGCGGGCAGCTGCACGAAGTCGGCGAGCCGGAAGCTGGCCTGCTGCGCGTAGCGGTGCGGCTCGCCCGGAGCATCGGCGATCAGCCGCTCGATCGTCGCGGTCTCGTCGCCGGCGACCCAGAGGACGGTGTCGTCGCTGCGGACGGCCGAGAGGTTGCTGTGGGTGCCCGCCGTCCGCGCCGACTCCTCGAACTGCAGCTCCACCGTCCGTTCCACAGCCATGCCATCCACCTTGACACGGGGACAGCGGGGCACGCCCCACCTGCAGCCGGCCGGTACGCGACAGTGCTGGATGGACGAGCCACTCAATCCAGGCAGTAGGTGGTCACCTGTGCCGACCCCACGTCCTGCCGGTCGTAGACAGCCACGAACTCCTGAGCACGCGCGGCGCTGTCGAAGTACACCGCCACCCGGTTGTCGGCGGGGTCGAAGCCCAGCGCCTCGGCAGCCCCCTGATCGCACCCGACCGACCCGATGCCCGAACCGACGTACCCGAGGCCGCGGGCGTAGGACTCCGTCTCCCCCAGCATGTGCATCTCCCAGTCGGAGTCCGGTGATCCCACCGCCAGATAGACGGCCCACGCCCGTCCACCGTGCACCGGGGCGGTCTCTGGGGGCCACACGGTCCGCTGCTCCGTCCCGCCGGACGAACCCTCGCCCACCGGCTCCGCGCTGCCCGTGTCTCCGCCGCCCGATCCGTCGCCGGTCGAGGCCTGGCCTCCCGAGGGCTCGTCGACCGTGCCGTCGTCGGTCGGGTCAGCCGGTTCCGACGTCGTCGGCGCGGAAGGCTCTACCGGCGCGCTGGAGCGGTCGCCGCCGCCAGGTGAAGCTTCGGCAGCACCATCACCACCGCAGCCGGCGAGCAGCACGGCGGTCAGCACCGAGGACACGAGGGCGGAGCGGTACATCAGGAGCCTCCTTTGATGCGGGGAGTCATAAAGGATTCGCAGACACCGCGACGATCACCAGAGGCCGCCGTGCGGGGAATTGACATAGCCAGGGCCATACCTCGGCAACAACTGCTCGCAATCGGGGATAACGCCCGAATCACCGTCGGCAAGTATTCCCATACGCATCGGGATGGACACGGTCAGTCACATCGCCCGCGCCATTCCTCCGTCCGGCCTGGGCAGGCTTCGATCCCCGCCCGTGACACCCGGGACTCGCCGTGCCCTCGGGGGCAGAGCCGGGGGGAAGCCACCCGGCGGCGCCTGGGCGGACACGATGGCCGCTCCGAGGGAGTCCGTCATAGCTCGGCGAACTGTCGCGGGTACATCTGCGCGGCGTCGCAGCCCGCCTGCTACTCGCCGACGGGCGGCGTGCGCGGTCCAGCCGGGGCTGCTCCGCAGCACCCGCCATGTTCTGCCGGAACACCGGGGATGGCCCCGACCCGACGGGTCAGCGGTGGAGGGTTGCGCGGTGCTGAGCGAGCACGTCCAAGCCGAAGTCGGAGCTGGGGTCGCGCCACACCGAGTGGGCGTGGTTCGCGCCTCGCTGGGTGTTGTCCCACTCGACCAGCAGATGCGGCCCCTGCAGGCGGTAGTAGTGCGGATCGCCGGGCGCCATGGAGCCGGCCCAGGCGAAGTGGACGTCGTCCAGGGCCGCGTCGTCGTCGTAGCGCCGCAGCGGGGACACCTCGGAGGGAACGCGGTCGAGGTAGGTGCCGAGCAGCGCCCGCAGCATCGCGCGCTGCTCGGCGCCCAGCTCCGCTGCCGGCACGCCTCTCGGTCCGGCTGTGTACTCGACGGCCGCGTGGTCCCGCTCGTCGAACCCGGCGGCCTCGTCGATCCCGTCGCTCAGGGCCTGCAGCTTCTTCTGCTCGACCGGGTCCGGGAACCGCTCGTCCCGCCAGATCCCGCTGGGGGGGATCACCCGGTCACCCGGGGAGACCGTCGTGCGGTTGGCGGTGACCAGGTCCGACGGAGCCCGGGGCAGCAGCACGGCGCGAGCCGCGAGCTCCGGCCGCAACGACCTGACCAGATCCCGCGCGGTGTCCTCCACCCGGGCCAACGGCCGGTTCACCGCTCCTCCGAGCAGCGGCGACGTGGCGGGATCCGCGCCGAGGAAGCACGGAGTGGTCGCGACGACCTCTCCGTCCACGACGAGGTTGTTCAGGGAGACGTGGTGTCCGCCGAACCGCCATCCCCACGGCCCGCTCTCCCCCGGCCGGCCGAAGACGCGTAGGTAGTACAGGCCCGGGTCACGGCCGCGCTCACGGTCGAACCGGGTGACGAAGCCCTCGACCTGGTCGAGGACGTTCTCCAGGCCGATGATCGTCGCCACCGTGACGTACGCGGGCGTGGACAGTCCCGAGGCGACGAGCCGCATCGCCGCCCGCTGCTGGGCCGGTCGCTGCGCGTGGAACGTCAGGCCGCCGTGATCGGTGGGGGTGTAGAACCAGCGTCGGCGTTCGGCGTCGGATGCGTCGTCCTCGGGGACCGCGCCGACGGCGATCCGCCGCTGCCGCGGGTCGAGGCTGTCCAGCCACGCGTTCGCCGCCTCGGCCATCCGCCGAGCCACCACACGTGCGGGGACGTCGTCCACGGAGGATTCCCCACCGGCCATGGCCGGAATCTAGCGCCACGGCGTACCGACGCGCCCAGCGACGAGGGGGCCGCCCCGGCAGCACCGACGCCTACCAGCGCACTCCGGCTCGCCCGACCTCCGGACCGGTCGGGCACGGCCGTCGAGACGTCGGCGAGGCGCTCCCGGCCCTGGGCTGCCCGACCGCGGCGCCTCGTTTAGCGTGACCGCCGCCACAGGCGGCCGGACAGCTGCCGGCCACAGTCCGGACGGAGGTCCCCGTGCCCACTCCCACCGACGACCGACGCGACCTGCTCACGGTCACGCGTACATGCGCGCCGCCCCGGGCAAGCGCGAGGAGCTCCGAGCAGCGCTCGAAGCCCTGATCGAGCCGACTCGCCAGGAGCAGGGGTACATCAACTACGACCTGCACCAGGGCGTCGAGGACCCGGACTCGTTCTTCTTCTACGAGAACCGGGAGTCGGGTGAGGACCTCGACGCCCACCTCGCGGCGCCCCATCTCAAAGAGTTCGCGGCGAGGATCCCGGAGCTGCTGGACGAGAAGGGACTGACGGTCAACCGGGTGCGTCGCATCGCCTGACCGAACACCAGCAGACGAGCCCCACGGCGATCGCCGTGGGGCTCGTTCGTGTCGTCACGCTGCATCGCATGGCCACCCACACCCGTGGGTCTCATCGCCCGGTGACGCCGGTGATGCTGCCCGACCGCTGCCACACCGTGGTGCTGGGAATCGGACCGGTACCGCAGGCACCGGAGGAGCGCCGACTCGCAACCGAAGCAGAGTTGGCCACGGCAGCGGTGCGGGTAATCCGGTGCTGTTCCGGCACCGGGCCGGAGCAGTCGCAGATGGACGCTGGCCCTGGCCATTGCTCGACGGAGAGGGATTCCTGTGACTCAGCAGCTGACCAGCCTGTCCCTGGACGATGCCCGTCGCATCGTCGCGGCCGGGGAGGCACGCGCTTCAGACATCGGGCAGCCGATGAACATCGCCGTCGTCGACGCCGGGGGCGACCTCCTCATGCACGTCCGGATGGACGGCGCCTGGCGCGGCAGCGTCGACATCGCCATCAACAAGGCCTTCACCGCCCGGGCGTTCGACATCACCACCGCGGAGCTGGCCGAGCTCGCCAAGCCCGACGGGCCGTTCTACGGCATCGAGGCGTCCAACAACGGCAAGGTGATGGTCTTCGCCGGTGGCGCCCCGGTGCTCGCCGACGGCGCCGTCGTGGGCGCGGTCGGGGTGAGCGGTGGCACCGGTGAACAGGACACCACGGTCTGTGAGGCGGCGGTGGCCGGCTTCTGACCTCAGCGGACTCCACGGGGCCCGCACCTGTCCGCGGGGGCGACGCCGGGCGCTGTGACCGGCGTTCTCACGTCGTCCCTCGCCGGGGCGCGCTTCCGATCGGACCGGCCGGGGCTCCCCCGACCCTCGCCTACACCGGCAGACGGCTGGCCCGGCGCAACGCGGCCAGGCCCTCGGGCGTGCCGGGCCAGTGCCGGGCGAGCGCCGCCGTGCCGGCGCGGCGGACGACCGAGCGCAGCACGAGGGCGACCACGATCGCGTCGTCGGCGTGGCCGACCACCGGCACGAAATCCGGCACCAGGTCTATCGGCACCGCCAGGTAGGCCAGCAACAGCCACAGCCGCACCCGGACGCCACGCGGCAGCGTGCCGTCGCTGGCCAGCCGGTGCAGCAGTCTCAGCACGTCAGGCAGCAGCCGCAGCAACTCCCGCAATCGCAGCTCGTCCGGCCGGGTCATCCACAACACCGCCATCAGCACCAGCCAGCACAGCAGCAGGCCACCCAGCACCCCGACCAGCGTCCACCCCCAGCCCGGCATCCCGCCGCCACCTCCTCGTTGCGCTGGCCAGCGCATTGATCGCACTACCCACGGACAGCCGCCGAGGACCGCGCACACGACTCCACTGGGCCAGGCCGCATTGTGCCGAGAGGCCCCCGGGGTCCGGGGACGGGGATGGCGCTCAGTCCAGTTCGATGGGAGCCCCACCGAACGCGACGACGCTGACTCCCCAGTACACGAGGTAGAGCGCCAGCAGAGTGCCGCCGTGCCACCGCTTCAGCCGGCCCGTGGAGAGGAAATACGCAGCAAGACCGGTGAGGGCGATGAGAGCGGGCAGGTGCCAGGTGAGCACGTCCGGGCCGACGACGATGCCGCCGGCAAGGAGGGTGATGCCGAGTTTCCCGGTGACCGAGAAGACGACGCTTCCGATGACGTTTCCGACGCCGATTTCCGGCACACCCTTCCGGAAGGGTTCCACCGTCAAGAAGATGTCCTCGATGGTCAGTACGGCGGTGGCGATGGTGGCGCCGAACACCGTGCCCTCGAGCCCGTAGGTCTCCAGGATCCCCTCGGTTCCGGTGCTCGTCGTCGCCGCGCCGATGATGAGGCCGGCGAGGGCGAGCACAGCCAGCCCCAGATTCGCCCAGCCGGGCAGCTCGCGTGCCCGGGCGAACGGCATGTCGTCGACGATCTCCTGCTCCAGCCGGGCGTCGGCCCATGCTCCTGCCCCGGCCGGCTCGTCCTGCCGCGCGTACGGCTCCGCCCCGCGACCGGGATGTCCACCACCTCCCGGTCCTCCGACGGCGGCGGCTTCGTATATCTCCACGTCACGGAAGACCGCAACGCTCCTGCGGAACTCCCGGGCGGCGACGTAGACGATGAAGAGGACGAACAGGCCGAGGAGTATCAGGCCGGCGGTGACGGTGAGCGGCCCGGCGAGCGTGAACCCGACCATCACGAGCGGTGCGACAGCGAACAGGACGACGTAGTCGCGTGGGATGTCGATCCTGCTCGGCTTCAGGATCACCGCGAGCGCGAGGATGATCCCGGTGAACGACAGCGCCGTCCCGAACACGACACCGAGCGCGACGCCGCTGAGGTCTTCGAGGTTGAGCCCGACGCCGAGCGTGATGTCGTCGAATTCCACGCCGGTGAAGATGACGGCGAGCAGGAAGAGCGGAACTCTGAGCCCCCGAGCCGCCCCGACGAGGTGGGCGATGAGCTTCTCGGCGCTGACGATCAGGAGCGTCGCTCCGGAGATGAAGATGAATATCGAGGTCATGTCCGAGGCCCCTCCTCGCCACGGCCCGATGGGCAGGACGTCGAAGCGCCCACTCGCGTGAACCCGTGCAGCGGCGGCTGGGGTGGCACTCGCTGCGGACCGTCGAGACCGCGTGCGGTATCCAGCGGGCAGGCCGGGTCCGCCGCCGCTACCCGCTGACGGCCGGTCATCGGCTGCGCGGAGCGGCTGGATGCGGCCGGGGAGTCATCACCGCATCACGTGGCCGCGGCACCTCGTTGGCGGCGTGCACCGCCTCGGCCACGATGCCGTGGTCGGGAGACAGATGACAGACCGGATCCGTACGGGCGGCATCGCCGGTGAGCTGGAACGCCTGGCAGCGGCAGCCGCCGAAGTCGATCTCGCGGCGGTCGCAGCTCCGGCACGGCTCGGGCATCCAGTCCGTGCCGCGGAAGCGCTGGAAGAGGGGGGATCGTTCCCAGATCCACGCCAGTGGGTGTTCCCGCACGCTGGCCCGGGGCAGGGGGAGGGTGTGGGCGGTCGGGCACGGGAGGACGTCGCCGTTGGGGACCACCGTGAGCTGCCGCCGTCCCCAGCCGCCCATGCAGGGCTTGGGATAGCGGCCGTAGTAGTCCGGTAGGACGTAGATGATCTCCATCCGTCCCCTCAGGCGTTCGTGTGCCGCACGCACCACCGCCTCGGCGCCCTCCAGCTGGGCCCTGCTGGGCAGGAGCTGGTTGCGATTGCGCAGGGCCCAGCCGTAGTACTGCGTGTTGGCCAGCTCGATCCGGTCCGCGCGCAGGTCCTCGGCCATGCCGAGGATGCGGGCGACCCGGTCGATGTTGTGCCGGTGGAGGACCACGTTGAGCGTGAGCGGCCAGCCCAGCTCCTTCACCAGCCGGGCTGCCGCCACCTTGCGCTCGAAGGACGGCGTCCCGGCGAGGCGGTCGGACAGGGCCGGCTCGTCGGCCTGGATGCTGATCTGCACGTGGTCGAGGCCGGCGGCACGCAGCTGCTCGGCGCGGCGGGGGGTCAGGCCGAGCGCGCTGGTGATGAGGTTGGTGTACAGGCCCAGTTCGCCGGCGCTGTGCACGAT